>CAZLTD010000045.1:0-36584 GCA_964562385.1 uncultured Desulfobacula sp.
AATGAAGCGAAGCGTCAAATGACGTGCTGTTTGAGGACCTACCGGACCTTAAGTTCACGGCATTTAGTGAAGCAAATTTAAAAGCTCTTGAAAATTAAGCTCAGACGCGAACGGATTGCCCGGCCCGAAGTTTGGATATGGCGATTGATGATTACAAAAACTTTACTATTGTATTTTTTTTTATAATAATTAACTCTACCTGCTATCAGTTCAAAGAGGCCTGATAAACCATGGTGATGCATATTCTATAAAGGATCACATATGAATCAAATAGAATTTTATGAAGCTAAACTATCATTCGAAACTGACTCTTGGGATTTATTCGAAGCAATAAAAAATGGAGAACCATTGATAGTTGTTGATGTCCGTTCTAAAGAAGCCTATGACACTGAACATCTTCCCACAGCTATAAACATTCCCCATAAAACTATGTCTGAACTGACTACAAACCATTTGGATAAATCTAAGTCATACGTTACATATTGTGACGGTATTGGGTGTAATGCTTCAACAAAAGGGGCTCTTCAATTAACTAAATTAGGATTTCAAACAAAGGAGCTTTTAGGCGGTTTGGACTGGTGGAAACGTGATGGCTATGCCACTGGGGGAGAGCAAAAGAAAGAAGGAAAATCCACTAAAGATTAGGTTTGCATCAACCATATGCATAGCCGAAGGCAATACAAGATTACCCGTTAGTGGCAAGGGTGTAAAGAACCGGCGGAGTCAACCTAAGACTGTGGCATGTAGGAAGAGGCTCATACAAGAACTTGGGAAGCCCTTGAATTGCCCCTCTAAAACCGTTCAATCAGTTTGTTGATCAAAAAGGTGCTCTCTCTCATGGCCTGTTCGCTGAAGGGGCCGAACCATTTGGCGATTTCATTGAATTTTTCATTGAACTGGTTCTTGTCGTTGGTTTCAAGAAGATCCATATGGGTGTTCATGGAGGTGATAAAGTCCTTGAGAAGCTGCCGGCGTTTTGATGAGGCAAATATAATTTCAGAATAAAGACCTGCATTCTGGGCAAAAAGCCGTCCCACCATTCCTAATTCCAGGCGGTAGATGGGGCTTGAAAATTCAAGGGTTCGTTCCAGTTCAATTTGTTTTTCGTACATGAAACGGCCAAAACAGAAAGTGGCAAAATGGCGAAGCGCCTGGACGATTTCCATGACCTCGTCGTGCTCTTTGGCACTGGCCGTGACAATGACGGCATCCCAGAAGGAGAGCTGGTCCACAAGCCACTGGCAGTTGTCGTCATCGCGTCCCGGGCAGATTACCATGATCTGCTTGTCAAGGGTGCCGGTGGTGGGACCGAATATGGGATGAAGTCCTATGACAGGGCCTGTATGTGCTTTGAGCATGGCGGCAAGGGGCGCTTGTTTGATACTGGTCAGGTCTGCCAGGATTGTTTTGTCAGACAGATACGGGGCTATTTTTTCAATAACCGGGGTGGTCTGGTCAATGGGGACAGACACCATGCAAAGATCAATGTCGGCACAAAGGGTTTGGGCCCGGTTCCAGTCATTTTCCCCTAAAATGGCGATCCTGTAACCGGATTTTTTAAACAGGGAGGCAAAGAAACGGCCCATCTGGCCGTTACCGCCGATGATAAGGACTTTGCCGTTTTTCAAGGTGCCTTTGTATTTCATCTTGCCGGCCTGGCGGTCCCTTGACTGGCGCAGGATCACCCGGTATAGATCTTCCATGAAATCGGGGTCAAGATCGGCTTTTCGGGCCTGGTCCCGCAGTTTTGAGATCAGATCCTCTTCTCTTGCCGGGTGCCAGACCGGGATGTTGTGCTTTTTTTTGAGCATGACCACTTTTTCAACCTGGGCCTGGCGCTTTTCAAGAAGCGACAGGATCTTCGCATCAATGCGGTCGATGTTTTCTCTTAAAGGTAAAATTTCTATTTCAAATTTTTTAGACATCTTTGTTTCTTAACTTTATATGAAAGAGAAGCCAAAATAATTAAATTTCTTTCATTCTTTGTTGTGAGGCACATAGTTGGGTAATAAATATACCTGATCTGCCTCATGGCAGTAATTAACGGTAAAATTAGTGAATTATCATTATCCGGGGTTTATTTCAACCATTGGAGGGGCCAATTTTGTATGTCCCGTCTAATCTTTGCCACATCTTGTCATGCTTCTGTTCCAGATCCTCGATGGCCTGGTCGAACGCTTCTTTGCTCAACTCTTTTTTTTTGAGTTGGGCCTGGATCATGAAAAGTTCATTATCATACCATTTGTCCGGGTCAAAATTGTAGGTCATGATACCTGCCTTAAAGATTATTGGTCTCATTGAGTACCGGTTCAACGGTTCAACGTCTTTTGCCTTACCTGTTCTTCATTGTTCATATCATGATTCAACAGCCAGTGCATGTTAAAATAACAGATACCTGGGGACATTTTCTGTGTATTGCCGGTATGCATCCTTATGGACATTCAATAGGTATTTTTCCTCTTTTAAAATCATCAGATGGATAAGGAGCCATCCCAATAAAGACAGGGTGAACAAGATGAGACTTCCCAGCAGCAGGGCATAGGCAAAAAACATCAGGAGATAGGATACAAAATAGGGATTTCGTGAATAAGCGAAGATGCCGGTTGTGACAAGCGCGGTTTTCTGGTCTTCAAGAACACCCACCCGCCAGGAATCTTTCAAATGAAGCAGGGCGGCACCTGAAATGATAAGGTTTGTCAGTAACATGAAAAAGGCCATGCCTCTGGAAACAGCCGGAGTGATCAGCGGCAGTGTGCCCTGTGGCCGGGACGTGGCGGCAAAGAAAAGGGCCAGACCGATAAAGCAGATAAAAAACAGAATGGACAGCGTGGCTTCAATATTGTGGCCCCTGATTTTTTTGCCGATACTCTTTTTTAAATGGATGTTCTTGGCAAAGAACATGCCTTGATAGAGCACCTGATGAATCAGCAGGATCAGCCATGGCTTTATCATGATGCTTCTCCCTTTGGCCGGTTGATCTCCACCGTGATATGTTCAAAGCTGCCCACCTGCCGGACCACTTCATGGTAAAATGAAGGTTCATGATCCTGCGTGGTGGCAAGGCTTAAAATCAGGGACCGTTCATTTTCAGATATCTGCCACAGGTGGATGTCATTTATGATCGTATCCTTACTTTCAATCAGGGTGCGAAGTTTTTTAATCTCTTCTGTGGCGTCGCACTTGTCCAAAAGAAGACTGCTGGTCTGTTTTAAGAGTCCCATTGCCCACTTTGTGACAACAATGGCCCCTAAAATACCGACCACGGGATCAGCCCAGGTGAACCCGAAATATTTGGCAACCAGCAGGGCGGCAATGGCCAGAACCGATGTCAAAGCGTCTGTAATAACATGAAGGTAGGCGGCCTTTAAATTGTGATCTTCATGCCGACCGTTCTCTTTGGAATGGTCATGATGAGGGCCATGATGATGATCGTGCCCGTGGGAGTGTCCATGGTCATGACCGTCATCTCCGTGGCCGAGAATAACGGCGGACACGATATTGACGACAAGACCGATAACAGCAACGATGATGGCTTCATTAAATCTGATATCCACGGGGTGGATCAGGCGTTCTACAGACTCAAACGCCATGGCGGCGGCGGCAAACAGGAGCAGGATGGCATTGGTATAGCCGCCAAGCACCCCCACTTTTCCCGTACCGAAACTAAAGGAGGGGTTGCTGCTCTGTTTTCTGGCAAAAATATAGGCGGCAAGTGTAATAAACAATGCCACTGCATGGGTGCCCATGTGAATGCCGTCGGATAACAGTGCCATGGACCCGGACAGGATTCCGGCAACAATCTCTACAACCATGGTAATCAGGGTGATGATCACCACGATAAGGGTGACTTTCTCATTTTTTTGTGATTGCGGTAATTTGTTTTGTGAACTGCAGGGATGTGTCATGGTGTTATAAACCTTCATTTATTTTGGTCAGCATGGTTGAAAATGCTTTTGCCTCTTCCTGGCCCAGAAGTCCTAATATATCTTCGGCAAGTTGTTGGTGATAGGCATGATGTTCTTCATGAATCATCCGTCCTTTTTCCGTGAGGATGATGTTGAATCCACGGCCGTCTTCAGGGTCTTTTTGCCGCTTGACATAGCCTGATTTTTCCAGGCGGTCGATCATAACGGTCAGGGTCCCGGTGGTGATGCTGAGCTTATTGGCCAGCGGTTTCATCCGTATGGGGCCGGAGCCGCCCACAATATCGATGGTGTGGTTCTGCTGGACAGACAGCCCTGTGTTCCTGGCCACGGCATGTTCCCATGAAAACAGTTTTTCGTAAAACTGGATAATGGATTCGCTGAAATGGTTGAAGTCGTTGTCTTTCATATCTCTCCTGTCTATTTTAGTTTGATAGTCAAACTATAAACAGATTTATTTTGATTGTCAAACTAAATAGTGATACAATGCCATATTTTTTGTGTGAAACTTGAGAAATTGTGTAAAATAGGTTATATCCCATTGAAATTGAAAGAGAATAGACCTGTGGGGTCGCTAACCATTGGAAACTGCTATGAATATACTTAATGAAATTGCACAAAGAGTTGAGAAATTGACATCTGATCAGCAGGAAGAGATGCTCTCGATTTTAAAGGAATGGCAAAAGGATAAGCATAGAGAGTTCAAGCGTGTGAAAACCAAAAGCCATGTGGATGTAGCCAGTGTCCAGCGCGTTGTCCAGACAGACATGCGCGATGTCAGTGCCAGTGGGATCTATATAAACACACCCGGAAAATTTGAAATGGATGAAAAGGTCAAGGTTGTTTTTTCCATTCCCGGGTATGATAAACCATTTAAAATCAGCGGCGTGATCGTGCGGGTGGAAGAACACGGCATGGCAATCAAGTTTGAAAAAATCACGCCTTATTTCAAAAGCATTCTTGATGATGCTATTTGCAAGAGTGATCCGGATTCCGTTGAGTGCAGCAAATGACAAATCAAAAAAGCGATCTTTTGTAACACAATTGAATCTTAAGGCCGTCCTGGGCTGCATCAGTATTTTCGGATCGGCTTTCTTTTTTTATCTTGCCACTGTTATTATAAAATGGTCCCGCATAAAAGGGCTTCTTATCGACCCTGCTTTTTTTGTGTTTTCCAGATTCCTGCTGGGATTTTTAACGGTCCTGATTCTCATGGCCCTGCAGAAAAAAAAGATCGTGGTAAGGAAAAAACGGTATCTGATCGGCCGAACCCTTGCCAATTGTGTGGCGGTCTATTGTTTTTTTCAGGGTGTCGCCCTGACCTCTGTTGCCCAGGCCAATATTTTAAATATGACCTATCCTCTGTTCATCACGCTGTTCTCCTGGTTTTTTTTAAAGGAACAGCGGGATGCGGTGGCTGTTCTCATTGTTCTTTTTGCCTTTGCCGGGATCTGGCTGATCCTGTCTCCCGGTAAATTGAACTTCAATGTCAATTCCTTGTGGGCGCTGGCCTCAGGTATCAGTGCGGCTGTGGCCATAATGTACCTGAACCTGTCCCGCAGGGTGCATGACACCCAAACCACGCTTTTTTTCCTGTTTGGCCTGGGGTCGCTGATTATCCTGGTCCTTTTTTATGACCGGATCTATCTGCCCCCATGGATTGAATTTCAATACCTTTTCTGGTGTTCTGCTGCCGCCATTTTGGGCCAGTACCTGATCACCCTGGGTTTTAAGTATGTTACAGCGCTTGAAGGCGGGATCATTTCGTCAACGCGGATTTTACTGGCAGCCATACTCGGCCCTCTTATCGCCATGGATCCGGTCCTGCCGATGTCGGGCTGGGCCGGGGCGTGTCTTATCTTTGGGGCGAATGTGTACCTGACGGTTCGCAAGGCAAAGAGATAGTCCCAATTTTTTATGAAATTTGGAGACTGAGTTTTTGTTGTGGTGCCTGTTCGCGTTTTATCAGGTTGATTATCAGTAAAGTATCAGCACCGGTGTAAAACACTACTCAAAAATATCTTCTTGACGAAAAAATCAACAACACAAGGTTTTACCCTGATTTGATTGAATGCACCATCATGCAAGTTGAATCTGAAACCACTGGTGTTAAAGGATATACAAGAAGGTGTCACAGGGGCGGACGGTTTTTTACCCCAGGTAAAAGACGATGGGAAAACCATGTTTTGTTTGGAAAACCGCTGTCAATTTCTTAAGATGCCGGAATAAAAAGATATCTGGGGATTCCTTGATTTTTTTATGAAGTTTCGTCATTTTTTTATTGGCAATTATTTAAAAAATAGGGTAAGAAAAAAAGGTTTTGTGTTCAATTTTCCCTGTATTTTGTTAATAGAATTATTGTAATTTTTTCGAACGATCCGCCTGAAGATTCCAAGGAACCAGACACAGACAGTCCGTTGAAAATATCAATATGTAACAAAGCTATTGGATGTTTGCCATGCCCCGTAACAAAAGAAATGAAATTTCAGACAGTTTGGAACAACGGATTTTTTCCATTCAGGGAATGGAGGATTTTTCCTGTCAGGAGTCATCACTTTTCCAGATGGTCATTGATAATGTCGCTGATTTGATCTGGGCAAAGAATATGGAGAACGAGTTCATCTTTGCCAACCAGGCCATTTGTGACAAATTGCTGATGGCCGAAAACAGATCCGAAGTCATTGGTAAAACAGACCTTTTTTTTGCAAACCGGGAACGCCAGACTGGCTTTGATCACACTTTTGGGGAGATTTGCGTCAATTCGGACCAGATTGTAAAAGATACAAAAAAACCGGGGAAATTTATTGAGGAAGGCCGTGTCAGGGGGGAGTATTTAATCCTGGAAGTCAACAAGGCACCGTTTTTTAACAAAAAAGGGGAAATGATCGGAACGGTTGGGTGCGGCAGGGATATCACCGGCGAAAAAGATGTTGAAAGCCAGCTTCGCAGGTCCAGGGAGCAGTTTGTCCGGGTGCTCGATAACCTGACGTCAGCGGTCTATGTCGTGGATATTGAAACCTGTGAGCTATTGTTTGTCAATCAGACCATGGCAGGATACTATGGCAAATCCCCAGCACAGTTTGTGGGAAAAACCTGCTGGAAAGTGCTGATGAAAGACCGGACCGAACCTTGTAAACATTGCAGCAACAAAGATGTGCTTGATGAGAACGGCGTACCGCGGGGGGTCTGTGAAAGCGAGTATCACAATAAATGGCTGAACCGTATCTTTGAAGTTTCAAACCAGGCCATTAAATGGTCGGATGACCGCCTGGTGAAGCTTACCATTGCCACAGACATTACCGAGAAAAAGCAGGCAGCCACAGCACTGGCGGAGAGTGAAAATAAGTTTCGAACCCTGTTTAACGGTATCGAGGATGCGATTTTAGTGCATCGCCTGGTAGACAAGGGATTTTCAAATTTTGTAGAGGTCAATGACATCGCATGCAAACGGTATGGGTACACCCGCGAAGAATTCAAAAAAATCGGCCCGCACCATCTGCATACACGCAGGGCGAAAAGAAGTCTGATCAAAGGCGCGGCGCCCAGGGTTGATTTAATCAAACAGGGCCAGATTGTTTTTGAGCTTGAGCATAAAACAAAGGAAGGGGATGTGTTCCCCGTTGAGGTCAGTTCCACCCTGTTTAACTTTCATGGCGAAGAGATGATTCTTTCCGCGATACGGGATATCACCGACCGGAAAATAAGGCAGAAAGAAAAAGATGAGGCCCTAAAGTTTAATGCCGAACAGGAAAAATACGCCCTGGTGGGCCAGGTGGCCGGGAAAATGGCCCACGATTTTAACAATATTTTAGGGGCCATCATGGGGCATGCTGAGATTTCGATGCTCGACTGCCAGGAAGAGGATACGCTGTCCAGCCTGAATGTTATCCTGGAGCAGACTCTGCGGGGCAAGAGTATGACCCAGAACCTTGTCGCATTTGCCAAAGATCAGGAACCCAAGGAAGAGTACTTTGATGTCAATTCAAAAATTGATCTGGTAATCAACCTGTTAAAAAAGGATCTGGACAATACCACTGTGGTAAAAGAGTACAATCCCGGACTGCCTGAAATTCTGGCAGACCCGGGCATGATTGAGCATGCTCTGGTCAATATTGTCCAAAATGGTGTTCATGCCATGAGCCTGGTGGAAAAACCACGGCTTGTGATTAAAACTTTTGTGAAAAACGGTCTGTTGTTTATAGAGATTTCAGATAACGGGTGCGGAATACCCAAGGAGTGCGTTGAAGATATCTATGCCCCTTCATTTACCCTGAAAGGCAGCCGCGATGTCACGGGGGCTTACCGGCCCGGGATCAAGGGAACCGGCTACGGTATGTCCAATGTAAAAAAATACATAGAAAAGCACAGAGGCAGCGTTGCGTTTGAAAGCAAGGTAAATAAAGGCAGTTGTTTTACCCTGTCACTTCCTGTCATTGAAAAGGAGTTGACGGTAAAAGAGAAACAGCAGATTTCAAAGCGGCGGGTGGTCATCCAAAAAAGGATTCTTCTGGTAGAGGATGAACCGGACATATCCAATGTGCAGGAGAAAATTTTAACCCATACTCCCTTTAGTCATAAAGTCACGTTGGCACAAACGGCCCAGGAGGCCATTGACATATTTGATTCACAGGATTTTGACCTGGTCAGCCTGGATTATCTTCTGCCGGGCAACTTAAACGGCCTGGATGTATACAGGCATATCCGCAAAAAAGACACAAATATCCCCATTGTTTTTGTGTCCGGAAATATCGGCTTTCTGGAATCCATGAAGGAGATATCTTCCACGGACCGGAATATGGATCATATATCAAAACCCTGTGGGAATATCGTCTATGTAAATACGATTAACAAATGCCTGGAAAAATCAGAGCGCCGGTGAGGTATGTTATGCTCTCCACAGGGTGATATTTTATGTTCGTTATAACTGGTTTGTATGAAATATTGGGTGTGGCGATTCCGTTAATTTTTTATCTTTCAGGAACGTTATTTTGGAAATCGCTATAGGGCTATATATCCGAGTGTCTGACCTTGGACAACAACAAGGCTGCCAGTATTCCCAAAAGCGCTGCACTTCCCAGAAACCATGAACCGCATGACCATGACCCTGTCCGGGATACCAAAAACGCCAGAATCGGCGGCCCGATAACCTGGCCGGTCTGCCCTCCCTGGATCACCAGCCCGTTTGTCGTGCCCACAAGCCTTTTGGACGGGGCATACAGGGGGACCCCGCCAAGAATGGATGCCGGAATCAGCCCGCCCACAATACTAAAGATGATGCAGCCTGCGTAATTGATGCCGAAACTTGGGGTGTCCCAATAGATGGCCAGGGCGCACAACGCTTGAACAAAACTAGCGCCGGCAATGAGTTTGAACCGCCGGATACCTCTTTTAAGCAGCCGTCCGCCAGCAAGGTTCCCGATGATATTAACGGCCACCATCAGGGCAGTGAGCAGGGAGGCCAGAGACTTTGAAAACCCGAATTTTTCTATAATCAGCGTTGGCAAAAATCCCATGACCGCCAGCCACTGCAAGGAATATGCAATAAAAATTGCTGCCAGCAGAAAAGGACCTTTCTGCGTGGTCGTGTGGATGATGTCACTTATCATGCCACCCGGGTGAATCCCGATGCCAGATGTCCCGGCAAATTTTATGGACCGGGTGCGCCAGTAAAGGATCATGGCGTACAGGACCAGGATAACAGCATTCATCTGCCACAGCCCCCGCCAGCCAATAACATGGATCACCATGGGAATAAAAACCATCATCAAGGCGGCCCCGGCCGGAAGGTAACAGCTCCAGACCGACAGGGCAACTTTCATGTCTTTGGAACGCACCTGCTGAAAAATCAGGGTCGGGGTGCTGACAATGACAGACAAAAACCCTGCGCCCTCCAGGAAACGGGCAGACAAAAGCAGGACAAATGACTGGGACACCGATCCTAAAACACAGCCTGCTATCTGGAAACCAAATCCTGTGAGCATCAGCCGGCGATGTCCGATGGTGTCGGCAATGATCCCGGTGCAGGTGCCCAGTAAAAGTCCCGTGACATTAAATATGGAAAGGATCCATCCTGAATAGAGCAGGCTGATATTCAAATCCAACCGGATGTCGGACAGGACCGGCGGAACCTTGCCCACCTGACATGCGGATAAAATGCCGGCGCCAAAAAGAAGAAACACCATTGCCCAGGGGGTGGTGTCCCGATCTGCCGGCATGTCCTGTTTGTGTGCGGTCATGACGGTTACATATCATCGATTCCCGGCAATCCGCAATTAAATTAAAAATCGTTTTTGAAAAATGGAAGGAAAGTTGTTGACACTTTTTGTAACACATGTTACACAACGTTTAATTGTGACATGTGTTACAATATTTTATTGAGTATATTTATATCATCACCATTTGAAATTAATGGTTTAAAAAAATGCCACGAACAAAAAAATTCAACAGAGAATCGATCATAACCGCTGCATTTAATGTGGTACGCAAAAAGGGGTGGCCCGGACTTTCAGCAAGATCCATTGCCCAGGAACTCAATTCATCTACACGGCCCATATATTATCAGCTGGAATCTATGGGGAGTTTGGGCGAACATGTTTTAACAAAAGCCTGGGCGCTGTTTGAAGAATATATGACCACACCGGTGACCGGGGATAAATGGATCGATCAGGGGGTGGGCCATATGCGGTTTGCCAAGATGGAAAAAGAGCTGTATAAGGCCATTTTTGACGGAAACCACCATAACATTCCCAGCAAATTGGGGCAGGAAGTTTGGGCTCGTCTGGATGAGGATCTGGCAGATTATCCTCTGTTTAAAAACCTTTCCCAGGAAGCAATTTTTGAGATCCGGACCGCCAGGTGGATATTCAACCATGGTCTTGCCAATATTATTGTGAACTCACCGGATACCAAGTCAAAATGGACATTTGAAGACAGAATAAAACAAATGGAACGTATTAGCATGGCTATTTACCGAGGCGTGACCGCAGGCCCATTGCCGGATGACAGCGGATTTTTCAAAAGGGAGACAGATCATTAGTATTTAGTTTTTAACAATTCCCCAAAGAAAAATGAATTCTTCTTGTTTCATTGCAGGGGCGGATCATCCTTGTTTGCCAGAAAACAGATATACATTGAACTTTTGAAACAGGAGGGCTGTTATGAAACGTTTAAGGCACATTTTTCATCTATGTATCAGTATCATTCTCATCAGTACATTTTACAGCTGCGGGAAGTTTTCGCAAACCCAACATCAGGTCAAACCGGTTTATTATCAATCAGCCGTTGAGTTGGCTGCGTCCATTCAGAAAGGTGAAATTACCTCCAGTGAACTGCTTGAACATTATCTGGTGCGTATTGAGCGTTACAACGGGGATGTCAATGCCGTGGTGGCCATGGATGTTAAGGCTGCCCGGGCGCGGGCAGCCAAAGCAGACAAAGCGATTGCTAAAGGGCAGATATGGGGACCGCTTCATGGGTTACCCATGACGGTAAAAGATGTGTTTGAGGTGGCGGGCCTGCCGGCGACTTCAGGAGATTCCAGACTTAAAAGCCATCTGCCGGATCTCAATGCCGTTGCCGTTCAACGCCTCATTGATGCGGGGGCTATCGTTTTTGGAAAAACAAACACACCCTTTTATGCCTCGGATTTCCAGACTTTCAATAAAGTGTACGGCACAACCAATAATCCCTGGGATCTGGTTAGGACACCCGGCGGTTCATCCGGCGGGTCTGCCGTTTCGCTGGCAATGGGGTTTACCGCTATGGAGCTGGGCAGTGATCTGGGTGGGTCTCTTAGGATCCCGGCCCACTACACAGGTGTATATGGGCATAAACCGACATTTGGTGTTGTACCCAGGTTGGGGCATATACCACCGCCGCCGGGTATGGTTCCTGACCACATCGTGCCGATGATTCCCCTTTTTGTGGCCGGTCCCATGGCCCGAAGCGCAGAGGATTTAGAGATGGCCATGGAAGTGTTGACCGCCCAGAGCCGGCCAAAACTATTGCCGCTTCCTAAAAAAACATGGAAGGATTACAGGGTTGCGGTGTGGCTGACAGATCCCTACGCCGAAGCTGAGATCGATGCAGAGGTCCTGTCGACGCTTCGAAACACCGTTGATAAGCTGCGAAAAGCAGGTGTCAAGGTAGATGACAAGGCGCGTCCCGGAGTTGATCTGAAGGACAGCCGTCAATTGTTTCTGGATATCTATAATGTCATGAGAGAAGGACCGCTGCCACGAAAACTCATTGCCCGGCAAAAGGCAATGCAGGAGAAGTGGGCAGCATTCTTTAAGAATTATGATGTACTTTTGGCCCCGGTGACACCGACGACAGCGTTTGAGCACAATCAGACCCAGCCGAAAACATCACGCCATATAATCGTTAACGGAAAACAGCGGCGGTATATGAGCAATCCTGCCTGGACACTGATGGCCGTGGTATCGGGTTTGCCGGCCACCGCAGCACCGGTTGGATTGAGCGATTCAGGCCTGCCAATAGGGATTCAGATAATCGGTGCCAGGCTGGAGGACAAAAAAAGCATCGCTTTTGCAAAAGGGCTGTCCAGTCTTGTGGGCGGATTTGTGGCACCGCCGCCATATTCCAAATAGCAGTTGGATTTCTCAAGTCCCAATGGCAATACGGATATTCAACCTTGTATAAGCACGATTTTTAACATAGGTTGCAGGGCCATATTTTAAAATGCATGCAACCTATGTCGTCTTTTTTAACGCTTTGATATAGGGTGCAACCATCCCGGGAATAAAATCCTGATGAATTTTTTTCCTGACAGGTTTTATGGCAACAAAAAAGGAGAATATCGTGTTTTGCAGTCTCTTCTTCAATTTGCGCTGGGGAAAGGTGCGGTACATGCCTGTCTTTTTATAGAAAAGATGGTCTGCTTTGAATACGGCGGAGGTGGCATAGATAAAATCTCTGAAAATTTTTCCACCCCCGACCTGGTAAAATCCGGCCCCGAATTCCAGATTTTTCAGCCCGGCGATTTCCATTCTCGCCACAAAGGCTTTCAGGTGATCTGTTATTTGCTGGGTTGAACCGTATTCATCCGTTTCAACACCGATACTTTTCAGGTGTCAGGTCTGGGTCAGCGCATCCAGCGTTTCTCGCAGATTCTGGCGTTGCTGCAAGGGCCCTGAAATAATAAATCCGATACGTTTGCCCTTTAAAACCGGTACATGTCCATTGAAAAAACTGCGGTCAAAAAACTGTTTCCACTTAGCAGACAGATAATGGTCCTTGATACTGCCGGCAATGATGATCGTATCTGCCGCTTTGACATGGTCATTGTAAAATTTCATGAACCCGTCTTTCTGGACACAGGTGTTGTCGTATCCGCATGTACAGCAGCCCAGGCATCCGTTTTTTATGTCAATATCATGGATGTTTTTAAGGGTAACGCCAGTCCCTGAAAGCTTTATGAACATCTGTGTCATGTTTTTTAAATTGGCATCCTGTGTCTGTTCATCGGTCAGAAGCAGGATGTTAGAAGACCCGGTCGGTTGTCTTTCCTTCGAGATGTCATTAAAATCAGGGGAATACACGGTTTCAGCCGGCAGAGTGATATGATATTTCCGTGGGACGGGTAATCCGCGTTTAACAATTTCAATAAACCATCCCAAAAAACCAATCATTTTTGTACGTTCTTTTTTCTTGAAAAAGTCGTCCATGTGCGCGGAGTAGGAGTCAATGTATCTGAACCCGAGTTGCTCACTGACACCCTGCATGTAATTGTGGGCGGTGTGGTCGAAAAAATTGATTGATGTTGAGAAACTGGTGGCATAAAGGCCTTTAAAAACATCATTGCCGCAGTGTTGGAATAAAAGTTCAATAAAGCGTTTCAACTGATAGGGAACAAGGGCATAGTATACAGGGTAGGACCAGACAAGTGCGTCTGCTTTTTTTATCTTTTCTGCGATTTCTATAATTTTTTTAGGATGCTTTTCAAAGGCGGATATTTTGCTGCCGATATGGATAGTTTCAAACTCGTGTTCAGGGGTCTGCAGCTCAAGGAACCGCATATGCTGGAGGGTAATGCTCTGACTGGTTTTCGGACTGGCATTAATGACAATTATTTTCATCTGGTGTTATTCCTTTTTCTGCTAATTTGCTGAAGATTAATGTGCGCCCCATCTCGTGAAGCCTGTCGTGAATGATGCGTTCGCTTATGTTTGGGTTCACCCGGGCAAGCATGGCAAGTCCATGGGTGTAAATCCACATGTGGGCCAGAATATCAGTGAGGGTATTCGTTTCAAGCTGGCTAAGTGTCGCATCTTTTTTCATGGTTTGAACCAGCCCAGCCTTTCTTTTCGGATAAAAGCTGTTGCCGAATAACTTTTGTGTATGATCCGACATATAAATCATGTCAAAAAGATGGGGGTCGGTTTTGGCAAGGTTGACATAGCCAAGTCCCATGCTGAAAAAAGGATCGTCTGAAAAAGAACTGCCGGTCAGGTAGGTGCGGATAATAAAATCCAGGATTTTTTTTGTTACGATCTCTTCCAGGTCTTTCATCGTACTGAAACACGAATAGATCGGCTGGGTTGAGCAGGAGAGGGCTGCGGCAATATTGCGGGCCGACAGGGCGGTCTTTCCTTTTTGCCTGACCAGATCAAATGCGGCGGCAATGATCATCTCCTTTGTGATGGTCTGTTTGGGAGGCATGGTGAATTCCTTTGGTTCCGGGTTTTAAATTATGATCCGGGTGCGGGTATTTTTTGCCATGGGGTGAATGGACCGTGTCCAGAAGACGGCTTTGTCAAAATTAATGGAAAGTGCATCGCTGGGGCAGGTTTCCATACAGTGATAACACTTTTTGCAATCATTTTTATTAACGATTAATTTTTTATCTTCACCAAGATCAATCGCCTGGATCGTGCAGTTTGAAACACAGGCCCGGCATGCAATGCATTTATCTGTGTCGTGTTCTATATAGGGCATGACGCTGCGTCTCGATGAGGTGTTCATAATATATTTCATGATGCCGGCCCTTTTCCCCCGGGTATGCAGGCTTTTGAGTTTAAGGATGTCAAATTCTTTTGTGTTCTCCATTTCAATGGCATTGCGAAGGGTGTGAAATGGACGATTTATGGAGGCCAATGTCTCTTTTGCCGGCTCTCCCCTGCCAAAGTCGTCTTCCATATCTCCGATTCTTTCTCCATTGCTTGTTCTGGTGGCATGGGGCATTAAAATCTGGGCGCCGCCAAGAATGGAAATGCCTTTTTTTTCAAGTTCTTGCGCCAGAAAAAACGGAACTTCATTACAGACACATTTGCCAAAGGTGGAAAAAACAAATCCATATGAGGATTCAAACCGGGGCAGATCCCGGATTTTTATCATTGCAGGCTCCGGGATATCCCAGTAATGGACCGGGACACCGAGGATTACAAGGTCGGGTTCAAAAGACAGTTCATGCGATAAAAAAGAGTTCAGGCTGTATTGTTCAACCACCCAGTCTTGCCGGACTAGTTCTTTTCCAAAATGCAGGGCCATTTTTTTGGTGTTGTTCGAGCAGCTGTAATAAAGAATCAGGGCTTTGTTCATATGGGTCCGCCTTATTAAATTTTAATATAACAGATATAATATAATGGGTGTTATATTATAGCAACAAAAAAATAATTAAGTTGATGTTCCTGGCGTTCCATATGGATTTAAATGAAGATTAAATAGTATGATTAGCCCTGATTGCTGCAGCCCATGGTGTACAATGGCTATTATAGTGAATTTGAAAAAAGCATAATATCACCCATTCGGCAGTCTATTACCCGATGTCAGCCTGCCGGGCGCGCTTGACCAGCAGGGCAGTGCAGTTTTTAATATTCTCTTTGGTATACAGGGTGAACTCGTCTTTATAATTCTCACCAAAAAGCTGTTGGGAAAGGTCGTTATCCGCCCGTGTGGATGCTTTTATCTGTTTGATTAAAGAAAGGGTGGTGTCAAGGGATTTTTGAAGTCCCTGTGTCGCCTGCACCCCTTTTAACGTGCCCTGATGTGCCGGACAGATTATGGCGGGTGAGAATTCAACGATATCTTGCAGCACCGAAACATAAGAAGCGGCACCTGTGAAAAATAATGGCAAAAAGCCCCTGCCCGGGAAGTGAAACCCGAGGCTGTCTGAACTGAATACGATTTTCGGGTCAGCCAGTTTGGCGATCAGATTGCCGGGAGAATGGCCGTCTACCCGGCTCAGCTCCAGAGTTGTTCCGCCCAGATTCAGACTTAGAGCTTTGTTGACAAGTTCTGCCGGCCGAAGATCCGGTACTTTTTCAAGGGAGGGGCGACCCGGTGAAATGCCGAAATTCCCCAGACTTTTAGACATATAGGCGTCTTCTTTTATCAAAAGCGGTCCGGCTTTGGGATGGGCGACAAAATCCGGGGCACCCCCGGCAGCAATGATCCTGGCATCAGGGTATTGCTGCATAAGGCCGGGCAGCCCGGTGATGTGATCCGAGTGGGGGTGGGAGGCAATAATAAAGTCCGGGTAAATATCAAGCCCTTGAAGCTGCGATATGACAGCGTCAACCACACCGGAAATACCAACCTCAAAAAGCGCTGATTTTTTTTCGCCCAGTATCAGAAAAATATTGAAAAAGTAATTGCCAAGCATAAATACACCCGGAGCGATTTGAACCGGAAAATGATTTTCTGCAATATAATGGTCTTTCATGAGGAGTCCTTTAATTTTTGTTTCCATGCTCTACCACATTCGGCTGGCTTCTAAAAGCCTCAAAAAATGACAATTGATGCAGTTTTCTCATAAATTGCTGAAAATAATTCATAATTGCCTTGAAAATATGATAGATTAAAGGTAGGAAATGACGATTCTGCTCTTCGACTCTTGAAACTTTGGGGAGAATATTCATGACACAACGGATATATTTAACAAAAAGCGGGACAGCCGGTATTGCCTGCCCTGAATGTGGGAAAAACAGGCAAATGGATGTTTCAAAATACCGGGATATTCAAAAAGAGGTCAAGCTTAAATGCACCTGCAAGTGCAAGCACACATTTTCAGTTACGCTTGAACGGCGGCAGCAGGTACGCAAGAAAGTGCTCCTGACAGGAGGGGTGCTTTTAAACCAGAAACAATACCCGGTTGATATTATCAATATTTCCCGTATCGGATTGCGGATCAAAACCAAGGGACGGCTTGATATAAGCCTGCTGGACAGGGTTGAGCTGGAATTTACACTGGATGATGCCACACGGTCTGTTGTTAGAAAAAAGTTGCTTGCCAGGACCATGCGGGAAAATGAGATTGGCCTTGAGTTCGTTGACAAGAACCACTATGACAAACTGGGATCCTACCTTTTATTCCATTTCGGTTGATCCGGGCGGCCCTTTGCCCATATACAGCGGTTATCAGAATAATTGTTTGATTGCAGACTCAACAGGTCGGCTGTTTAAAAATCTAAATGGCCTGTTTTTGTTTCGTAAAACAAAAATAGGCCATTTGCTGTTCATGCGTGATTGAGTTCATATCATTCAACGATCGTAGGAATCGTTACAAAATAACTATATTTAAATTGTTTCCAAAACCCCTTAAAAGACTGGGTTTTTTAAAAACAAAAGTTCAAGTAAGGCAATGCACAGCTTTGCCCCTAAGTAATTTTGGAACCGATCCTTACATCCCGATTTTATAATGGGTGCTGATACGTTTGATCGAATCTTCAATCTGCAGTTCCAGTTGGGCCAGTTTGATCTCCGAAAATCCGAAGAAGCTTGCCTCCGCAGCAATGGATTGATCCAGCGGGTTTTCTTTCTCAACACTGACACCGACCTTGTGGCAGGTTTTATTCACCAGTCTTAATATCACCAGGGCAGCGTTGCTGCTGTCTAGTTTTTCGTCATGGTGTTCTTTTACGACCTGGCAGTATCGGTCAGGAATATTCCATTTTTTTAACAAATTATACCCCTGGATGGCGTGCTGCGTGTCAATGATTTCATGGATCACCGATTTGGACGGCATAAACGCGATCTCTTTTGAAGCTTTTACTTTTTCGATCAGGGTGATTAAAAACAGTTTGCCGATATCGTGCATCAAAGATGCAAAAAAAACTTCCTGGGTGATATCTTCAAAACCGGCCTCTTTTGCCACCCACTGGCTGACAAGGGCGCAGACAAGGGAGTGCTGCCACAAACTGTTCCGAAAATTTTTAATAAAGGTGTCTTTTGTCACGTAAAGTTGTTTCTGAGTCAGAATCATAGCCATCCGGGTGATCTCATCAAGGCCCAACCGTACAATGGCCTCCCTGACCGTCATCACCTTTGACAGCCCCCTGAAAAAGGCGGAATTGGCAAGCCTGAGAATCTGGCTTGCCATGGCCGGATCAGCAATGATCAATTTCTCGATTTTGGATATACTGGCGTCTTTTTTTTGTATTTCCATCTGGATTCTAAGCGCTGTCTTGTCAAAAGGGGGCAGGGTGACCCTGTCCGATTCAACATATTTGTCGATGATATCCAGAAATGACATGTCTTTTTGCACAGCTAACCTCCGAGCAGTCTTTTGATTTCAGAAAGGGGTCTGGGGGGCACAAGCTTGGGCAGGCATCTTAAAACTTCCTCTATGGTTGTCTCCCCCCTGGCGGCTTTGTAGATGCCGCTTTCAAACAGTGTTACAAGTCCGGTACTGCTGATACTGACTTCCCGAAGTTCATGAGATGTGGCGTTATTGAGTACAGCATCCCTGACATGCTCGTCAAGCAGCAGCATTTCGTGAATAGCCATCCGCCCGCTGTATCCTGAGTGCCGGCACCTGCCGCATCCGTCACCCTTATAAAAGGTGCCGCCGGACAGTTCACCGCCATTGAATCCCAGCAGTTTGATCTCGGAAAGACTGGGGGTGTATTTTTTCCGGCAGTTGGGGCAGGCACGGCGGACAAGACGCTGGGCCAGAACGCAGTTAATGGTGGAGGAGATTAAAAACGGCTCAATGTTCATGTTCACCAGCCGGACCAGGGCACCGATACTGTCCTCGGTGTGAAAGGTGGTCAATACCTTGTGGCCGGTCAGGGCCGCCTGGACCGCGACATCGGCGGAGAAGAAGTCCCGGATCTCCCCGATAACAATGATATCCGGGTCCTGGCGGACGATATGGCGCAAGGTCTCTTCGAATGTCAGGTTTAACTTGGTGTTGATGGAGCATTGGCCGATACCGTCTATCACGTATTCAACAGGATCTTCAGCCGTGATGATACTGGTATGGGGGCCGTTTAAATGATCAATGCAGCTGTAGACCGTGGAGGTTTTTCCGGAACCTGTGGGGCCTGTGACAATCAATACACCGCTGGGGGCACTCAAAGAACGGGTTAAAAAATCATCAAGCAGCCGCGGCGGCATTCCCAACTCCTTCACCTGCAGCAGCTTATCCATTTTGTTGATGATCCTGAAAACAATTTTTTCCCCGTGAACCGTAACATAGGTGGATACGCGCAGATCCACTTTGTACTCACCAAACTGGAAATCAATACGCCCACCCTGGTGCCGTCTTTTTTCTGCAATATCCAGTTCGGTCATGATCTTGATACGGCTGGCGATCAGGGGCATCATGTCTTTTGAATAGTCTTTAATCTGGTGGAGAATGCCGTCAATCCTGAGCCGTACCCGAAAACGGTCATGCATGGGTTCAATATGGATGTCGCTGGCCTTGGCCCTTATGGCATTGATGATAATGGTATTGACGATCCCGACAATGGATTCGTCATCCATAGTCAACGGCTTTTTATCCTTGTTCTGCTCCCGGATCATTTTCTGGATGGCAAAATCAATGGAGTCTTTTTTGGCAATCGCGATGTCGATTTCCCGCTTAAAAATTCCCTTGGCAGAGTCAATGGTGGGTTTGTGAAGCGGATCAGAGAATGCTATCTGAACACGTTCACCGTCTCTTTTGATCGGAATAAACTTGTTTTGCATGAAAAGCTTGTACGGCACCTGCATAAAAAGCTCCTGGTCCAGCTCAATAAACTCCGGTTCCAGATAGGGGAACCCCATTTGCAGGGAGAGTATTTCAATCAGGTCTTTCTCATCAATGATTCTTTTTTCAATAAGGATGTCGCCGATTTTTCGATTGCTTTTTTCCTCATACTGGACACGCAGGGTATCATCAAGCTCTTTTCGCGAAATATATCCTAACTCCACCAACAAGGTGCCCACTTTCAGGTTGTCACGATTGGCCTTGATCGCCAGGGTGATCTTTTCGTCGTTAACATATTCCAGCTCTTTTAATACGTCGAGCAGCGGTTTGGGAGGGGTCAGCTTTTTTTGTATGCGTTTGGCATAGTTTAAATTTTCCTTGGAAACATAGTTCTCTTTGAGAAGATAAAAGATGATTTTACCAAGTTTTTCCTGCTGCTGTCGCTTTGGCTCTTTTTTTTCGGCATTCATAAGTTTTTTCCAAACAAGAAGGTTTGCGTCCACATAGCTTGAGCTTTGATACCCCTATATACGTTGGGTTAAT
Source organism: uncultured Desulfobacula sp. (assembly GCA_964562385.1). Classification (GTDB taxonomy): domain Bacteria; phylum Desulfobacterota; class Desulfobacteria; order Desulfobacterales; family Desulfobacteraceae; genus Desulfobacula. The sequence continues at coordinate 20,398 of CAZLTD010000045.1, forward strand.
CAAGGCTGTCAAGGCGTCTTCGGATGATTGTTGAAATAGTTGGCTGCTCAAGGGTACGGTGGGATAAATCAAGGAAAGAAATGCCGGGATGCTGTTAACCTAAATGGCCTGGAAAAACAGAAGGATTCAGAAAGGTTGCGTTAATGCGGGAGGGTTAATGAAACACAGGGTATGTCATGGACAAAAAAAGGATTGTAATTGTGGTATCGTGCAACAGTAACGTGCAGATAAAACCGGGAAAAAGCCAGGAGGCTTTTCCCCTTAAGACTTACTTTTACATTGTTTGAGTGTGTTATTCTGTCTTGGCTGTTTTTTTGCTGATGATCTCTTTTAAGGTGAGTTCTGAGAATTCTTCAAACAGCCAGCTCATACGGGTTTCGTTCATGCCGGCGAAGCCCCCTAGTGCATAGGAAGCAGATACATTAAATTTATATATGGGTTTTTCATCCTCTCCAAGCAAGGTGACGTCTCCCACAACATGATCGTCTCCAGCCATAACTCCCCACATGAAGGCGTTGAAAGAAGATCTGATTCGTATGTCAGTGATTTCAATTTTAACTTTGCATACAGAATCTTCGTTAATCAGACCCGCAACTTCCAGCTTTTTTTGTATCATTCTTTCAAGTTTGTTGTCATCGAACCGGACACGGTCATTGAGGTCGTCTGTTGCCTTGTTGTTTACTAATAATTCAACCTGCCCATACTTTTCACCAGTATATTCATACCCTGTATTTTCCTGGGGGCGTTGAATTTTTGAAGAACAACTTATAAGTAGGCCGAGTAAACCGAGAGCAAGTATTTTCCATACAAGTTTCATTTTTATTTCCTTTATCATTGTGTTTTGTTAGTGATTCATCAAGCAACTCACAGCCTTGAATTTACAAGCGGATCAATGTATTGAATACGACTTTAAAGGTCGTGTCAAGCCTATCGTTTTATAATCAACAACTTCTCTGTCTCCATGTCACGTTTGATATATTTTTCTAACTCTTTATCTTTTATGGCTTGTTCTCTTATGCCTTCTGCAATCTCTTCGTTGCTGTAACCTAGAATACATCAAGGAAGGATGTGGTGGGATACTGTTGCCGAAAATATCCGGGAAAAACAAAAGGATTCAAAAAGGTTGCGCTGACGCGGGAGGGTTAATGAAGCACGGGGTATATCTTGGGCAAAAAAAGGATTGAAAGTGTGGTGTCGTGCAGCAGTAACGTGCAGATAAAACCGGGGAAAAGCCAGGAGGTCTTTCCCCTCAAAATTCACTGTTGTATAACAATAACAAAACTTTTTTAATCAAGAGTTGCATGCCAGCCTATACTAATGTATTTATAACGCTTATCATACTTAAAAGACTTGATAAATGGCATTGGCTCGGCTTTTTTCTTGTTTCGTAAATAGACTTGTTCTGATGCTATTGCGACATAATTTTCATCACAAAAAATAAATTCAATTTGGGCTTGTAGAACATTGGAGCCACCACCAACTTTGTTCTGATAAAAAATCAGTTTGCCGTCAACAGTAATTAAGGCATTTTCATCATCTATGGAATGTTTAAAGATAATGGACGAATTTTGGAATTTGAGATTATGGGTTTTTTCTTTTTCGCTTATTGAGTTACAATAGCCTGGGTTCATCTTTTGACCTACCAAATGATGAGCACAAGATGTGATTAAACAAGTCATTATCAATATCAAAATAGCTCTTTTCAATTTTCAATTCTCCTTTGTTTACACAGGTTAGTGAAATGTAACATTATGGCATAATTATTAAATATAAAATCTGTTGCAATATGTATATGTAAAGAGGCTGAGGGGGCTTGGACTTTTCTCAAACGGTTCGTTGCATCTCGTTGATATTTGGGTTAAAGGTGGCGCCGGGTTAGCCTTTTAACTTTTTTTGTCTATTCGGTTGATTAGGTCATCAATGATTGTATGCTTCTTAAATGGAATTAGAGTAAAAGGAGGTGTAAAACTTAGTTCTTTTCCCATTTTTGTATCTCGGCGAAGTAGAATTGTTACTTTGCTAGGGACATTATTGTTTGATAATTCAAATTTATTATTTCTTCTAATTTCACTCTTACTTCTTTTCTTCCGAACCTAAAAAGTAATGAATCACCTTCATCATAAATAGCATCAGATAGGTCGAACACAAGTTTTTTCATGAAGAAATAGCCTAATAATGCAATTACAGTTAGTGCGATAATTGGAATGAAAGCTAATTGACTATCTGAGCTTTCTGAAGATACTGATATTATCAGCATGACTCCAATAAATCCGAAAAAAAATACCGGATAAACTCTTTTATGTATAAATGTAGTTTTTGATGATACTTACAAAGGCGTTGTGTTTTAAAACCCTTATCGGAAATGAGTATTGATAAGTATTGTAGCGACAGTTGAGAACACAAAATATACTGTCATTGTAACTAACGTACAGAGGCCTGTCAGTAGATATTTAAATAAAGGTTTTCTATCACTACGAAAAATTCTGGCACTAAATTGGATGCCAATAAATCCAAAAACCCCTCCTATAAGCCCCCCCCCATAAAAAAAAGTACTGCCGGAATTTCCATCCAAAGCCATTGATACCATAAAATCTTTGGTGCAAGTACAATGGTTTCTATTTTGTCAAAAATAAGTTTCGGTACGGGATCTAATAAAGAAGGTTTTAATTCAGCAGTAATATTTTTTCCGGAAACCGTATTATAATTATAAATGTTTTTTTCGTTGTCTATTTTTTTGAGTTGCAATAATTTTCGGTTTAGAAAAAAAGCCTGATAAGTTAGTAAAACCTGGGAATTCGGGTCAATTTGCCTTATGTAATTTTCTATTAAAATAGAATTATCCAGGGTCTGGCGGTCATAGCTCCGCCCTGTTGGTTACATGAATTTCCCGGGGTTTGAATCCTGAAAAATAAAAGACACTGGGTATCTATATAAAGAGTTGAGGGAAAAATCAATCAGGGTAAACCCTGATTTTTGCATGTTTTTTTAAAAAAGTTTGTTTTTGAACTGGCTATGGCACAGTTGGCGGCATGAAACTGTTGCCTGCTTGACAAAAAAATGGGCGACAGCTATTTTTGGTAGCGAAATGAAATCTTATACAGGAGATGTTTGATGGCCGACCATACCCCGAGACTGCTGGATGCGCTGGATGCTTTTGAAGAAGGTATCTATATTATAAATGAAGACTATACTGTTGAATATATGAACAAATTCATGAAGGAGTTGTTCGGTGAGGGAACCGGGGAAAAATGCTATAAGGTGCTGGCCGGTTCCAAGGTGCCCTGTGAGTGGTGCAAGTATGATGAAATCTTTAATAAGAATGAGACCCATCAAAGCCAGGTCTATGTAGAGTCGGTGGATAAAATTTTTGCACTTTCCGAGCTGCCGATTTCCAATCAGGACGGTACCAAATCAAAACTTTCCATTTATAGGGATATCACCCGTTCCGTCAGGCAGGAGGAGAAACTCAAATCCTCCAAGGCGAGCTATCAGCGGCTTTTTTCCCATGCCGGCTGCGGAGTCTTTATCTCAAGCAAGGAGGGGCGGTTTTTAGATGTCAACCCGGCCCTGCTCAAGATGCTGGGGTATCAGGACAAAGAGGAGTTCTTGTCCCTGGATTTGGCAAAGGATGTCTATTTAAAACCCGAAGACAGAAGAAAGTACCGGCAGATTATAGAACGAAACGGGAAAGTGATCGATTATGAGGTCCGGTGGCGGCGGCGGGATGGCCATATCCTGCATCTGCTGCTGACCAGCAATGTCCGGTATGACACTGACGGTCAGATCCTGGGATATGAGGGCATTGTTGTGGACCAGACCCGGCGCAAGAACCAGGAGGATGAGATCCGGGAGGCCCATGATTTTTTAGACAAGATTATCTCCTGCTCCCCCAATGCTATTATGGCCATGGACATGAACGGCATCATCCGGTTGTGGAATCAGGGGGCGGAGGATATTTTCGGGGTGAAGTCCGAAGATGTGGTCGGACAGATGGGTATCCAGCAGCTCTATTCCAAAAAGGTTGCAAAAAAAGTCACGCAGATGATGCGCGATGACGGGTATGGGGGTAAAGGAAAGCTCAATTCCTATCCGCTGAATTTTAAAAAGTCTGACGGCGAGTTTGTGGAAGGAAACCTGTCGGCCAGTTTCCTGTATGATGAAAAGGGACAGGAGATTGCTTCGGTGGGGTTGTTTGTGGATTTAAAAGAGCGGCTCAAGACAGAACGGGAACTGGGGGAGGCGCGGCAGCACCTGCTACAGTCTGAAAAGCTTGCGGCCATGGGGCGGCTGACTTCCCAGATTGCCCATGAACTGAATAACCCGCTGTTTGGTATTATGAATACGCTGGAGCTGATGAAAACCGAGATTTCACCGGAGAATAAACGCCGCAGGCTTTTGGACATGTCGATTTCGGAAATAGAGCGGCTGGCCCTGATGCTTAAAAAGATGCTCTCTTTTTCAAAACCCGAAGAGCAGAAACGGGTCGAGATTGATATCAATGTCGTGATTGATGAACTTATGCTGCTGTATGAGAAACGGTTTAAGGAGAGTAGCATCAAGGTGGAGCTTGAGCTTGAAGAGGAGCCGGGCGTTGTTCTGGCATCCAAGGACCAGCTTCGCCAGGTGTTTATCAATATGTTTTCCAATGCCATGTATGCCATGCCCGAAGGCGGCGATCTGAGTATTACCACAAAAGTACTCAGAGGCACCCTCTATATAATAATAGAGGATACCGGAATCGGAATTAAACCCGAGCACTTGAAAAAAGTGTTTGACTCTTTTTTTACGACAAAAACACAAAGCGTCCAGGGGGTCGGTCTCGGTTTGTCGGTCTGCTATGGGTTTATCCAGGATCACGACGGGGATATTACTGTTGAGTCTCTGGAAGGCAAGTGGACGAAATTCACGATCACACTGCCGATATATGATAGTTAATGTCCACTCGTAACTGAAATTTTAGATGGACGCTGTCAGCAATCAGCCTTAAACTTTTTGCCCGGGACGATTGAAATCCCTCCAGTTGTGCTGACAGCCTAAAAACCGTTGATCTGATATTTCCTGAAACATTCCGGCTAACCGCTAAAAATTAACCACTGTCCACCTTTTTTTATTCCTGTAAAATTCGTCGTGTATCGCGCGTATAACACCGGCTCGCCTGCGTGGTGGACATTTTCGTGTAATTTTGGTATAGTTATTATAGATATTATAGTTATTTTTATTATTTAATTTCCTTGACAAAGGGTATTTTATAAAATAACTATAATACCTAAATTCGTGAAATCCTCAACTATAGGAGGTGTTATGGAAGACACGTTGACTGTATTCACCGCAAGCAAATACTGCAATGTTTCGTCTAAGACCATCATCAACTGGGTGGAGGCCGGTCATATTAAGGCCTACCGCACGGTTGGCGGGCATCGCAGAATTAAGAAATCCGATCTTGAAGCGTTCATGCGCGATCAGGGCATTCCCATTCCAGAAGAAAAAGACGCCAGTGCACGGAAAAAGATACTCGTCGTGGATGACGACATGATCATCGTAGAGTCCATTGTACAGGCATTGGAAGAGGATGAGTTTGATTACGAGGTGATCTCGGCTTCAGACGGATTTGAAGCAGGGTTACAGGTAAATCATTTTCACCCGAACCTTTTGATACTGGATATCATGATGCCGGATATAAAAGGGTACGAAGTCTGCAAGAAAATCAAGTCAAATGAGAAAACAAAAGATATTAAAATCATTGTCCTGTCCGCATATCTGGATGATGATAAATTCGCCCAGATGAAGAAGCATGGCGCGGATGTCTGTTTCTCAAAGCCGTTGCCCCTGCCCCAGCTAAAGGATGAAGTGGCCAAATTACTCGGATTAAAATAGAAAGGAGGCAGATCATGAATTTAAAGGAATCTTTGGAAAAAAAGAGATTTGTAGTAACTTCCGAAGTGCAGGTTCCGCTCTCTGATGAAGAGCCGGAAGCGATTGTAGAAAGCCTCAGCAAGGTCAAAGGCCGGGTGGACGGAGTTTCTGTTGCAGAACAGGAACTGGAAGGGGTTGTCTCCGACACCATTAAGACCTGCGGCCTTTTAAAAGAGAATAATTTGAATGCCATCTATCAGACCACCACAAGAGATAAAAACCGTTACCAGCTGCAAAAGGATTTGACGCAGGCCCATGAGACCGGCGTTGACAATCTCCTGGTGTTTACAGAGGACTACAGGATTGCAGGGGATACGCTCCAGGAATCAATGTTCTTCCATGTTGACTCCGGGAAACTGGCATCGGTGATGGATCATTTAAAACAAGGGGTGACCATAGAAGGAAAGGAGCTGGATGAAAAGATTGACTTTGTCCTGGGTTCCGGAATTGAGACCCCCTGGGGAAGAAACATGCCCAAACGCGGCATGGAAGAAATGGAAGATATGATGAATGTGGGTGCAGGATACTTCTTGACCACGCCTATTTTTGATGTTGATCAGTTTGCCAAGTTCATGAGACAGGTTGAGCCCTTTAAGGTCCCGGTGATTGCGGAAGTGATGATTCTTCGCACCGCGGGAATGGGCAAGTTTCTGAACCGGCATTTTAAGTCCGGACTTGTACCTGAGTGGGTTATTTCGAAGCTTATGAAAGCACCGAACAAAAAGAAAGCAAGCCTTGAGTTGTTTGCTGATACTGTTAACAGCCTGAAAGATATCTGCCAGGGCGTTCATATCATCACCATTGGTGGTGTTGATAACCTGGTACCGTATCTGAATGCAGCCAAGTTAAGATAAGGGAGAATTTTAAAATGGCAGAGGCGATGAAGATTGATAACCTTGACACTGAGTTCAAAGATGAGGTTCTGGGTAAGTTACCGGAAGCCGGCTTTGATCTATGTCTGACCTGCGGGACGTGCACGGGTGGATGTGCAGCCTCGGAGCTTATGGACATGGATCCAAGAAAGCTGATCCGAATGCTGAATCTCGGTATGGATGAAGAAGTACTCAAAACTGACTGGAAGTGGGTCTGCAGTATGTGCACAAGATGTATGTCTGCCTGCCCGATGAAAATTAACATTCCTGCGCTGATATTCAATATGCGGGCAAGTGTCCCGCGGGAGAAACGACCCAAGGGTATCCTGGGCTCCTGCGATCAGCATATTAGAACCGGTAGCGCCATGGGCGCACAAAAGGATGACTTTGAATTTACCGTTCTGGATGTGGCCGAAGAAGTAAGGGAAGACCAGGAGGGGTTTGAAGAGCTGCAGGTTTCAGTAGATCGGGTCGGTGCTACAATGGTCCTGAACCAGAATTCACGCGAACCTGTGACCGAGCCCGAAGAGATGGCGCCTTTGTGGAAGATTCTTCACAAGGTCGGTGCCGACTGGACATACCCGTCCGTGATGTGGGCCGGTGAAAATTACTGCATGTTCATGGCCGATCTTGAAGGGTGGAAATATATCATAGAGGAGTTTGTCCACCACGTGGACAATAACCTGAAAAGTCCGGTGGTGGTTAACACCGAGTGAGGGCATTCCTACTTTGCAATCCTGGAAGGATTGCGCAGATTCAACATCCCTCACAAGTTTAAACTGACAACTATTATTGAATTGTATGCCCAGTGGATCAGGGAAGGCAAACTGGAGGTCAATTCGGACTGGAATAAAGATATCGGTGCGAAATTTACCATTCAGGATCCCTGTAATATCGGCAGAAAAAGCGGATCCAATAAAATCGTTGATGATTTGAGATTCGTTATTAAAACCGTTGTTGGCGAAGAAAATTTCATCGACACGGTGCCCAGCCGCGGCAACAACTATTGCTGCGGTGGTGGCGGTGGTGCCTTGCAGGCGGGATTCCCGGATGAAAGACGGGCCTACGGCAAGACAAAATTCAACCAGATTATGGCCACGGGCGCCACCTATGTGATCGCGCCATGCCACAACTGCCACGGTCAGGTTGAGGACATCGGCCATCATTACGGCGCTGACTATCACGTAGTTCACCTGTGGACCATTATTGCACTGGCCATGGGTATGCTCGGTGAAGAAGAACGAACCTATCTTGGGCCGGACCTGGCTGAAGTGGGCTTATAATAAGGAGGATCCAAAATGGCCAACAATGGAAAAGGGTCCGTAATGGTTGTCGGTGCCGGTATTGCCGGTATCCAGGCATCACTGGATCTTGCAGATTCAGGATATTACGTATACCTGGTGGATAAAAATACTGCCATCGGCGGGACAATGGCCCAGCTGGACAAGACGTTTCCCACCAATGACTGCTCCATGTGTATTATTTCACCCAAACTGGTTGAAGCCGGCCGCCATCTCAATGTAGAGCTCTTAACGATGAGTGAGGTGCAGGATATATCCGGCGAAAAGGGCGATTTTACCGTCAACATTAAAGAGAGCCCCAGATTTATAGATCTTGAAAAATGTACAGCCTGCGGTGAGTGTTCCAAGGTGTGTCCGGTGGAACTGCCCAGCCAGTTTGACGAGGAACTGGGAGACCGGAAGGCTGCATTTAAATTATATCCCCAGGCAATGCCCTCGGGGTTTGCCATCGAGAAAAAAGACACGGCTCCCTGTAGGCTTACCTGCCCGGCAGGTCTGAATGTCCAGGGCTATGTCCAGATGGTGAAGGAAGGCAAATACAAGGAAAGTCTGGAAATCATCATGGAACAGCTTCCGCTGCCAGGAGTCCTGGGCCGCGTATGCCCCCATGAGTGCGAAGATGCCTGTAGAAGATGCAAGGTGGACCAACCTGTGGCGATCCGGGATCTAAAACGGCTTGCCGCTGACTCTTTTGACCCCAGAGAAATTGAAATTGAATGCGCACCCAAGCTCAATAAAAAGGTTGCCATTATAGGGTCAGGTCCTGCCGGCCTTTCCGCCGGGTATCATCTGGCACAAAAAGGTATTGATTCAACCATCTTTGAAGCACTGCCACAGGCCGGCGGGATGCTCAGGGTCGGAATCCCTGATCACCGTCTGCCCCCTGATGTGCTGGATAAAGATATTGAAGTCGTCACAAACCTGGGGGTTGAGATCGAACTCAACAAACGCCTGGGTGATGATTTCACCGTAGACTCTCTCCTGGCTGACGGATACGATTCGGTATTCCTGGCCATTGGTGCCCATAAGGGCATTGACCTGGGTATCCCGGGTGAGGATCTGGAAGGCGTTCGCCAGGGCGTTGATTTTTTACGCGAACTCAACCTGACCGGAAAAACCAAAGTCGGTACAAAAGTCGGGATCATCGGCGGCGGAAACGTGGCCATTGACGTGGCAAGATCGGCGGTCAGAATGGGAGCCGAAGAGGTCACCATCCTTTACAGAAGAACCCGAAAAGAGATGCCGGCATGGGAAGAGGAAATCTGTGCGGCTGAAGATGAAGGCACAAAGATTACCTATCTTGCAGCACCCCAGAAAGTGATCTCCGAAGACGGAAAAGTCAAGGCGCTTCGTGTCCTTAAAATGGAACTGGGCGAACCCGATGCATCGGGCAGACGACGCCCTGTCCCCATCCCGGGCAGTGAGTATGATATAGAAATTGATCAGTTGATCCCCGCCATTGGCCAGCGGCCGGATGTTTCCGCGCTGGAAGAACTGGCAGACGTAAAGATCAGCAAATGGGATACCACCGAAGTGAATGCCATCACCCTTGAAACGGACAAAAAAGGCGTGTTTGCCGGTGGTGATGCCCAGACTGGTCCCAGTGTGGCCATTGCGGCCATCGCGGCCGGTATGGAAGCTGCCGAGTCTATCCTGAGGTACCTTACCGGTGCGGACATGGAAGAGGGCAGGGAAATTCCCACAGTGGAAGATCCTTTCTTTAGGCCCATTGACGAAGACTGGCCCACTGAAAACCGGTATAAAATGCCGGAACTTGAAATTGCCGCACGACAGGGCAATTTTGATGAGGTGGAGCTGGGCTACGGGGAAGACGAAGGGAAAAAAGAGGCGGCCAGATGTCTAAACTGCGGATACTGCTCCGAATGTATGCAATGCGTGGATGCCTGCCTTGCCAATGCCGTGGATCACTGCATGCAGGTGAAACAGCATGAGATCAATGTCAGTGCCGTGATACTGGCACCGGGGTTCACCCCGTTTGAACCCACCCAGATGACCACCTATTGTTATGGTCACAGTCCCAATGTTTTAACCTCGGTTGAGTTTGAAAGAATCCTGTCTGCCTCCGGTCCCTATGGCGGCCATCTTGTCAGGCCTTCTGATCATGAAGAGCCCCAAAAGATCGCATGGCTGCAGTGTGTGGGATCCAGAGATATCAATAAAGGAGATAATGCCTACTGTTCCGGTGTCTGCTGCATGTATGCCAACAAGCAGGCAGTCATTTCCAAGGAGCATAATGGCGAGGAACTGGATACAGCGATCTTTTTTATGGATATGAGAACCCATGGAAAGGATTTTGACAAGTATAATATCAGGGCCCAGGATAACAGCGGGGTAAGGTTTGTCAGATCCCGTATCCACTCTGTATTTCCGGAACCCGGCGACAGATACCGTATTGTGTATGCCACTGAAGCCGGTAACACCGTGGAAGAGATTTTTGACATGGTGGTCCTGTCCGTAGGTCTTGCACCCAACAAGGATGCCCTGGCCCTGGCGGAAAAAATCGGTGTGGAAATCAATGAACACGGCTTTGCGAAAACCGAAAATTTAAGCCCGGTTCATACCAGTAAAGACGGTGTCTATGTCTGCGGTGCGTTCCAGGAACCCAAGGATATTCCGTCATCGGTCATGGAGGCGTCTGCAGCAGCAGCCACGGCCACCATGGCAATGAAAGACGATCGATGGAGTGAAACCAAAACCAAGGAACTGCCGCCGGAGCATGATTTTACCGGACAATCCCCGAGAATCGGGGTCTGGGTCTGCAACTGCGGTATCAATATCGGCGGTGTGGCCGATGTCCCGGCTGTCCGGGATTACGCCTCCACCCTGCCGTATGTAACCCATGTGGAAGACAAATTGTTCACCTGCTCCCAGGATTCCCAGGATCATATGAAACAGATGATCACCGAACACAAGCTTAACCGGATCGTTGTGGCGGCCTGCTCGCCCAGAACCCATGAGCCGCTGTTCCAGGAAACCATAAGGGATGCGGGTCTGAACAAATACCTGTTTGAAATGGCCAATATCCGTGACCAGAACACCTGGGTTCACATGAGTGAGCCGGAAGTTGCCACCCAAAAGGCCAAAGACCTGGTTCGCATGGCCGTGGCCAAAGCAGCCTTTATTGAACCCCTGCACCAGATCGATCTTCCCATTAAGAAATCGGTTGTGGTTATAGGCGGTGGTGCCGCCGGTATGGAAGCGGCTCTTTCTGCCGCCAACCAGGGAATCAGTGTTCACTTGGTGGAAAAAGAAGGGGTCCTGGGCGGTCTTGCAAGACAGCTCAATGCCACCTGGAAGGGTGAGCCCATCAAGGAATACCTGGATGATATGGTGAAACAGACCATGGACCATCCGGGTATCACAACCTATATGGATTCAACCATAGCCAATACCACAGGCTCCATGGGGAATTTTATCACCACGGTTGCCGCCAACGGATCAGGGGAAGAGGCCGTTATAGAACATGGTGCCGCCATCCTTGCCACCGGTGGTATGGAATTTAAACCCAAAGAGTACCTGTACGGCGATGATGCGGATGTTTTGACGCATCTGGAGATGGATGCAGCGCTTCGGGAAGAAGATGACCGCATTGATAAGGCAAAAGCGGTTGTCTTTGTCCAGTGTGTGGGATCCAGAAACGAAGAAAATCCCTATTGTTCCAAAGTTTGCTGTACCCATAGCTTAAAATCGGCTTTGGCCCTTAAAAAGAAAGATAAGAGAAAACGGGTCTATGTGGTGTACAGGGATATCAGGTCCTATGGTTTCAGGGAAGATCTGTATAAAGAGGCCCGTGATCTCGGTGTGATCTTTATTAGGTACGACCTTGAGAAAATGCCGGAACTTCGCCGGGACAGCAACAAGGACCTGGAATTTACCGTGGTGGACCACGTGCTCCAGACACCGGTAAAAATCAATCCGGATCTGGTGGTGCTGGCATCCGGTATTGCACCCACTCCGAACAAAGATCTGTTTGAGAAATTCAAAGTACCGGTGAACAGCGAAGGCTTTTTGGTTGAAGCTCATGCCAAGTTAAGGCCGGTTGATTTTGCGTCTGACGGACTTTTTGTGGCCGGTCTTGCCCACTATCCCAAACCCCTGGAAGAGAGTATTGCCCAGGCAAGGGCATCGGTTGCCCGTGCCATGACCATCCTTTCCAGGGATTCGTTGAAAGTTGGCGGTGTGGTGGCTGACGTGACGCCTGAAAAATGTGCGGTCTGCCTGACCTGTGTACGCGGATGCCCCTATGACATCCCGTATATTCATGATGACGGATATGCCAAGATCGATGCGTCTGAATGCCATGGCTGCGGCGCCTGCGTGGGTGAGTGCCCGGGCAAGGCCATCAAGCTGAACCATTTTACAGATGAGCAGATCGTTGCAAAAACCGATGCATTGTTTGAAAAGGTATAATAACTGCCACGGGCAGGCCGAAGATTTGTTCGGGCCTGCCCTAATAAAAAACGGAAGCCTGTGAAATAAAGAACAACGCTTTCGATAAATACGGAGGTAAGAATGACCCAAGAATTTGAACCCAGGATAATTGCTTTTTGCTGCCAGTACTGAGCGTACGCAGCAGGGGACCTGGCAGGTTCCATGAGATTGTCTTATCCTGCGGATGTAAAGATTATTCAGTTGCCGTGTACGGGCAGGGTGGACATCATTCATCTTTTGAATGCCTTTGAAGATGGTGCGGACGGTGTATATGTGGCAGGATGCCTGGAAGGGGAGTGCCATTATATATCCGGAAACCTGAAGGCCAGAAGAAAGGTGGAATATGTTCAGCGTGTGCTTGAAGAGATCGGGGTGGAAAAGGAACGTATACAGATGTACAATCTGTCTTCCGCCCAGGGGGCACGGTTTGCAGAGATAGCCAATGAAATGGTTGAGAAAATAAAAGATTTGGGCCCGACACCGGTAAAAAGTAACGCGGCCTGACACGTAAGATAATTATGATTAATGAGATGATGCCCGGTCATGCAAGGCCGGGTATCATCCGGACAAAATAGAGGTGAACAATGATAGTTGCAGATCGTAAGTCTCTTGATGAGATAATGGCGATGGTCCAAGATAATAAGAAAATCCTCGTCGTCGGGTGTAAGGGGTGCGTTACTGTCTGTAATGTAGGGGGTGTCAAGGAAGTTGAAATTCTGGCTTCCACCATGAAAATTGCCCGTAAAAAAGATGGCAATGATATTGAGATTGATACCAAAACCCTTGAAAGACAGTGTGACAAAGAGTACGTTGAACAACTGGCCGACAATGTTGGGGATTATGAAGCTGTGATCTCCATGGCGTGTGGCGTCGGACCGCAGTTTCTGTCTGAAATGTACAAGGATCAGACCTTTTATCCGGCCGTGAACACAACGTTTTTTGGCGGAGCGACCCAGCATGGTGTCTGGGAAGAACGATGTGCCGGATGCGGCACCTGCGGTATCCATAATTTCGGGGGCCTGTGTCCCATTGCCCGATGTGCAAAAAGTCTTCTGCACGGACCCTGCGGCGGATCATCCAATGGTATCTGCGAAGTGGACAAGGAGACCGAGTGCATCTGGGATTCCATAGTGAACAAGAAAATGGAGCAGGGGCAACTTGAGGATCTTCTGGGCGTCAAGGGGCCGAAAAGCTGGCGGACATCCAGGGATGGCGGCCCGAGAAGGAGCATCAGAGAGGAGCTTGTTCAGGGGAATATATAGTGTTTGAACGAATATTCACCCATCTGCCGCGTTGCGGCGAAGTTTTGAATCCTCATGTACGGGTGTACACTCCGGGTTCAAAATTTCTTGCGCCTTGCATATGGGCAAATCTTCATTCAAATATAAAATTATAGTATAAAAGGAATTCGATTTAACATAAAGGAGAGAACCAAGATGAGTGAGCTCAAATCAGGCAGTAATCTTGAAAAGGTTCTGAACGCGGGGCACTTTGCATTCACAGGGGAATGCGGCCCCCCAAAAGGTGCCAATGTCGAGCACTTGAATGATAAACTAAAGCATCTTGTCGGACATGTGGATGCCGTAAATATGACCGATAACCAGACCGCAGTGGTGAGGATGTCTTCCATTGCCGGATCTGTTTTAATGATGGAACAGGGCCTTGAGCCCAATTTCCAGATGGTCTGCCGGGATAGAAACCGTCTGGCCATGATGAGTGATATTCTGGGCGCCTATGCCATGGGTATCAGAAATATGCTTTGCCTTTCCGGCGACCACCAGACATTTGGAAACCACCCGGATGCCAAGAACGTTCATGATATTGATTCCATGCAGCTGATCGCCATGGTTAAAAAAATGCGGGATGAGGGCAAGTTCCTCAATGACGAAGATATTGACGTGCCGCCCAAGATGTTTATCGGTGCTGCAGCCAACCCCTTTGCCGATCCGTATGAATACCGTGTTTACCGTCTTGCCAACAAGATCAAGGCAGGTGCGGATTTTATCCAGACCCAGTGTATTTTCAATATGGACAAGTTCCGGGATTTCATGAAAAAAACCGTGGATATGGGATTGCATGAGCAATGTTACATCCTGGCCGGTGTGACACCCATGAAAAACGCGGGCATGGCCAATTTTATGTCCAAGTTTGTCCCGGGCATGGATATCCCCGATGAACTGATCAAGCGCCTTAAAAGCGTGGATAAAAAAGACCAGGCTGAAGAAGGTATTAAATTTGCCCTGGAACAGATCGAGGAGTTCAAGGAGATGGAAGGCGTGGCCGGTGTCCATCTCATGGCCATTGAATGGGAGCACATGGTGCCTGAAATAGCCGATCGTGCCGGGGTACTGCCAAGACCCGAAGTTTAGATATTGTTTGAAATTATTAAAAGGTGACCGGACACCGCTGGGTGTCAGGTCACCTTTTTTTATGGTGCTCGATTGCCTTTCGTCTTAATGTGTCACACAAGACACAAGTGACTCACAATACGGTCAAATGCCTACAATTGACTGTAGATCTCCTCGTTGAATCCAATGAAAACAGCATCCTTTGTCTTTAGGGCCGGCGCCCTTAAGTTCCCGCTTCTGCCCATGGCAGCTTTCAGGATCTCTTCCCGGTTATCGGGTGTCGGTTCAAATTCCAGCACCTTTTTGCCTTTGCCGATATAAACCTTTGAAAACTCTGAGATCGCCTGCCAGGCTTGTTCTTCATTAATTTTTTCTTTTCTGGCGTCAGACCGCTCAACCAGGTCAATATTGTTTTGCTCAAAAAACTTGAGAGCTTTTTTGCAGGATACTCAGCCGTTTCTAAGATATGCCCAGTCTATTTTCATAATGTGTCTCCTTTTTTTTGAATCTTTAAGATTTATTAAATTTCACATGGTTTGATTACAATATTTACAAGATTCATGCCATACATCCGGAGGAGATAAAATCCATGAGGGCAGGATCACGTATTAAAGAAGGCTGTATGTTTTGACCGGGCTGTTTCAGGACCGGCCCACATACATCCCGTCGTAATCAAGGGTTGTCAGGGGGGCACCATCGTTGTTGCAGCCGCAGTTGATAACGTCACCGATAAAAAGGGTGTGATTCCCGGGTGAAAGCTGCTCCCTGATCTTAAGTTCAAACCAGGCAATGCAGTTTTTTAAAATCGGAACACCGGTTTGTCTGGTCTCAAAGGCAATGCCGTCAAATTTTTTGACAGGATCCGGACCTTTAAACCGGGCCAGCAGATCTTTCTGGGACTGATCGATTACATGGAGCCCAAACACAGGATTTTTTTCAAGCAGAGAATGTGAGAATCGCTTGGGGTGGACCGCTGCCATGATCATGGGCGGTTCATAAGAGACCTGGGTTGCCCAGGAGGCGATCATACCGTTGCGTGTATCGCCTGATCGGCTGGTCAATACGTATATTCCATATGTCATTTTACCAAACGCTGTCATCCACTCTTTTTTCATATAAAACCTCTTGTGACTATGGTGTGATGCAAATACGCTTCGTCTTGATTTTTTTTAGAATACCCTTTTCAATTTCTGCGGGTCAAGATTATTTAAGAATGCACTATTATTAAGAGGTTCTTTATATAAAAAAAAGTATCCATTCACGGGGTGAAGCAGGCAAACCCGATCAGATCCAAGATAGAT
>CAZLTD010000046.1:0-36445 GCA_964562385.1 uncultured Desulfobacula sp.
GGGAGGCCATAATTTTTACCCCGGCCGGACTCATTTTAAACAATGTGTCCGGCCGAAACTTTTTTTATCTCTCACCATTTTCACAATCAGCTGCGCACAAAACAGTTCCAGACCACCGATGACAGAACGCTCACAATGCCCATCCGGAATCACCACCGTTTCTCTTATTTAGTTTCTGTAGAAAAACAAACATTTTAATTCGAGTTCAAGGCGGATGAAAATTTTAACTGGAGGAATACATTGAGTATTTTGAAGCTTAAAATTTTTATCCAACGCAGAAATCGGACAAAAGGAGCCTTTTTTCTACAGAAACTATTTAAAAGGTAGGCCGCCATTGCCACCCCTGTCGCAAATCGTTTTTCCTACCTCTGAAAGCATTCTTGATCTTGCATTTGTTTTGATAATTTCAGTCAAAGCAAAAAAATTATCTTTAAATAATCCAAAATTTATTATAACCAACTTAGGGAAGTCTTCATCCGATGGGCGGCGATACAATTGCCGGTGTGACCATTCTTTTCATGCTGCAAAAAACAGCTCCCAAAGAGCTGGCAGCAGAACTTTTTTCTCAAACCTGGTTTTTTCTGTTTGTTCCGGTTCTGATCTTCTGCTCGTACTTTTGTAATATTTACAGCACAAAGACACGCCTGTTTAAAACAATCGCCATCCGCTCAATAGTGGCTACGGCCATCTCTTTTTTGATCCTGATGTTGATCAACCGGCTTTCCAGCGTTTTGTGGCCATTGGTTTTTGGAATGATCTCTTTTATTGTTGTTCAGATATCATGGCGAAGTGTTTACAGGGCCATCACCTTTTCTTCATTTCTTGAAAAAAATATAATCGTTATCGGGACCGGCACCAAAGCGCTTGAAATAAATCATATGCTCTCGACGAATCCCGGAAAATACAGCCTTTCCGGCTACATATCAACCGACTTGGATCCGGTGGATGTGGAAGCGGATAAAATCCTGGGACACATTGATGACATCGTTGCCATCTGCAGACAATACCGCATTCATTCAATTGTGATGGCCCTGACCGAACGCCGGGGGAACCTGGCTATCAATAAACTTGTCTCCTGCAAACTGATGGGGGTGAGGATTATTGACTATCCCAATTTCTATGAAACCATGACCGGCAAAATCCCAGTGGAAAGCATTAATCCCAGCTGGCTTGTCCAAAGCAGCGGATTTCTGATCACGCCCTTTATCAGGGTGATGAAAAGATTTTTGGATATCCTGCTATCATTTACAGTACTTGTTATCACTTTGCCGCTTTTCCCTGTTTTTATTTACCTGATCAAGTACAAATCTCCCGGTCCCATTTTTAAATTCAGAAGCATGTCAACTGATGCGGAAACCAAAACCGGTGTGGCCTGGACAAATGAGAACGATCCGCGCATCCCGGTATTCGGTCACTTTTTGAGAAAAACCCGAATTGATGAACTCCCACAGCTGATAAATGTCTTAAAGGGGGAGATGAGTTTTATTGGTCCCAGACCAGAACGCCTTGAGTTTGTCGAAAAAATTTGTGAGGCAACACCCTATTATATGGAACGGCATGCGGTCAAACCGGGCATTACCGGGTGGGCCCAGGTCAGGTACCCCTATGGGGCCTCTCTGGGTGATTCGGTTGAAAAACTTCGGTATGATTTGTATTACATTAACAATCTGTCAGTCTTTCTTGAACTCTTGATTGTTTTTGAGACCATCAAAGTCGTGATATTCAGAAAAGGGGGTCGGTAATGAACACACCCACGTCACAAAGCATAGACTTAAGCCAGCGGCTGTTTATTGAACTGGGCACCGACCTTCTTATAGAAGGCAAAGATAAAAACAGATCTTTGTCCAGCAAATTGATCGGTATGAAAGTGGGCAATTATCTGATTGTAAATATTTCCGCAGCAAAACCCGAGATGCCTTCCTGGTTGGAAAAAGAACAGGTCCTGGTTAAATATGTCAACCAGGATGATATTTTCAGTTTTAAAAGCCGCATTCTCACCATCCTGGACCAACCCGATGCCCTGATGTTCTTAAAATATCCAGACCATGTGAAAAACTGTAATATCAGGCGCCACAAACGGGTTGAATGTTTTCTGCCCATTCATGCAAAAAGCCGGAATCGCCGGGATTCAGGCGTGGTCATCAACATCAGTGCTCAAGGGTGTCTGTGTATGATTGATCAGTTTGAATCATGGGAAAACATTACCGGAGAAACCATTGAATTGTCCTTCTCATACGGCAACCAGGAAACCCTGTCCATCAACGGCAAAGTCAGGAGTAATCAGATACAGAGTTCACAGATAAAACTTGGCATCCAGTTTGATGACATTGACAACTTTAGTCAATGGGTTCTTTCTACCCTTGTACCATCCCTAAGACTATAATCATGAAGCGATTTCACCCGGTCTGCTGCGTTACAGACTGTTCGCGGTAAGACAACTACAGCTTCTCAGTCTGATGCCTTGCAGACCAGGCAAACTTGCTTCATGATTTATCCAGGTTGTTCAGGGGTGCCAAATGGTGAGACGCCACTGCTTTTTCAAGAAAAGCTGCGTTACAGACTGTTCGCGGTAAGACAACTACAGCTTCTCAGTCTGATGCCTTGCAGACCAGGCAAACTCGTTCCATGTTGTATCCGGATTAGCCTGGACATGAAACAATCCCACCTGATCAGCCGCGTTACAGGTTGTTCGCGGTAAAGCAACTACAGCTTCGCAGCCTGATGCATTGCAGAGCAGGCAAACTCGCTTCATGATATATTCGGGTAGCCTGGATTTTTCATGAGGAAAAACAAGAACTCGTTGATTTGTCTCAGGCTGTCAAATAATTCCAAATGCCTGGAATATATTGCCGGTGCCAAAGCTTTTAAAGCCTGCAAATGGGTCTGGGTGGTTTAAATTTTACGAAAGGGCCGGGAATGACTATTTTCCATAAAGATGAACACTACAGAATCAAAATGAAACAATGCATCATAAGGTTCACCGGTTGTTGTAGGGGCGCCCCTTGTGGGCGTCCGCGTTTGATTCTATACAGATGGTCCCTTATGCGGGGAAAAAAATCATTTGAAAAAACCATATTAAAATAGCCGGGATTAAACAACCCCGGATGGGCACAAGGCCCACCCCTACACCAACATATCGCAACACCCGGGTTGTTCAACAAGGTGAATTCTCAAAACAAATGAATGGTTGTTCGATTAAAGAATATGCAGGGTAAACTTTATTTTTTTTGCATTCCCCGGTCAAGAGGTTTTACAGTATACAGACATGATTCAGGCATTATCCGAATACAAAACATCTCAGCCGTTATTAAAAAGCTGTTCGATTAATTATTTTTCTATGATACATAAAGGGAATAGTTACAACCATTGTTCACAATCCACAGTCACACAAAGGAGAATCGATATGGCGGCAACAAAAAAACAGAGTGCTCTGGCCTTCCTTAATAATGCATACAGTGAACATAATATTATTTATCGTGAAAACGGTATAACATTATCATACGACTTTATCGTTAATACAGGGACCGCCAAAATACTCATAAAAATCGGAGAGAAACGGTGGGGAGATTCCGACCCTATTTCCATTGTGGAGTATTTAGAATCAAAAGAGCAGCAGATCAGCAAAGCCCTTTTGGACAATGAGGATGCCATTCTTTCATTGAAATAACCCGTAAAGAACCCAATTATTTCAGGCTAATCTTATTAATAGACAGTATCCGAAGACAAAACATCCCTGACGATCAGAATCCCAAAAGGATTTGCACGCGTCAGGGATGTTTTATCTTGGTTAGCCATATCGGGATATAAAATCCCATTTAAAAGGGCTCATGCCCTTAAGGCTTTCTCTTATCCTTTAGTATCTGGTTGGAGATCACGACCCTCTGGATTTCACTGGTGCCTTCATAAATGGTGAAAACCCTGGCATCCCGGTAGAATCGTTCCACAGGATAATCCTTTGTAAAACCGTACCCGCCGTGAATCTGGATGGCTCTTGCCGTGACCTTCTGAACCATTTCCGAGGCAAAAAGTTTGGCAATGGAGGCTTCTCTGGTATAGTTCTCTTTTCTATCTTTCAGGGAAGCGGCTGAAAAAATAAGCTGCTTGGCGGCCTCGATCTGGGTGGCCATATCAGCGATCTGGAACCGGATCCCCTGATGTTTGGAAATGGCCACACCGAATTGTTTTCTCTTTTTGGCATATTTGACAGCCGCATCAAAGGCGGCCATGGCAACACCGTATGACTGGGCGGCAATGCCGATCCTGCCACTGTCAAGCCCGCTCATAGCGATCTTGAAACCATCCCCCTCTTTTCCCAGCATCTGGGAATCGGGCACCCGGCACTCTTCAAAAATCAGATCCGTTGTGTCAGAGGCGCGCAAGCCCATCTTATCTTCCATATGCCCGACGATCAATCCGGGTGTCCCCTTGGGTACAATAAAACAGCTGATGCCTTTATGCCCCTTGGATCCATCTGTTTTGGCCGTTACCAGGACCATTCTTGAATGTTCGCCGGTGGTGATGAACCGCTTGGTCCCGTTAATGACCCATTGGTCCCCCTCTTTGACAGCAGTGGTTTCCTGGCTCACCGGATCGGACCCGGCATCGGGTTCCGTCAATGCAAATGCCCCGATCCACTCTCCATTTGCCAGCGGCGTAAGGTACTCTTCTTTTTGCTTCTGTGTCCCGAAATTGTTCAGGCTCTCACAGACAATGGAGTTCTGGACCGACATGACCACCGAAGTGGATGCGCATGAATAGGCGATTTCAGACAGGGCCAGGACATAGGACACCGTGTCCGCCGCCTCCCCGCCGTATTCTTCGGGGATCATCATCCCCATCAGTCCCAGTTCCCCCATCTGTTTAAAATTATCCGCCGGGAACTCTTTTGTTTTATCCCGTTCGGCTGCGGTGGCAGCAATCACCTTCCGGGAAAATTCCCGGACCATATTTTTGATCATCACCTGCTCATCAGTAAGCTTAAATAACATGATATCCCCCTTTAAATTGACCTGCCCTACGGGGCATAAACCACTACAATCAGTTGTGCATCTTCTTTGCCGGTATTTCTTAAGTCATGCTTCACACCGGAATTAAAATGCAGGGATTCTCCTGTTTTCAGCTTATTGACATGCTCTCCCACCTGGACCTCGACATTGCCGTTGAGCACATAGACAAACTCTTCGCCTTCGTGTTGAAATCCAACACCATCGTGGCTGGCCCCGGCGCTGACAACAATCCTGAAAGCCTTGAGGTGTTTGTTCTGTGCACTGGGTGTCAATGGGGTATAGGCATAGTTATCCGTTCTTTTGGTATATGCTTTTGACCGGGCTTCAATGGTATCATCCTGCTCTTTGAGCAGAAAGCTTGAGTCAATATGAAGGGTTCTGGAAATCTGAAGCAGGGTGCCTACCGACGGTCTTTTTTTCCCGCCTTCTATGTCCTTGATCATCTGCTTGGACAAGCCTGTTTCATTTGCCATGGTATCCAGACTGATTTTTTTGTTCAGCCGGGCCCGTCGTATTCTCTTACCAATGGGTATTATCTCTTTCTTCTTCGCCATTATTTCTCCAATATATTGAATTTATGAATAAACACGCTTTGATTGAGCGCTCGTTCAGTCATAGTCATACGGCCGAAAAAATCAAAAGACCTTTTTCACATTTTCAAAAAGACTATTCGATAAATTCGATCCAGTTTTCTGTATCTTGAGCTTTTCCGTATTGAATATCGGTTAAGGCATTGTAAAATTTCATGGCAGTGTCACCGGGTGTGCCGTCACCAATTGATATCACCTTGTCGCCATAGCGGATCTCACCCACAGGGGATATAACGGCCGCCGTACCGGAACCAAAAACTTCGATGAGCTTGCCCTGTTCATGGGCGGCAAACACTTCATCAATACTGATTTTTCGTTCCGTCAGTTTCATACCCCATTTTTTGGCAAGAGAAATCACAGAATACCGGGTGATGCCCGGCAGGATGCTGCCGGTCAGGTTCGGGGTTACAATTTCATCGCCAAGAACAAAGAAAATATTCATGGCCCCGACCTCTTCTATATACTTTCTCTCAAGGGCATCCAGCCAGAGTACCTGGGCATAGCCCTCTTTTTTGGCCTTTTCGGAAGCAATCAGGCTGGCTGCATAGTTTCCGGCGGTTTTAAATTCTCCAACACCGCCCCTGACAGCCCTGACATGGTCTTTGGAAACCCAGATCTTTACAGGATTCAATCCTTCGGCATAATAGGCGCCCACTGAAGAGAGGATAATAAAAAACTTATAGGTAAAAGAGGCGCGAACACCTAAAAAAGGATCCGATGCAATAATGGTCGGACGGATATAAAGTGAGGTCCCAAGGGTTTCCGGGATCCATTTCTCTTCGATCTTAATCAGCTGTTTCATGGCATCCATCACAAAATCAACATCAATCTGCGGAATGCACATCCCTTTGGCCGACCGGTTCATTCTTTCAAAATTGTCCCTTGCCCGGAACAGACAGATCTTTCCTTCAGGGGTTTTGTAGGCTTTTAATCCTTCAAATATGGCCTGGCCGTAATGAAAAACCATGGCGGCCGGAGACACACTGAAATCCTGGTAGGGTTCAATTTTGGGATTATGCCACCCATTTTCTTCAGAATAATCCATGACAAACATGTGCTCGGTAAAGACCTGGCCAAATCCCAAATCAGAATCTTCCGGCCGTGTTCTGTTCGTCTGTGCCGGGGTGACTTTTATTTCCATTATCTCCTCCATGTGTTTGATTACAATTAACTTTGTTTACTTAAACTATATGTTCGCTAAATTAATTCTTTGTCAAGATAATAATTTATTCATATTGACGCATCTTGTTTTTTTTGGCAACTATACTAAGATATTATTTGGCCGAAGACAAAGGAAAAAACAAGGAAATAAAATGAACATGAAAGAACACATCATGGCTGCCTGGCGAATCGGCCTGGATCATTTTGTCCCGCTGGTAATTCTCACCCTGGTTTTATCAGCCGTCAGCATCATCAGCATCGGCATCCTGGCCCCGGTTGCCTTTGCCGGGTATACACAGTCACTTCACCTGCTGATGCGGCAGAACAGGGAGCCCAGAGCCCAGGATATTTTCTCCCAGCTCCGACTTTTTTTCCCCCTGCTTGTCTTCTCCATTGTCATCTTAATCGTTTCCATCATCGGGTTTACGTTGTTTGTCCTGCCGGGCATCGTATTCACCATCATTGTGGGCTATACCTGTATGTATATGATTCCGCTAATGACGGACCGGCAGTTCGGCCTGATTGATGCCATCAAAAAATCAACCGCCATGGTAACCACCCGGCCCATTGCAGACCATATTGTGGTATTTTTAATTTTCTATGCCCTGACCACCGTCGGCGGTTCCTCGTTCATAGGCTTTTTAGTACTTCAGCCCTTTGCCACCCTGTTTTTGCTGTCAGTGTATGATCAGAGCCGATAACAAGGCCCTCAATACAATAAAACCGCCCCTCAAAGGAGCAGGCGTTAACCATGATGTTAGATTATGTCATAGACAGCCACGCCCACTGCGGCATTCAGGATCAAGGTTTCAGCCAGTCCTTTGAGGATTATCTCTCCTTTATAAAGGACACACCGATTCAAAAAGTGGTCATGTTTGCACCGGTCATGGAAATCTATGACCGGTATGATTATCATTTCAAGGATACGCCTGACTGGCAGAAAAGACGGACCCGGGCCAACAACCACCTTCTGGACATCGGCAATTCCCGTCTTGAGGTCATCCCCTACTTTTTCATCTGGAACGACTTTAAAGTGTCCCAGCTGACGAAATCCCACAAAGGAATCAAGTGGCACAGGCATGCCAGTGAGCCCGAATACCAGTATGACACCCCCCAGTGCAAGAATGCCATCGCCCAGATTAAAAAGCGCAAAATGCCGGTGGTTCTGGAAGAAGAACTGAACCATACCATTGTATTTATCCGGAATCTGGCCCCGGGCGTCCGTGTAATCATCCCCCATTTAGGGGGGCTTAACGGCGGGTATGAGGCTATCAAATCCGCCGGGTTGTGGCAGATGCAAAACGTCTATGGCGACACCGCCCTTGCCGCGCCCTATGAAATCAGCGATTATATAATAAACTTCGGCCATGACCGTCTTTTGTTCGGATCGGATTTCCCCTTTGGCGATCCAAAAAGCGAACTTGAAAAAGTGATGGCACTCAACCTTGAACCTGCTGTTGTCACAGCCGTCACCCAAACCAACATTACCCGTCTGTTGTCAGACAGCAACCTGTAAGGAACTATTATGGCACACTCCAATTCACCTGTGTTTGATTTTGAAACCGGCATTTACCGGCCGCCAAGCGAAGGGGGCGCCGCCTCCCTGCTGTTAAGACTTACCCGCAACTGTCCCTGGAACCACTGCACTTTCTGCGCCATGTACAAGACCGAAAAATTTGAGCTGAGAAAACCCCAGGAGATCATCAAAGACATTGACGCCATGCACGGTGTTCATCTAAAGCTGAAACAGATATCAAAGGACCAGGGGACTGGTGGCCAGTTAACACAGAACGCTGTGACACAATTTTTTAAAACCCACCCGGATCTTTACTTTCACCAGGGGATTTCCATGCTCATCAACTGGCTGGCGGTGGGCGGCAAAACCGTATTCCTCCAGGACGCCGACAGCCTGATCATGAAGACGGATTACATGGTCCAGGTGCTCACCCATCTTAAAAAAACCTTCCCTTCCATTGAAAGAATCACCACCTACGCAAGATCGCGCACCATTGTTAAAAAACCCATGGCAGATCTTGAAAAAATAAAGCAGGCCGGACTTGACCGGGTTCACATTGGCCTTGAAACCGGGGATGGTGCACTTTTAAAAATCATCAAAAAAGGAGCCACCCCAGAAGATCATATAAAGGGCGGTAAAAAAGCCCTTGAAACAGGATTCCAGGTATCTGAATACTGGATGCCGGGCCTTGGCGGGGAAGAACTGTCCCATGATCATGCCCGACATACAGCCGATGTCTTAAACCAGATCAACCCTCATTATATCCGCTCCCGCCCCTTCACGGCCCGTCCCGGCAGCCCCATGTATGACACATTTCAAAAAAGCGGGTTTAAAAAAATAGACCCGAGGGCCCAGCTTGAAGAAATCAAGCAAATGGTCACCGCCTTAGATGTCACTTCAAAGGTCTGTTTTGACCATGCCGGTAATTATTGGAAACTGCCCTACGGCGGCTATCTTTTCAGCCATGATTATGAAGGATACCAATTCCCGGATCAAAAGGAGTATCTTCTGGAACGCATTGAAAAAGGATTTATCGACTCCTAAACCCGGTTTTCGTTTCACATTTTAGGGATATAACCCGTTCCGGTGTATTCACCTCAATGTCATTAACTTAAGCCACCCATCTATTATTTTGCTTCTGCATTTAATAGCTAAGCAAGGAAACTTAACTGGCACGGAGACCGGAAACCGAAGACCGGGGACTGGAAAAGGCAAGGCCCTCCGGTTTCCGGACTCCTGTCTCCGGTATCCATGGCTAAAACATCTGTATTCTTAAGTTAATGGTATTGGTTGGCAATTAAGTAAATAATACAACCCCATGGTTCAATCCGTTCCGGTGTATTCACCTTACCGGCGCCGGTTGAACATTTTGAAAAGTTCTAAACTCACGGCATTAAACGGCAAGAACTCCGGTCCAGCGGGTCTTCAGACTGCTTGCCGTTCTTAACATTTCGTTTCGTTAAAAACTTTTTACAAAATAACCAACTGATTGGCGCCCGGCAAGGCAAACACACCGTCACTGGACGATTCGGCCCTAATAATCCTCATCCTTTATTACCAATTCATTCAAAGCCTGCGATAGGGCCGGGTGATTCGTGAGACGTCCTCAGAGCCACATTTTCTTAGAGATTTTTAATGAAGCGAAACGTCAAATGACGTGCTGTTTGAGGACCCACTGGACCGCAGTTCACGACATTTAGCGCAGCGAATTTAAAAGCTCTTGAAAATTACGCTCAGACGCGAACGGATTGCCCGGCCCGAAGCTTGGATATGCCGGATACTGATTTGATAATGTAATAAGTTGAATCTATACTTTTTAATTTGATTTAACTTTTCCCTGCATAAAGTGGAATTCTGAACGGATTCGACGACCACAAGATTTTGTGCACTGTTCCCGAATTAATAACTGAGCACTAATAGTCCTCTCCATTTTCTATTCCGGGAATCCAGCTTTGCGCATGGCATCAATGAATTTTGGAAGATTTTTATTTGTCTTATATTTCCAGTTATTTTTAAAAAATGACACGGACCAATTCGGATATATCTCAAGCGCTTTTTTAGCCGATGCCTGCGCTTCCTCTTTGCGGTCTAACAGACCATAAACAACGGCTAACCTCACGTGGGCCGGACCATAATCAGGTGAGAGTTTGACCGCTTTTTTCAACTCAGTTAACGCTTTCTCATACTGCCCGCTGGAATAATAACATTGAGCTAACGTTGAAAAATGATACACAATCGGGAGAGGATTGAGACGGATTCCCTGTTTGCACTGGATAATCGCCTGGTCATATTCTTCAGCATAGCAGAGTGCTATCGCCAAAAGTATATGAGCCATGCCCGAGCTGGGTGAAAGCTTAACCGCCTGTTTTCCTGTTGAAATTGCTTTTTCATGCTCTTTTATTGCGGTGTAAATCTGACACATTAATGTGTGGGTATAGGAATCATTTTCATCCATTGACAGGGCTTTCTGGGCCAGAGAGAAAGCTTTTTTCAGGTTTTCCCTGGATGAAAACCCTTTTCCAGCGAGCCCCTGATGATAAGTCCCCAATAACCTGTATCCAACCGGAGATTCAGGCTCCAGATCAATGATTTCCTGTGCCAGTTGACCATAACGCATCCAACTTTCTCGCGTTCCTTTTACATATTCTGAGATGGCTTCAAGATATTTCAAATACGCATGAAAATTTGTAAATTCCTTCATTTGATATCGGACTTGTTCTCCATGAGCGAGCTTGATCTGCAAAGCGGTGACGATTTTCCTGACAATTTCATCCTGCAGGTTAAAAATATCTGTTAAATTTCCGTCATAGCGTTCTGACCACACGTGATTGCCTGCAACAGCGTCAATCAACTGAGCAGTAATTCGAATCCGATCTTCAGATTTTTGAACACTGCCTTCAAGAACATAGCGGACGCCAAGGTCTCTTGCGATCTGCTGAACCTTGACTGTTTTGCCCTTGTATGTAAACGATGAATTTCGGGCAATTACAAAAAGCTGATCAATTTTAGAAAGTGTGGAAATGATACTTTCAGAAAGACCGTCACTGAAGTACTCCTGCTCAGGATCGCCACTCATATTGTCAAAGGCAAGCACGGCAATGGAGGGTTTGTCGGGTAGTGGGAGTGGTGGGTTCTCAGGTAGTCCTGCCTTTCGAAGAGCATCAGTCCATTTTTTCTTTCGTTTAGGATCTTTTATCGGGCTTGATTTTTCAACTCTGGCCACTGAAAAATCTGGCCTTATCCTTAAAATTTCTTTGGCCATTTCTCGTGCTATGTCCTCTTTACCTATTAATTGGTATACAGTTGTTAATCCCATATGAGCAAAGAGATAGTCTGGATTTCTTTCTATCGTTTTTTTCCATAATAAAATTGCTTTTTCATAATCCTCAGAAAAAGCATAAGCAAATGCTAAATTATTTAAATAATTAATAGGTGCTATTGGATTAAGGCGAATTGCTTTTTCTAAAACTGGGATAGCTTCATTAAAACGCTCAGCCAATCTTAAAATCATACCATAAGTAAAATGGCATTGAGCAGAGTTAGGTTCCATTTCTATGGCTTTTTGAATTTCTTTTATTGCTTTTTCGTATTGCCTTCTAAGCAGAAAAACGGTGCTCAGTAAGCGGTGTGTAAGGGCATCTTCACCTGAGTGTTCTATAGCTTTATGAGCAAGTTTTTCAGCGGTTTCCAACGATTTAGCTCGATCCTTTGATCTGTAAAACCAGACATCGTCTAAATGAGTATACCCTAACATGAGATATGCAGCTCCATATTCGGGGTCGATATCTATTGCTTCTTGAGCTAACTTTCTCGCCTCTAAATTGTCGTCGACAGTTCTACTCCATATATGATCTATACCTTTCAGATATTTTTCATAGGCTTTAATACTTTTTGTTTTTATTGAGTAGAGCTTTCCCAATGATAAGGTCGAAAGTTCTATATGAAGTTCAGCCATAATTTTCAAGGCTATTTCATCTTGTAAAACAAAAATATTGCTTAATTCTCGGTCATAGTTATCAGCCCATATTTGTTGTCCAGTTGTTGCATCAATCAACTGAACGGTAATACGCACATAATTTTCATCACGTTGAACACTACCCTCCAAAACATACCGAATGCCAAGATTTTCGGCGATTTCATTTATTTTTATGTTTTTCCCTTTATAAAAAAAAGTGGAATTACGTGCGATCACGAAAAGATAGGGGCTCCTGGATAAAGAAGTAATTACTTGATTAGTAATTCCGTCACATAAATACTCTTGATTTGGATCATTACTCATGTTGTTAAAAGGAAGAACAGCAATAGATGGTTTCACAGGCAAAGGGTATGCCATCTTCTTAATAGATGCAGGTTCAAAACCAGGGGGGATCAATTGCTGGTAAAACTGGTAACCCATAACTAAAAATACAATAATAACAGCAATGACTGCAGTCCATGCCAACTTTTTGACGGAAGGTTTTAAACCTTCGCCAATAACTTTTCCGGCATCTTCACTGCCCATTAATACTTTGTAAACCCTGACAGGGTTCTTGATGTTTTTTACGGTATGTTCACCTATGTATTCATATCCAAAATTAAGCTTGTTCCTGATATGATCATAAGCACCTCTGGAAATACAGATTCCGCCAGGATCAGCAAGACCTTCAATACGGGCAGCAATATTGACTCCCTCACCATATAAGCTGTTACCGTCCTGAACCACATCACCAATGTTAATGCCTATGCGAAACTCCAAACGCTTTTCATTAGGGAGAGCATCATTTTTTGATTTTAATGCTTTTTGAATTGCCACAGCAGATTTTACAGCATTTACGACGCTTGAAAATTCAGCCATGATATTGTCGCCTGGCATATCAACGACATTACCAGAATGTTCATTGATAATTCCTGACATAATGTTTCGGTATTCTTTCAGTGTTTGGATCGTAGAGACTTCATCATTGGTCATGAGAGTGCTGTAGCCTTTGACATCGGCGCTAAGGATAGCTCTCAATTTTCTTGTGACTTTTTGTTCTGTTGTCATTTGAGTACCTCTGGGTTCAGGTTGACGGTTACAGAACTTCATCTGTGAAGGAGTTCAACAATTAGAAAAGAATTTATTGAAATGTCAGGACAATAAGAACGCTTACATTATCACGAATATACAAATTGCTTATTGATGGGTCAAGAAATTATTGGATAGCTTTTTTACACAGAATGCGACGGATAAAACTGGTGATTAAAAGGCGATGATTTTATCTATAAGTCATCGTTTTCTGAAAAGGTATCCAACCACAATATCCTGTGCCTGAATAAATTGCTCATTATTCACCTTTATGAAAAACAAAAATTCCCTGAAGATACTTCTATCTATTCAGCTTGATATATAAACCAGCATTACATTCTGTCTCTACCACTTTATCAGCCAAAGCAACAGCGTCGAAATCTTGACAAAGACACAACGCCGGGTTGACGGATTACTTCCCCACAAATCTTACTTTTTACGTCATTTCAAGCAGTTAACACAACGGTATGGTTTGTGCTTTTATCTGGTTAAACACTGTATTTAATCAAACGGGAGACAAGCATTGGGAACCATTTTTAAAGCACTGGAAAAAGAAAAACTTAAGACAAAAAGCCGGAACCATAGTTCGGGGGGAGTCACAGTAGAAACCCTGGCAGACCTGCACGGTAAAAAGGCGATTGATGAACTTTATGAGGCTCAGAAAAACAGATCCGGTTTCAAACTGGGACAGACCTTTAAAACCATCACAAAAAAAATGAGGCAGATCCATTCCATGGACAATGCCTCTGATTTTCCGGAAGAGTACCACTTTAAAATATAGAAAAAGTTTCAATTCCTTTGACTGAGTTCAAAGGAATTGAAAAAAAATCTAAAAAGCGCTCCTATCCGCCGACGGCGTCCAGCACCCGGCCGATAAAAGTTTCATGATCCCAGGAATCATCATGGGTCACGCCAAGGCGTACTACCACAACATCTTTTGACGGGATCACGGCCACGACCTGGCCGTTAAACCCGCCGCAATAGTAGAGGTCTGTCGGCAGAGAGGGAAACTTCCGGTCCAAAAAATTTTCCTTGTCCCCGGCATTGAGCCAGAACTGGGCCCCATATTTCCCCTGGGGCGCCATGGGGGTCGGGGTGGTGGAGTACTCCACCCACCCTTTGGGCAGAATTCTTTCATTGTCCCAGACACCGTCGTTTTTAAGGAACAGACCGAACCTGGCCCAGTCCCTTGCCGTGGCAAACATATAGCTGGATCCGACAAAAACCCCGGAGGAGTCCGGTTCAATCAAGGCTGAATAGGCATTGATTTTGTAGAACAGCCGCTCCCGGGCAAATTTCACAAAGTCAAAAAGGCTGCCGCCGACCTTATCTGTGACGATCCCTGCAAGAATATTGGTGGTGCCGCCCGAATAGTTCCATTTCGTATCCGGCTCGCCTGCAAGGGGTTTGGCCTGTGCATAATCCGCCATGCTGTGACTTGTGTAAAGCATATGGGTGGCATCCTTGAACGGGCCGTAAACTTCCGCAAATTCCAGACCGGAAGACATTCGCAGCATCATGTCCAGAGTAATTTTATGCCTGGGGTCATCTGGTGATTTCCAGGCATCCACCGGGGCTCTGTCGGCAGGCTCAAGGAGCTTGTCGTTTGCAAGAATCCCCACCAGCGTGTTGGTAACACTTTTAGCCATGGACCAGCCGAGCATGGGGGTGTCTTTGTCAAACTGATCTGAGTACTGTTCTGCGATAATTTGGTCTCCCAGGACAACAACAATGGCCTGGGTATTGCGTTGGGTGTCTGGTCCCGGCTCGGTAAAAGCCTGATTCACGGCACTGTTTAATTTTTCTTTATCAACATTGCCCGGCAGGTTCTTAAGGTCCACTGTTTTCCCATGGGGCCAGGGGGTGTCGCTTCTCAGGATATGGGGTGCCGTAATATCTTTTGACTGTTCCAAAAGCGTTTTGCGATCCGTATCCACCGCCAGGGTGCAACCGCACCCTTCCCGAAAGACTGCTGTCATGGGTTTCCAGAAGCCAAACGCCTTTGCGGTCACGGTTTTATTTT
The DNA here is from genome assembly GCA_964562385.1 of uncultured Desulfobacula sp. Taxonomy (GTDB): domain Bacteria; phylum Desulfobacterota; class Desulfobacteria; order Desulfobacterales; family Desulfobacteraceae; genus Desulfobacula. The sequence continues at coordinate 15,341 of CAZLTD010000046.1, forward strand.
CCCTGTCCACTGTAAATCCCACCGGTCTGAACAGAGGGTGCGTGGGTTTGATATCATTTTCAAAAACGATGGCCGGGTCTCTGTTGGCCAGGAACACCTGGGAGCAGAGATATTTGGCAGAATACCCGGTGCCGATGGGCAGCGCGCCATTTAGAAAAAAGATCCCGCCGCCAACAACAGCGATAATAATAATGCCCGCCAGCCATTTCAGTATTTTCCCCATTACATCCTCCTAAAATCGTCACTTCAATTATAACAGCGTTCTCAATCATCAACATGGATATTGGACACCGTATCAGCTTGTTTTAAAAGAGACAATCCCCTGTCCCGGATATTTCACGAAAGGTTCCCATTGCTCCTGCCGTACATCTATAATCGATAGATTTAGAACAATATTTATGATATATCCATTTTACTGGGGAAAAATTAATATTTCACATAAAAACTGGGTAATATTGCCATGAAAACTATGAAGGCACTGGTAAAGTCAAAACCGGAACAGGGACTCTGGCTTGAAGATGTTCCAATTCCTGACATCAGCCATAATGAAGTCTTGATTAAAATTATCAAAACCGCCATCTGCGGGACCGATGTTCATATTTACAACTGGGATAAATGGTCGCGGGAAACCATTCCTGTGCCCATGCATGTGGGCCATGAATTCGTGGGCCGGATTGAAAAAACAGGCTCCCATGTTGTGGATTTCAAACCCGGTGACCTGGTATCGGGCGAAGGCCATCTTGTCTGCGGCCACTGCCGGAACTGCCTGGCCGGGCGCCGTCATCTCTGCATGGACACCAAAGGGGTCGGGGTAAACAGACCCGGTGCCTATGCCCAATATCTTGCCATACCGGTCACCAATGTCTGGTATTGCGACCCGACAATCCCCATGGATATTTTAGCCTGCTTCGATCCGCTGGGCAACGCCACCCATACCGCCCTTTCCTTTGATGTCCTGGGCGAAGATGTCCTGATCACCGGGGCCGGTCCCATCGGCTGCATGGCTACGGCCATTGCCCGGCATTCAGGCGCCCGCCATGTGGTGGTCACCGATGTCAACCCCTACCGGCTGGCTTTGGCGAAAAATGCCGGGGCCTCCCTGACTGTTGATGTAAGCAAAAACAGCGTGGAAGATGCCCAAAGAACACTGGGCATGAAAGAGGGATTTGACGTGGCCATGGAGATGTCCGGAAACCCGGCCGCCCTTGATACCATTATTGACAACATGTGCCACGGCGGAAAAATTGCCATGCTTGGCATCATGCCGGATAAAACGGCGGTGGACTGGAATAAAATTGTATTTAATATGCTGACCATCAAAGGCATTTACGGTCGTGAAATGTATGAGACCTGGTACAAGATGACCAGCATGATCCAGACAGGCCTTGATATTTCCCCTTTGATTACCCACAAATTTCATTACACCGATTTTGAAAAAGGCTTTGACGCCATGCGGTCCGGGCAGTCCGGCAAAGTTATCCTGGATTGGAACCAATAAAAGAAGTGTTCAGTTCTCAGTAGTCAGCTTTCAGTTTTGGAGGGTATTTTGAAATTTGAAGATTTGGAAGTTTGGAAAAGATCATCACGATTATGTGTGGCGCTGTATAAGCATTTTCGTTCCGTTAATGATTATGGATTTCGTGACCAGATTTGACGCTCTTCCTTATCAATACCAAGCAATATTGCAGAAGGTGTGGAGCGGGATTCTAACAAAGAATTTGCAAGATTTCTACAATATTCAATGGGCTCCTGCGGTGAATTAAGAACACAAATTTATATCGGCATGGAAATTGGCTATATTGACCACACAGTTGCCAAACAATGGATTCAAGAAACGAGAGAGATCTCTGCAATACTTGTAGGGCTCCGGAAGTCTTTAAAATAGCAAGCAATCTCTGCCAACGCCTAAGAGTCCTACATAGAACTGTAGCCTGACAACTAACAACTGACAACTTTTTTTCGGAGAAAAAACATGAGTACAGACAAACTGGATATATCCTTAAACAACGAACTTGCGGCTTTACAAAAAGAGGGCCGGGCAAAATCACCCGAAAGAGTTATTACCGATTATCTTCCGCCAAAGGGGGATTTCGGGCCCCGCTATAAGCTGATGGGCCAGACCCGGGAATTTATCCGTTTAAATTCCAACTCCTATCTCTCCCTTTCCAACCACCCGAAGCTGATGGCGGCGGCTGACGAAGCCACCAACGATTTCGGGGTGGGCCCGGGTGCGGTCCGGTTTATCGACGGGACCTTTATCCACCACCACAGGCTTGAACAACGGATTGCAAAATTTGTGGGAAAGCCCGGGGCAAAAATATTTAATTCAGCCTATACCTCCAATTGCGGACTGGCACTGTCCATTTCAAACAAAAAAACCCATTGGATCGGTGACCAGCTCAACCACAACAGCATTATCCGGGCCATGCGCATCACCAATATCCCCAGTGCCAATAAAGGGATATTCAAGCACAATGACATGGATGACCTGAAACGATGCCTGGATGAGGTCAGCCCTGACATGGAGCGGGTGGTGGTCGTGTTTGACGGTATCTTCAGCATGCGCGGAGATTACGCCCCAATCCAGGAGATTAATGCCATCTGTGCTGCCTATGATTCAAAATTCAAGGACGGCGTCATCACGGTGGTTGACGACTCCCACGGCATCGGTGCCTATGGGGACAAAGGCCGGGGCACACCCGATTTCTGCCATGCCCTGCCCGATATCATTGTCGGGACATTCGGCAAGGCATTTGGCGTGAACGGCGGTTTTATCGCGGCAAGTGAGACCATTATTGAATCTGTCCGGCAGAAAGCCGACACCTATATTTATACCAATCCCTTAAGTGTGGCAGACTGTGCAGCAGCAGAAAAAGCCATTGATATCTGTGACAGTGATGAAGGGCTGGCGCTGCTGGACAATTTAAAAAAACGTACTGCCCAGTTCAGACAGGGGCTTGACAGGCTTGGAAAAGAATCCATCCCCGGCCCCCATCCCGTGGTGCCGCTGATGGTCCGGGACACAGACAAAACCCATGCGCTGGTTAAATATCTTTTTGACAATGGTGTGCTGGTTGTCGGCTTAACCTTCCCGGTGGTGCCCAAAGGGGATGAAACCATTCGATTTCAAATTAATGCCTGCCACACAATTGCCGATATTGATTATGTTATTGAATTATTGAAAAAGTTTAAATAAGATAAGGCCAATAAAATCAGTCCGGTAATTTAAAGTCAATTTGGAGGTGCCGTGGATAGTCAAAGCATTCTTGAGGGCAAAAAGGTTCTTGTCGTGGATGATGAAGCCGATATCCGGGAGACACTTGAGGAGCTGCTCGACATGTGCGAAGTGGATATGGCCGGCACCTTTGAAGAGGCGGTTACGCAGCTTCGGGAGAACTCATATGATGTGGCAATCCTGGATATCATGGGAGTTCAGGGGTACGACCTTTTAAAAATCACCAACCGGCTCAATATCCCGGCCCTGATGCTGACGGCCCATGCGCTTACCCCGGATAACCTGAAACATTCCATTGAGCAGGGTGCCGATGCCTATGTCCCCAAAGACAAGATGTTTGACATCTCCCTGTATGTTGCCGATGTTATCAATGCCACAAAAGAGGGCAAAAAAGCCCATGTGACCTGGTTTTCTCTTTTAAAACCGGTGTTTGACAAGTTATTCGGGGATGGCTGGAGAAAAAGCGACAGGGATTTCTGGGATGAATTTGATGAAAAACAGATGTCATCCCGGGATGACATTCAGAAGATGGACTGACCTGAATATTTAATAAGAAAACAGATCAAACAGCTGTTGACGATCTGTGGTTACCCAAAAAAAACAGAGGCCGCCTTCCTTAAATTATACACTCTCAAATCGGTATCGTGACCACAAATTCAGCGCCCTGACCATCATCAGAATTTAACACCAGCGAACCGCCCATATCTTTGAGCAGCACCATGACACCGGCCAGTCCCAGCCCATGACTTCGAATGGCATTTTCAATGGACTCACCGGTCGTAAAATAGGTTTCAAATATTCTATGATGATCCGCCGGTGCAATTCCCCGGCCATCATCTTTTACGCTCAGTGTCAGCTGTTTTTTAAAAACAGTGCCGCTGATATCAACGAACTGTGCCTTGTGCTTAAAGGCATTGGTCACCAGATTCCGCAGAATCTGCCTCACCTTGGCCTCGTCCAGATGGACCACGGTTTTCCAGACTTTTGAGTCAAACTGCAGGCGAAATCCTTTTTCATAGACCACTTGGGAAATCTGTGAATAGGTTTCCAGTTTTTTGATCACTTCCGTGACCGCAGGGTCGGCCAGATCAAAAATTTCCATTAACACCTGGGTCACCAGTTTTGACACCGAAAAATCCGCTGTGATCATTACCCCCTCACGGGACCGGCCCAGTTCCAGGGCATCGTTTACCAGGCGCTGGGTGGCAATCGTGTTGCGTATAATCCGTTTGAGAACCTTGATCTGTTTATCAGTCAGGGGGCCGTAGGATTCCTGTCGGTTGAGCAGTGATTTAGCACCCGCATCGATCACCGAGATGGGGACTTTTAGATCATGAATCAGAATTTCCGTCTTAATTGTCGTATCTGGCATTTTTATCGTCACCCTCTAAAAGCCTTGCAATTTGGACCAATGATTTATTATATTAGAGCCAATTTTTACAAATTAGCTACATATTGGCAAGAACAATTCTCCCGTTTTAAAAAATAAATTTTTATCCGGGGCTTACTTCATCCTGTAACGTCTATTGGAGCTTATCAATGGCGAATGATAAAAATGATATCCTCAAACTTGAAGAAAAGATCAAGAAGCTTGAACAGGAGAATAAAAAACTTAACCAGGTGATCTATAAAACCCCTATTCCCATTTTTGTCATTGATAAAGATCATCAAATCATCCATTTCAACCAGGCCCTTGAAGAGCTCTCCGGTATATCCTCTAAAGATATGATCGGTACAAAAGACCAGTGGCGCGCTTTTTACAAATCCAAACGCCCGATTATGGCCGATCTGATCATTGACCGCTCCTCCGATGCCCAGATTGTTGAGCATTACGGCACTAAGTATGACATGACCGCCCGAAGCCGGGGACGGTTTGCGGCCACGGACTTTTTCAAGGACTTGGGAGACGATGGCAAATGGCTCTATTTTACCGCCACCACCTATAATGACGACGAGGGAAACATCCAGGGGGCCGTGGAAACCCTTGAGGATGTTACAGAAGAGAAAACAGCAGAACGAAAAACACGGGAACTTTACCGGATCTACCGTAAAATACTTGAGTTTGTTCCCTACCCCATTGTGATGTACAACAACGAAGGAATGGTCTCCTATATCAATCCCTCCTTTACCGGCACCTTTGGATGGGCCCTGGAAGAGCTTATCGGCAAACCCATTCCTTTTGTACCGGATGAGCTTAAAAAAGAGACCGATGATATGCTCAACCGTTTTGCCGATGAAAAAGCACTGCACCGGTATGAAACAAAGCGATTGACAAAATCGGGGAAAATCCTGGATGTTGTTATCTGGGCGGCTTCCCCTACCAAAGAGGACACGAAACAGGCGGAAAACTTCGTCATTCTAAGGGATATCACAGAAGAGAAACGGCTGGAAGCCAACAACAAAACCATTATGCGCATCAGTGCCGTCCTGCCGGAGTATCCTGAGCTTGAAGAGTTGATGACCTATATATCAAAAGAGGTCAAGGCGCTGTTAAATACGGAAGGCGCTCTTGTCCTGCTGTATGATGAAATCAAGGATGAACTGTTTTTCACCGGCGGTGCCTACGATGATTCAGACACAGACAGACGCGCCAAAACTTTCAGGTTTCCGGCTGATCAGCTCATGGCCGGAGAAATAATCCGCACCGGTGAATACGCCATGGTCAATGATGCCGACAAACTGTCTGCGGACTATCCTGACCGGGATAACCTTTTAGGGTATCAAACCCGCAGTCTTCTCGAGGTCCCCATTTTCAGCGAAGACCGGATCATCGGTGTTTTGTGCGCCATTAACAAAAAGCGCAATGCCTTTGATTACAATGACATGGAATTGATGACCATGATCGCCGGCACATGCGCCATCTCCATTGAAAATGCCAGGTTCTCCGAGGCTGTGCACGAAGCCTACCGGGATGTGGCATCCATGAACCGGGCCAAAGGAAAGGCCATCAACCATCTCTCCCATGAGCTGAAAACACCGGTGGCAGTATTAACAGGATCTCTTCAAATCCTTAAAAAACGGCTGGAACCGGCAAAGGGCGTCAATGTAACGGCCACGTTGAAACGGATTGAAAGAAATCTGGAAAGGATTGTGGATATCCAAAGCGAGGTGGCCGATATCATGGAGGACAAGACATACTCCGCCCAGACGCTTTTACATAAGTTGTTCGATGCCTGCCGTGATGAACTGGAAACCCTGATTCAGCTCAATCTCACTGAAAAAGATATTGATCCCGCTGTCCGAAAAATGATTGATGAACGATTCGGCCCCCAGACCATTGACTATCAATGTGTGGGCTTGGACAAAATTTTTTCCGGGATATGGGATGCGATCCAGGATGATATCGATTTCAGGAACATTGATATCCGTATTTCACTGGATCCGGACATTACCCCGATTCACCTGCCGGTGGACATTGTTGAAAAAATGATATCCGGTATTTTAAAGAACGCCATTGAAAACACGCCGGACGGCGGCAGGATCGATATCCGGATCGAAAAAGAAAAAACAGGTGTGCTTTATACTGTTCATGATTTTGGCGTGGGCATTGAAAAAGATGCTCAGAAACGAATTTTTGAAGGTTTTTTCACCACCCAGGAGACCATTGCCTACTCCACCAAAACCCCGTTTGCATTTAATGCCGGTGGAAAAGGGGCTGATCTTTTACGCATAAAAATCTTTTCAGACCGCCACGGATTCACCCTTGGCATGACATCTAAAAAATGTCGTTTCCTCTTTGAAAACAAGGATGCTGAATGCCCCGGCAACGTGGCTGAATGCTCTTTTTGCAAACGCCAGGAAGACTGCCTGAATTCAGGACATTCCGTATTTAAAGTCTTTTTCCCTGCCGAAAAAAAATGAAAGCGTTTTCAGCCACACCACTTTTATTGATACAGGTCGAAAAATTGGCATGATCACACACGCGGCAAAAAAAATTTATACCAAATTTAAATCCTTTGAGATCCGTTATAAATTTATTGTCATTTTTTTCATTATTTTTTTTATGACAATGCTCTTTTTCAGCCTTTTTATTTACATATTCATCAAAAATAATATCGAAAAAAATATTGAAAATGAGCTTAACAATACAACACAGATGATTCTCAATATGGTCAAAACATCCGCCAATATTTCCATTAAGAATCATTTGCGGGCCATTGCCGAAAAAAACAGAGAAATCATTCGAAGCCTCTACCAGCTAACCTTAGAGGGAAAAATGACGGTGGCAGAAGCGAAAAAGCAAAGTGCAACCATCATTTTAAGCCAGACCATTGGGATATCAGGATATGTCTACTGCCTGGACAGCGCCGGAACAGTGGTTGTCCATCCCCAATCCGGCCTTATCAATTCAAATATTGAACACTACCGGTTTGTCTCCCGGCAGATAAAATCCAAAGAGGGCTATCTTGAATATGAATGGGTAGATCCCAAAGAATCCAAAGAGGGCTATCTTGAATATGAATGGAAAAACCCGGGAGAAACCAAGCGTCTTCCCAAGGCCCTTTATATGATTTATTTTGAACCCTGGGACTGGATCATTTCTGCCAGCAGCTATCGAAATGAATTCGACAGGCTTATCAATGTACAGGATTTCCAAAAAAGCGTGCTCTCTTTAAAATTCAGGGACACCGGATATTCCTATGTCATCGACAGTACGGGAAAAGCGGTGATTCATCCAAAACTTCAAGGCGTTAACATTTTAAATGATAAAGAGCTTCCCAATCAATTTTTAAAAGATATGCTGGAAAGAAAAAAAGGAAAAATTTCATATTTCTGGAAAAATCCGGATGAGTCCGTGGCCAGGAAAAAGCTGGTGATGTTCGATTATATACCTGAATATAAATGGATTGTTGCCTCTTCATCTTATTTTGATGAAATTTACAGCCCGCTTAAAACCGTTCGAAATTTTATTATCACAATCTCTTTTACACTCTCAATATTGATGTTGTTTGTCATTTTTAAAATCAGCTCGTCCATCACCAACCCGCTGCATGAAATGATGGCCCGTTTTGAGGTCGCATCCTTTGGAAATTTTTCAATGAGGATGAAAAGTGAATCCAATGATGAGGTGGGTCAGCTGGCTGTATATTTTAACCGTTTTATGATCGAACTTGAAAACTATAACAGAAGATTGCAGGCTCAAATTCAGGAACGGGTCGATGCACAGGAGGCGCAAAGGGAAAGTCAGGAAAGATACTTCTTGTTAATGGAGTCTGCCCCGGATCCCATTGTAACCTATGATATAAACGGGAATGTTGTTTATGTAAATCCTGCCTTTACAAAGGTTTTCGGATGGACTTCCAAGGAGTGTATCACGCACAGAATGGACCATTTTGTGCCCAAAGAAAACTGGATCGAAACCAAAGCGGGCCTGCATGTTCTTCTCTCCGGTGTTGCTGTTAACAATATCGAAACCCAGCGGTTTTCAAAGAGTGGCGATATTGTCTATGTGAGTATCAGCGGCGCCCCCACACGGGATAAAACCGGACAGATATCCGGATCGATTATTATTCTTAGAGATATTACCAAATCAAAACGACTGGAAAAGCAGTTAATGAAAGTCGGAGATAAAGAAAGACAGGAGATTGGACAGAATCTACATGACGATCTATGCCCGCATTTGATAGGGATTGCCGGTTTAGTAACAGCACTGAAGGGTGATCTTGATGTTAAGAATCAGGAAGGTCTAGTTTTAGCGGATAAAATTGTCCATTTAATTGATGATGCCATTGGTAAAACACGAATCCTTGCCAGGGGGCTATGCCCGGTTCACTTTGTCTCCCATGGCCTGAGCGCTGCCTTGGAAGAGTTGATACATTATTTTGAATATATCCGGGAGGTAAAATTTGATTTTCACGTGGATGACTCCATAGAGTTTCATGATAATGCACTTGCCACCCATCTGTATTATATTGCCAGAGAAGCGGTCTATAATGCTGTGAAGCATTCGGATGCTGATACGATCACGCTTTTTATGCAAAGAGAAAAAGGATTTATTCATCTTTGCATCCAGGACAATGGCAAGGGGATGGATGCTGTGATGAAAACACGGGGTATTGGGTTGCAGATTATGGCATATCGTGCAAAAATCATTGACAGCAGATTTGAAATTAATACAGACAAACACGGCTCATGTATTGACGTATTTTTGGTAAACCCATCTGCCACTGCTAAAGGAGAATCTGTGCTTTAATGAATAATCATGTGAACAAAGCCCATAAAATTTTAATTGTGGATGATCACCCTATCTTTTGCCTTGGGATGGCGGAATTAATTAATAAAGAACCTGACCTTGTTGTCTGTGGCAGTGAAAGCACTGCGTCAGACGCCTGGGAAGCCATAAAAAAACATAAGCCGGACCTGATAATTGTGGATATCTCTTTAAAAGAAAGCAATGGTATGGATCTGGTGGAAGAGATCAAGCAGGAGTATCCGGATCTGCCGGCTTTGGTACTCTCCATGTATGATGAATCTTTATATGCCGAAAGGGCTCTGGTGTCAGGTGCGCGTGGGTACATCATGAAGCAGAAAGCCATCGTACAGGTGGTTGAAGCCTTGCGTAAGGTTTTGGCCGGGGATGTCTATGCAAGTCAGAAAATTAAAGACAAAGTGTTCAACAGGCTCGTATCTTCGGGCAAACATGATGACAAATCTTCTCTGGACAAGTTAACGAACAGAGAACTGGAAGTATTTCGGCTTATCGGAGATGGTCTTGATTCAAAAGAAGTTGCAAAACGCCTTAATTTAAGTATTAAAACCGTGGGAACCCATCGCGAAAATATAAAAGAGAAATTCAATCTAAAGCACTATACAGAACTTGTAAAATTTGCCGTCCACTGGTCCCAGAAAATCAAAAAATAAAAGCCTTCCAAATTATGAATCTAGGTTAAGAACCTAGGCCTCCTCAGATTACCGGCCTCATCAATACCCGTTATGAACCGATTGTATAAAACCCTTTTGGTTTGTTAAGAAATCAAGAACGCTATTATAAGGAGTAATACTTAAATGAATTATCTTCATAATCTGACCTATTTTGACATCTACGAGAAAAATGCACGGTTCAAGGGCTCATCTACTGCCATTCATTTTAAGACCCAAGATATCACATATTCAGATCTTTTCTTGCAGACGGCCAAACTTGCCAATGGGCTCAAAACTCTGAATCTTCCGGCCGGCAGCAGGATTGCGGTATTGTGCAAAAACCACCCTGCCTTTTTCCATCTGTTTGGCGCAGCCGCGGCCCTCAACCTTGTCCTGGTCCTCATTAACAGACGTTTAAGTGCCGATGAAGTCTCGTATATCATAGAGGACACCACCCCATCACTGATCATCAGCGATGCTGAAATGGCGGATCAGGCCACGACACTTACCAACACATTTTCATGTCTGAAAAAAAGCTATGTTGTTGACAGTGATGATGCAGACTTCGCTGCACTTTATGACGCACCACCACTTGAAATGACAGAGCCCTGCCGTTCGGCAGATCCTTTTGTGATTATCCACACGGCAGCGGTACAGGGGAAACCCAGAGGCGCTGTACTGAGCCAGGAAAATATAATTTTAGCCAATGAACAAATCATCCGTGCCTTTGGCCTTGATGATACCAAATCCTATCTGGGTATTTTGCCCCTATTTCATATTATGGCAATTAATCTGGGACTGGGCATGCTTCAGGCCGGTGGTAAAAATATCATTGTGGACAAGTTCAACCCACAGACAGCATTAGACCTTATCAAGGAACAAAAAGCGACCCTTTTTGGTTCCTTTCCCCCTATACTGACCAACCTTTTAGACGCCATGGAAAATGGCTCCCATGATCTGTCAAGCCTTGAGATTGTTGCCGGGCTTGAAATGCCTGAGACCGCCGAAAAATGGGAATCCAAAACAGACTCTGTTTTCTGGACCATGTACGGGCAGACCGAAACATCCGGTTTGATCACATTTACCGAATACTTTGCAAAAGCAGGATCAGCCGGTGTTGTTTCACCGCTTGCCAATATTCAGATTGCAGATGACTATGATGTAATTCTGCCGGCGGGACAAACCGGTGAAATCGTGGTTCGGGGCCCCTTGGTATTCCAGGGATACTGGAATGCTGAACAACTCAATGCCCTTACATTCAGGGACGGCTGGCACCACACCGGTGATCTCGGGATGATTGATGATGAAGGGTTTTTATTCTTCAAAGGTCGAAAAGCGGAAAAAGAGCTCATCAAACCCGGCGGCGAGAATGTTTTCCCCGCTGAAGTGGAGAAAACCATCCTTGAACACGAGGCAATAAAAGATGTCTGTGTTTTCGGTATTCCCGACCCCAAGTTCGGAGAAGGGATTAAAGCGGTATGCTCGCTGCACCCGGGCCGTAACCTGACCAAAGATGATCTGATTGCATTTTGCGGATCAAAGATAGCCGGATACAAGAAGCCAAGATATGTTGAATTTATCAACGAACTGCCTAAAGCAGATGACGGCGCGGTAAACCGTGAAAAAATAAAAGCGGAATACGCATAAGGAACATTCCCCTTTTTTTTGAACACGGTTTTTGTCTTGACACCCAAAGGCAGGATTTACTATGGGTAACACTTAGGGCGAATGATCTTCTCATGGCCTTAACGCTTTATCCGACAGCACTGTCAAGGCAAATTATTGGTCAATAATTTTTCTTATGATAGGAGGTGACTGTTAGTTTCAATTTAGTTTTCACCAGGCAAATTTATTTGGATGCAAGTTCTCTTTTACTTGAATTAAAGAATTTGGATTTTATATGGCACATTTAAAAATTTCAGATGTTACACTCTCTTTTGGCGGACTCAAGGCGCTTGCCGATGTTGGTATGGAAATTGAGCCGGGCCTGATCACGTCTATTATTGGCCCCAACGGCGCCGGTAAAACCAGTATGCTCAACTGCATATCCGGATTTTACCACCCCACACAGGGGGAGATTTACTACAAAGACAAAAAACTGACACACGCCTCCCCGCACCAGGTTTCCAACATGGGAATATCAAGGGCTTTTCAGAACCTGGAGCTGTTCGGCGGTCTTTCAGTTCTGGACAATCTTCTGCTGGCCCGGCACCAGAATTTGAAATACAGCTTTTTACATGCTGTTTTCTTTTACGGTAAAGCCTCCCGGGTTGAATCCGAAAACCGGGCCTATGTGGAGGATGTTATCGATTTCATGGAGCTTGAGCCCTATCGGAAAAGCATGGTGGGAAACTTAAGTTACGGTGTTCAAAAAAAGGTCGAGGTGGCGCGGGCGCTCACCCTGGATCCGGACATCCTTCTTCTGGATGAGCCCATGGCCGGCATGAACCAGGAGGAAAAGGAAGATATCGTCCGGTTTGTCATGGATATTCAAAAAGAACGCGGTATCACCGTGGTGCTTGTTGAGCATGACCTGGGGGTTGTCATGGATATCTCCGACAGGATTTATGTTCTTGATTTTGGTGAAGTGATTGGTTCGGGAACCCCTGATGAGGTGGCCCAAGATCCTAAAGTAATCGAAGCATACATCGGGGAGGATTAAATCTATGAGCAACAAAGATCAGCTACTTGAATATACCATACCCCAACTGCTTCGCTGGCGGGTCGGGCAAACGCCTAAACGACCGGCTTTAAGAGAAAAAGATTTCGGGATCTGGAATACATACACATGGGAAGACTACTACGACCATGTCAGGAAAACAGCCCTTGGTTTAAAAGACATGGGACTTGGCAAGGGAGATACCATTGCCGTTATCAGTGATAATATCCCTGAACTCTTATTTACCGCCATTGGCGCCCACGCCATCGGCGCCATGTCAGCCGGTATTTACCAGACCAGCATGCCCCATGAAATATCCCAGATCTGCCAGTACTTAAAAGTCAGTGCTGTTTTCTGTGATAACCAGGAACAGGTGGACAAAGTTCTGGATGTCAGAGACGAACTGCCGCTGGTAAAAAAAGTTATATTTGAAGATCCCAGGGGGATGAGAGAATATATGTCGGATGACTGGTTCATCGACATCAGAGATCTGTATAAAGTCGGTGACGAACTCCATGAAAAAAATGCAGATTTGTTTGAATCCCTTGTTGATCAGGGCAGCCCGGATGACCCCTGCCATCTGTGTCTGACCTCGGGTACGACAGGATTGCCCAAGGGCACCATGATGACCCATAAAAACTATATCAACATGGGTGTCCAGATCACCAAAGTCGATCCTTTAGAGCCCACTGATGAGTATGTATCTTTTCTGCCCTTTGCATGGATTGGCGAGCAGATGAATTCGTTCGGGGTTGCCATGGCCACCGGGATTACCATTAATTTTCCGGAATCTGTTGAGACCGCCATGTCGGATCTAAAAGAGATCGGTCCGCACTTTATGTTCGGCGCACCAAGAATATATGAAACCATCCGGTCGGAAATATGGTTGAAAATAGACCAGTCTTACTGGCTGAACAAACTGTTTTATAATTATTTCATAGAAGTCGGGCTTGAAGCGGCTGACTATAAAATGACCGGCAAACCCATGCCCCTGGGCCTTAAAATCAAATCGTGGTTCGGCACCCAAACGGTACTTCGCCCCCTGATCAACCAGATCGGGCTATTGCGTCTGCGACGTGCCTACACCGGTGGCGCGGCCCTTGGCCCGGAACTGTTTAAATTTTATCAGGCCATTGGCGTCAACTTAAAACAGATCTACGGGCAGACCGAAATAACCGGCATCGCCTACATGCACCGGGACGGTGATGTCAGACCTGAAACAGTGGGGAAACCATTGCCCGGAACAGAGTGCAAAATTGCCGAAGATGGTGAAATCCTGTCAAAATCAGCCTCGGTTTCTCCGGGGTATTATGATTTGCCGGAAAAAAGTGAAGAACTTTTAGAAGGCGGCTGGCTGCATTCCGGAGATGCAGGGTTCATTGACGAACACGGCCACCTGGTTGTGATCGACCGCCTGAGTGATGTTATGCACAACAACAACAATGAGATGTTCTCTCCCATGTTCCTTGAAAATGCCTTAAAATTTTCTCCCTATATTAAAGAGGCGGTTATCTACGGTAACAAGGAAGACTTTGTGGCCTGCCTGATTAATATTGATCCGATTGTTGTAGGAAAATGGGCTGAAGACAAAGGCATCTCATTTACGACGTATATGGATTTAGCTGGTAAAGAAGAGGTCGCTAAACTTATGATGGAGCAGGTTCTGGATGTAAACTCCAGGGCGGAAAAAGAGCATTTTAAGATCAAGCGGTTTGCACTGCTGTATAAACTGCTGGATGTGGATGATGGCGAATTAACCAAAACCGGTAAAATCCGCCGAAAATTTGTACAGGAACGGTATCAGAACCTTTATGAATCACTGTACGACGAGTCTATTAATGAAAAAGATGTTGAAGCTGCCTTCCAGTATCAGGACGGACAGTCAACATCTGTTAAGACAACCATAAAATTTTACACGGTGAAAGGAGTCTGATGAGTTATTTTTTTCAAATTGTCGTCAGTGGAATCGTGGTCGGCTCCATTTATGCCCTGGCAGCGCTGGGTCTGGTCCTGGTGTATAAATCGAGCCGTGTTGCCAATTTCGCCCATGGACAAATCATTGCGGCAGGAGCGTTTATCACCTATTTTTTGACTGTGGATCTCCACGTCCCCATTCTCTTGTCCCTTATAGCCAGTATGATCATCACCTTCTTTTTAGCCATGAGTGTTGAAAGGATATTTTTACGGCGTCTCATCGGGGAACCGATTATTTCGGTGATCATGGTGACCATCGGACTTGCCTCGATTATCGACGGGCTGATCTATCTCACTAAATTCGGGACAGAAAATTTTTCATTCCCGGCCTTTCTGCCACAAGAACCTTTGACACTCGGCGGCGTTTCCATCTCGTGGACCCAGCTTGTGGGTGTTATCATCACCTTTATTCTGATTGGCGGTTTTTCATGGTTTTTTAAAAAATCTACGGTGGGTATTTCCATGAGAGCCGTATCCGATGACCAGTTCGGATCCATGTCCGTCGGGATCTCAGTGCCGCGGGTATTTGGCCTTGCCTGGGCAACTGCCGGACTCTCTGCTGCCGCTGCCGGATGTATTATCGGCAATATTACAGGACTCAATTTTGATACACTCCATGCTTTTGGCATTATAGTGTTCCCGGTTGTTATTTTGGGGGGGTTGGATTCGATCCTGGGAGCTGTGGTTGGCGGTATCATCATGGGATTGATCCAGCAGTTTGCCAGCGGATATCTGGACGGCAACTTCGGACTGAATGGTACTGGAGATGTCGCGCCATACGTCATTTTATTAATTATCCTTCTATTTAAACCCCACGGTTTATTTGGAATTCACGAAATTGAGCGGGTGTAGCCTATGTCAACAAATTCTTGGTTAGCAACGGGTAATTTTAATACCGATTACAGACAGGAACAAAAGACTTTTTTAACAAGTCTCGACCGTTCCATTTTTGTCCTATTCCTGATCCTTTTATATGCGTGGCCATATGTTTTTCCACTCAGTAATAAATACATGCTGGTTGTGGATAATATTCTTATCGCCATTGTGGCGGTGATGGGGTTGAACCTGGTCACCGGGTTTGCAGGCCTGATATCCATCGGCCACGCTGCATTTGTCGGCGTAGGGGCGTATACGTTGGCATCTATCTGTAGAACCATCGGTGACTCCCACGTTATCATCACCCATTTCTGGCCGATACTGATTATTGTAAGCGGCCTTGTGGGAGCAGCATTCGGCGCTGTCGTGGGGTTGCCGGCACTGCGCCTTAAACATTTATACCTGGCCATCGCCACGCTCTCTTTCCAGATGATCTTTCAATGGGTGATCAATTTCATGTCCTTTTTCAATCAGGGGCAGACCATCTTTGTGGGACGCGTGTTCTGGTTTACCGGCAAAGTGGGCCGAAAAGATCATTACCTGTTCTGGTATTTTGTGATTCTCACCATTGTAATCCTATTGGGATTCGGTATCCGGAATCTTTTAAAAACAAGATACGGCCGATGCCTAGTGGCTGTCAGGGACAATGACCGGGCCGCCGATGCCATGGGGATGAATCCCGGGATGACAAAGGTGTATGCCTTTGCTTTGGCCGGTTTTTTTGCAGGCGTAGCAGGAGCCCTGCATGCTTACCTCTACCGCGGAGTCGGGTTTGAATCGTTTACCCTTCATGAATCTGTCGGTTACCTGGCCATGGCCATTGTCGGCGGTCTTGGCACCCTGAACGGATCACTCTGGGGACCTGTGGCCATAAAATTTCTCGACCTTCAGGTGGAACATATGTCCGAACTTGCCGGGCAGTACCTGCCGTCGGGAATGAATCTGGCTACGGCTTTAAAACCGTTTACCTTTGGTCTTGTTATTGTACTGTTTTTAATGTTTGAACCCAGAGGTATTGCCAACTGGTGGAGAATTGTTAAATCGTATACCAAGCTGTGGCCTTTCCGGTATTAGAACTTTTTGTGATAAAAAGTGTCACAGCTTTAACCCTAATTTTATGTAAGCCATAAACCCAAACCAAGGAGGAACGTAAAACATGAAAACCAAAAACCTTTTATTTTTAAACGCGTTACTGGTTCTTGCGGCTATCTTTGTCTTCACCTCTCCTGCTTTTGCAGGAAAAGTGTACAAACTTGGATTATCACTTGCCATCACGGGCCCGACATCCGATGCCGGTAACCCCTACTCCAAAGGTGTTGAAGATTATTTCAAGTTCGCCAATGAAACAAAAATTCTCGGCAATGACACCATTGACTGTACCATCAGGGACGATCAATACAAAACAGACATCACCAAAAGAAATTTTGAAGATTATCTTGATCAGGGCATTGTTCTGTACCTGAACTACTCCACCGGAAGCACCCTGGGTCTGAAAAGAGACTTTGAAGAAGAGCAGATTGCCGTAATCCCCGCATCCTTCCATCGCGGAAACCTTGATGATTCCAATTACATCTTTCTGCCGGTTGCCTCCTATTCGGAACAGGTTATCAGTCTGGGCGAATTTGTTGCCAAGAATCATGAAGGCGGCGGAACCCCGAAAGTAGCTCTTTTCCTTCATCCTTCCGCGTTCGGTCGTGGCCCCCTTGCCGACACTCAGGCAGCTATTAAAGCCGGCTTGAATATCGACATCGTTGAAATTGTTGAACATGGTAAAGATCTTGATAATACCGCCATGCTCAAACGCCTCATGAGCAAAGGTGTTCAATATGTTATCAGCCAGACTATCCAGAGCCCTGTTGCCACCATGCTTAAAGACGCAAAACGTCTGGGTATCACAGCCGGATCTTTTGGTGAAGCCGGCAAACTGACCTTTTTAGGCGCTCATTATACCGGCGGCAACGACTTGATTGCCCTCACCGGAGACGCTTCTGAGGGATATAACTGGGTATGCTCTTATAATTTAACCTCTGAAGCCACTGACGGTACAAAACAACAGCTTGCTTTGGCCAAAAAATATGGCCGTGATGATAAAGCTGCCAATTCTCACAACTATGCCAATGGCATCATGGTAGCCCAGGTTGCCACAGAAGCCATCCGGCGTGCTAAAGCAGCCGGCCTGGAAGTTAACAAGGCTAACATCTATAAGATGCTCAATGGTATGAACGGCGCCAATGCCTATCACCCATACACCACTGTTGGCCCGGTTACTTACTCTGAATCAGACCGTGCCGGTGTTGACATGCTCCAGATATACACTGTTAAAGGCGGGACTTTCAAAAAAGTCGGCGCCCCCATGCAGTCTGAGTACATGAAAAAAATTCAATAACGCGTCATTTTTGACCTGATTGGATAAACCCATGCCGGTAAGGCGCCAGTAATCTGGCCGCCTTACCGGCGGAACCAACAATAAAGAAAGTGCATATGGAAAATAATCTGCTGGAAGTAAACAATATTGAAGTGGTTTATAATGATATCATCCAGGTGCTGCGCGGTGTCAGTTTAAATGTCCCCAAAGGCAGCATTGTTGCTTTGCTTGGAACAAATGGCGCCGGGAAAACAACCACGCTGAGGGCTATCAGCGGCCTTTTAAAGCCCGAGAACGGCGCCATCAAGGAAGGGTATATCAAATTCAACGGGAATGACACCACCCAGATGCTGGGCACCGAGATCGTGAAAATGGGGGCTGTCATGGTCCCGGAAGGCCGCAGAGTGTTCAAGCACCTGACGGTGAATGAGAATATCATTGTCGGATCCATCACAAGAAAGGACGGGTCGGCGAAAATTCGCGAAGACAATGAGATGATGTACCAGCATTTCCCGCGTTTATCAAAGGTGACCAACCGGATGGCCGGATACAGCTCCGGCGGGGAACAGCAGATGATCGCCATCGCAAGAGCGTTGATGGCTGCACCGGATATGCTGATGCTGGACGAGCCGTCCCTGGGACTGGCACCCTTGCTGGTGAAAGAAATATTTGAAAATATTCAGCGGATCAACCAAGAGCTTAAAACAACTATCCTAGTTGTCGAACAGAATGCAAAGGTGGCCCTTGCCGTCTCTGACTATGCCTATATAATGGAATCAGGGAAAATTGTTCTGGAAGGGCCGTCAAAGGAACTGCAGGACAACCCGGATGTAAAAGAATTTTATATGGGTATCACAAAAGGCGGTGGCAGAAAATCCTTTAAAGATGTAAAATCATACAAAAGACGTAAACGCTGGATGTAAGACGTGAAGTGTTCAGTTGTCAGTTATCAGTGGTCGGTTAAAACTGTTTTTGCTGTCGTTGTCAGTACCGGAATAGTTGCTGGCCATCTTATCCATAACAATGATAAATCATAAGAAAAAATAGATTTATTACGTGAAAGTTGTTGGTTGAATTCAAGGTACCGGATGGAAATATGTTATTACAGAACACTGATAACTGAACACTGATAACTGACAACTAAATTTAAAAAACGGAGTTTTTTCATGAAAGTACTGGTTGGATTTAACGGTGGCGAAGTTGGCAGGATGGCCCTATCCCTTGCCAGGGATTTTGCCCAGACAAACAATGCCTTTGTCCATGTCATCACCTCCATGGAAGGTGGAAGCTCAGAAAAACAGTCTGATATCATTGAGGCGGAAAAAGGATTGGAATTTGCCGTCCGGCTGATGGAATATTCCGGCATCGAATGCGATGCACAGCAGAGTGTCCGGGGACTTTCAGCAGGTGAAGACCTGGTCAAATTTGCTGAAGAGAATGAAATAGACCACATTTTTTTAGGAATTAAAAAGAAATCCCGGGCACAAAAAGCAATTCTTGGCTCCACAGCCCGGTACGTCATCCTCAAGGCGCCCTGTCCTGTCACGACGGTGAAATTCGAACTCGAAGAGATCAAGACCTTTGACCTGCTCCGGGACCGGCGGCTTTTGGTCGTGGACGATGAGCCCGATATTCTGGAAACCGTTGAAGAGCTTTTAGACATGTGTTTTCTGGATACGGCAGCCACCTTTGATGAAGCAAAAAAACTGATCAACAAAAACACCTACGATGTTGCCATTCTCGATATCATGGGGGTTTCCGGGTATGATATTCTCGATCTTTGTCGGGAAAAAGACATCCCGGCGCTGATGCTTACAGCCCATGCACTTACGCCTGAGAACCTTAAAGAGTCCATTCAAAAGGGAGCCGATTCCTATATCCCCAAAGACGAGCTTGCCAACCTGGACAGCCATGTGGCCGAAGCCATCAAAGCCAGAATTGGCGGAAACCAGGGGTACGGGTCCTGGTTCAGTACGCTTAAACCATTTTTTGACCGGTCATTTGGAAAAGGATGGCGGGACAAGGACCGGACTTTCTGGAACTCCTTTGATGACAAGTATGGTGGATAGGTACGAGGTACTGTATCCCCTTAACCAAACAATTTAAAAAACGGCAGCATCTGCTGCCGTTTTTTTTGCCCTGCCTTATCATCCCCAAAAACGTGTCTGATCATATTTATTTTCGCGCCCAACCGATATTTTCAAAACATTTATGTAAGAAATGCTATCAAAATTAAAAAGAAGGTAGAAAAAATAAAAAGTTGATGATAGAAAGGACTTAAATCATCTAAAACTTTCTATACATCAGGAGGATAAGCATGTCCCTCAAGGCCATACGACCACTTATTTGTGTTTTACTGATACTGTTTCTTGCTGTTGGATGCTCTTCCGATAAGTCAAAAGTAGAAACATTTATCTCGGAAGCACAGGAATACTTTGACAATGCAGAGTACCAAAAAGCCGTTATTCAACTGAAAAACGCCATAAAAATCAATAATTCTTCCATTGAAGCACATGACCTTTTGGCAAAAACCTATCTTAAACTCGGCGATGCCCAGGAGACCTTTAAGGTTTTCTTGCGTTTGGAGCAGTTAGAACCTGACGATATGGACCACAAACTGCAGGTTGCATCCTTTTACCTGCTTGGACAAAAACGGCAGGAAGCCGAAAGAAGGGTCAAACAGGTGCTTGACAAAGAGCCTGAGAACATACAGGCACCCTACCTTCATGCCGGTATTTTAAGCAGCGCGAAAACAGAATTAAAAGTCATCGCAGACGTCTATCACAAGATCCTGACCATTGACCCGAAACAGGCCAAGGCACATCATATTCTTGCCCGGATTTACGGTGCCCAAAAGGACCTTGCAAAAGCTGAAGAGAGCTTGAAAAAAGCCATCTCCATTGAACCGGACAATGTTGTCTTTTACCGGTCATTGTTTGGCTATTATCTGTCTCAAAAACAGTTTGATGATGCGGAATCCCTGCTTAAAAAACTGGCACAGCAGCGCCCCAAAGACAGCCAGCCCCTGGTTCTTCTGGCCAATTACTACCTGGGCCGGAATAACATTGAAAAAGCCGAAATCTTTGTATCCATTCACGGGGTGAAGCAGGCAAACCCGATCAGATCCAAGATAGA
>CAZLTD010000047.1:0-36410 GCA_964562385.1 uncultured Desulfobacula sp.
AGCCAGGCAGCCATCCGGGACAGGAGGATTGAAAACCTGTTTTTAATTCCTGCCTCTCAAAGTGATAATAAAGATGTATTGACGACTTCAGGGGTTGAGCGGGTCGCCAAACAGCTGAGAAAAGAGTTTGATTACATCATCATGGATTCTCCCGCCGGTATTGAAAAAGGGTTTGAAAATTCCATTGTCGGTGCCAATGAAGCCCTGGTGGTCTGCACGCCGGACGTGTCAGCCGTGCGGGATGCCGACAGGGTGATCGGGCTTTTATATTCACGGTCGCTGGAACCCAAGTTGATTGTCAACCGGATCGAACCCGCTCGTGTGGAACGCGGAGAAATGCTCAGCCATGAGGATGTTCTGGAAGTTTTATCCATTGATCTGGCAGGGCTTGTCCCCATGGATGAGCATGTGCTCATCTCCTCGAATACCGGCACCCCTTTAATATTGCAGAATGAATCCAAAGCCGGACGAGCATTCAAGCGAATAGCTAGAAGGCTGAGCGGGGAAGCGGATCTGCCCATTGAAGTGCCGACCCATAAAACAAGCATGTGGCACAAGTTAAGCAAAACCTTTGGGCTTAAATAATAAGGAGAGTTGAATGTTAAGCGGACTATTAAGACGATTCACGGGCCGTAAGCCCAGTAAGGATGCTGCCAAAAAAAGACTTCAGTTCTCTTTGATCTATGACAAGCTTGAGGTCAACGATACAACCTTGACCGATCTGCAAAAAGATATTGTTGATGTTGTTTCCAATTATTTTGAAATTGATAAAAATTCCCTTGAGCTGAAGGTAAAAAGGGATGATGATGTGTCTGCCCTTGTTTTTAACACCCCTATTCTTCACGTAAAGCGCAAAAGAGCGTAAATTTTTAAAAATTTAAGCACCCCAGTCACCAGAAGAGGTAAACACTCTTTTCCGGTGATTTTTTTTAGAGAACACTACCGTCTGTGATGGTCCCGCATCTGTAGCAAAATCATATGATAAAATCACAGTTTTATAGCAAATCGCAGAAATACCCTCCTAAACCAAATTGCTTTTGGTGATTGTATTTTCTTTGTATGTTTTTGGAACGTTTTTTTGGCAATCACTTTAACCTTAATTTTGGCCTCCCCCTTTTTTAAGATCAATATGTGATTATTTTTATATTATTCTGAAAGGTTTCGCATCTTTCCAAGACTAATACAAAGTTGACCTTAAAACAGGAGATGCAAAAATGAAATTCTATCTTTTGACCATGATGATGCTGATCCCTGCCATCCTTGGTGTGGGGTATCCGGCATCTGCCAAAAATTTAGATGACATGCAAAACAGAATTCAGGAACTGACGAAAAAATATGAGGTGGCAACCTTTGCCGGCGGTTGCTTCTGGTGTACGGAATCTGACTTTGAAAAAGTAGACGGAGTTATCGAAGCTGTTTCCGGGTATACCGGCGGCCATGACCCCGCCCCCGGTTATAAAAGCGTCTCATCCGGTACCACAGGCCACACCGAGGCTGTCCAAGTCTTTTATGATCCCAAAAAAGTCTCTTACCAGGCCCTGCTTGATCTGTTCTGGCGGCATATCAACCCCACTGATTCCGGGGGCCAGTTTGTAGACAGGGGCAGTCAGTACCGTTCACAGATTTTTTATCACAATGAAGATCAAAAACAGGCAGCCCTGGCCTCCAAAAACGCCCTGGAAAAGGCCGGGGTGTTCGATAAACCGATCGTGACGCCGATCAGCAGGATTGACACCTTTTTCCCGGCAGAATCTTATCACCAGGATTATTATAAAAAAAATGGCATGCGCTATAAATATTACCGGTGGGGATCGGGAAGGGACCAGTTTTTACAAAAAGTCTGGAAGGATGGAAAAATGATAAAAGAGAGTTCAACCACAAAGAGTGCCATGGATCAGACAGCATGGTCCAAACCCAGTGATATGGAAATAAAAGAAAAATTGACCCCGCTCCAATACCAGGTGACCCAGAAAGAAGGAACGGAACGCGCCTTTGCCAATGAGTACTGGGACAATAAAGAGCCTGGGATCTATGTGGATATTGTATCCGGCGAACCGCTTTTCAGCTCAACGGATAAATTTAAATCCGGCACCGGGTGGCCAAGCTTCACCAAACCGTTGGAACCGGACCATGTGGTGGAAAAAACAGATAAAAGCCTGTTTATGGTCCGCACTGAGGTGCGCAGCAAATACGCGGATTCCCATCTGGGACACCTGTTTGATGACGGACCGGCGCCCACAAGATTGCGCTATTGCATCAACTCGGCATCATTGCGGTTCATTCCCAAACAGGATCTGGACAAAGAGGGGTACGGGAAATACAAAAAACTGTTTTGATCTATTGAGACATAAATTTGCTTGAAAACTATTCCCTGATGGTTTAAACCGGTCTCTATAGTGATTCTCAAAAATATGTTCCCAAAAAAATCATATTAGAAAAGAATCACCAAAAGGCAAATCGATTGTCACTCAACGGGTTTTATAATTTGAGTAATAAAAAACCAAATCCGTGTATCGGAACGTATTTCTGCGATTTGCCCTAAAGCATCTGAGACAATGATGTTGGAAAAGTATCTATCGACTACTCGCTTCGGTTGCAAAAAGGCATGCGGCTTGAGCATTTCAAAAAACGATCGGTTTTGGTTCAAAAATAATGGGCAAATTTTAAGAATGTCTCTAATACTTGGAAATTTACAGATCTGTGTATCTGAAAACCGCCAATGGATTTTGATGATATGACGGATCCCTATTTGATTTTTCCAATAGCTTTTGTATTTGCCGGGGCCGCTCTGGCCGCAGCGACCGGTATATTGAAGATAAGAGTACCCTCCATATTCCTGGGTCTGATCTTAAGCCTATTCCCCTTAGGGTCCTTTGTGTTTGTCTTAAGCCGGCTGCCGGGGTTTAAAGCCAACCTGGTTCAGGTCTGGGAAATCTCCTGGTTTCCAGGATATTCTTTTAGCATCTATCTGGACAGTCTCAGTGGTTTTTTTGCCCTTCTGGTGACTCTTATCGGTACCCTGGTCATTGTCTATGCCGGATATTATTTTAAGTCCGACAGGAACAGCTGGCGGTTTTTTTCCTATATTCTGGGGTTCATGGGGGCCATGCTGGGACTGGTCATGGCCGGCGATCTTATCTCGTTGTTTGTGTTCTGGGAAGGGACCAGTATTATCTCTTTTCTGCTGGTGGCGTATAAATATACCGATCCTGCGGCCAGAAAGGGTGCGTTTAAAGCCCTTTTTGTCACCGGGGGCGGAGGCATCGCACTTCTTATTGGGGCTTTGTTTATAATTCATGTCACCGGGGATGCCAGGTTTATGGTTATCCTGACGTCCGGTGATGTATTGCGAAACTCATCTTTTTATCCCGTGATTCTGGCCCTGGTTGCCCTGGGTGCTTTTACCAAGAGTGCCCAGTTCCCCTTTCATTTCTGGCTGCCGGATGCCATGAGTGCTCCAACGCCGGCATCGGCCTATCTTCATTCCGCCACTATGGTCAAGGCAGGGATCTACCTGATGGCCCGGATGAATCCGGTGCTGGGATTCACGGAAACCTGGTTCTGGCTGTTGACCCTGATTGGTATGGCAACCATGCTGACCGGCGGGATTCTGGCGTTGAAGCGCACCGACTTAAAGGCCATCCTGGCATACTCCACCATCTGCCAGCTGGGGATTCTCATGATGATGATCGGCCAGGATATGGCGATTTCCTTTAAAGCCCTGATCATTGGGATTTTAGCCCATGCTTTTTACAAGAGTGCCCTTTTTCTGGTGGCCGGGATTGTTGACCATGAGACCGGTACCCGGGACATCACCCGTCTGGGAGGGCTTAAGCGGTCAATGCCCCTGACCTTTGCTGTGGCATCTGTGGCTGCCCTGTCCATGGCCGGGCTGCCCCCCATGTTTGGTTTTCTGGCAAAGGAAACCCTGCTGGCCACAGCCATTCACCCCACACTTCCGGTCTTCATGTCCTGGGTGTTTGCCCTGTCATCGGTTGTTACCGGTGCATTCATGCTGGCCATATCCGGCCGCCTGGTCTGGGATACATTCATGGGGTCGCCTAAAGATGAAGGGATCAAGGCCCATGATCCGCCCCTGGCAATGGTTCTGGCCCCTGCGGTACCGGCACTGCTCTCCCTGTTTTTAGGACAGTTTCCCGGCGTCAAGGAGGAGGCGGTTTTCCTGGCCCATGCAGCCGGTGCGGCTTTCGGGTCCGACGTGGCAGTCAACCTGGCCCTCTGGCATGGTCTCAATGCCCCCCTGGTTTTGTCCATCATCGCCATGGCTACGGGCAGTATGATCTTTATCCATAGGCAGCAGGTGATTTTTCAACTGAAAAAATTGACTATTACCCGGGTTGTGAACAGCGGGTTTGATGCGATCATTGACCTTATTGACAACATGGCCGCCAGGGCGGTATCCATCCAGCAGGGGCGGTTGCGGATCTATCTTTTAATCATCCTTTCGGGCACATTGGGACTTGTGCTGTTTTTCAATGGGTTTCCCCCGCCCCTGGATATCCAGGGACTGACCGGGTTTGATATGACAACGGCCACGGAGATGGCCCTGCTCAGGCTGGTGGCACTTTTTCTGGTCTGCGGGTCTGCACTTGCCTGCATCGGCCTGACCAACGATTTCAACGCAATCCTGGCGTTTGGTGCTTCGGGGCTGGGCGTGGCGGTTCTCATGGTGCTGGAGCCTGCCACCGATGTGGCATTGGTCCAGATCGTGGTGGATGTACTTTTAGTGATTATTCTGGTGCTGGCATTGACCCGGCTGCCGCAGGACAAGCTTACGGCTGTACAAAAAAAGGCCGTATCACACCGCCGGTCAGGGCGCCTTAAAGACGGTATCATTGCCGGGGCCTTGGGGCTTATCGTCATGTTCATGTCTTTGTCCGCCCTGCTGTCCAGGCCCAGGATCAGTGAGTTGTCCTTCTATTTCAGTGAAACCACAAAACCGGCCACAGGATCTTCCTCAATTGTGGGAACTATTTTAACGGATTTCAGGGGGCTGGATACCCTGTTTGAAATTGTAGTATTCGGAATTGCCGGAATCGGGATTTATACATTGATTCGTTTTGCCGCAGCCAAACACGACACCACATTTCCCTGCGGCGGGGAATCGGAATACCGGGTTCCCGAAACATTGCCGTCAGGTGGGTATAATACGCCTTTGCTAAGGGTGCTGGCCCATGTGATGCTTCCCATGACCCTGATCATGGGGCTGTGTGATGTGCTCTACGGCCATGACCAACCCGGAGACGGTTTCACGGCCGGGGTTATCATCAGCATTGGTATCGGGTTTCAGTACATGGTATTCGGTTTCCACAAGACCCGGTCCAGGATCCCCTGGCTTAGTCCTTCAGGCCTGGTGGGCTGGGGACTTCTTTTGGGGCTGGTCTCGGGAGCAGGGGGGCTGTTTTTGAGCGGGGTCTATTTTTCACCGGCTGATTTTGGAAAGCTGTTGGGAGTCTCTCTGCCAAAGGGGATTCACTTAAGCTCTTCCCTGTTATTTGAAATTGCCATATGCCTGGGGGTTGTGGGCAGCGTCAACCTGATGCTCAACACCCTGGGCCGGCCCAACCGATAAGGAAAAAGAGATTTTATGGAAGTTTTTACTGCATTTGCCATTGGCCTTACCTTTGCCGCCGGTGTGTATCAGATCCTTCAGCGCAATGTGATCCGGTCGGCCATCGGGCTGATGCTTTTGACCAATGCCGTCAGTCTTTATCTGCTGTCAACCGGTGCCTGGATCGGGGAAAAGGCGGCCTATGTCGGGCCAGTTAGCGGTAATCCCGTGGATCCCCTGCCCCAGGCCCTGATTTTAACCGCCATTGTTATCAGTCTGGGCACAACCTCCTTTGTTTTGGCCATGCTTTTGATCGTGAGCAAACGGTATAAAACCTGTGATTCCGACGAATTAACCGGGTTGTCAAAATGATCTGGTATTCTGTCAACGGTAACGGAGAAATCCTATGACAGCCTTTTTGCATATCGTTATTGCACCGGTGCTGATTCCTGCAATTTCCGGTGTCATAGGGCTGTTGTGCTACAGGCGGCCCGGGCTTCAGTCCTGGATTGCCCTGACCGGCATGATTGCCTCTTTGATTTTTTCCATGGTACTTTTAACACAGGTCCGTGGGGCGCAGATGCCGTTGGTATTCCAGGCCGGTGGATGGCAGGCCCCCTTCGGTATCTCTTTTGTGGCAGATCTTCTTTCTGTTTTTTTTGTGGTCATGAGCCAGTTGGTCCTGACCGCCGGCGTGGTCTATGCCATGGGATCAAAGGATACCTGCGTGACTTATCCGGCCTTTTATCCGCTTTTTTTGTTCCTGGCCACAGGCCTTACCGGTGCCTTTCTTACCGGGGATATCTTTAACCTTTTTGTATTTATCGAGCTTCTGGCCATTTCCAGTACGGTGCTGACAGCGATCTCCGATGATTTTTTCGGCACTGAGGCAGCCTATAAATATTTTTACATGAGCCAGATGGCTGCATTTTTCATGCTGCTGGCTGTGGGTGCCCTTTATGTGAGCTGCGGCACCCTGAACATGGCCCATCTGGCCCACAAGATTCCGCAGCTGCCGGCCGGGACCATGGTGCCCCTGGCCGTGACGTTTCTAACGGCAACCTTCATGATTAAAAGCGCCACCTTTCCGTTTCATTTCTGGCAGCCTGATTTTCATACCGCCGCCCCCACACCGGTATCTGCCATGCTCTCTTCGGTGGTGGTGAAACTGGGGGTTTACGGATTTATCCGCATGACAACCCTGATATTTATGTCTCAGGCGCCACAGCTGCAGATGCTCATGGTCAGCCTTGGCATTGCCGGAATTGCGTACGGTGGCATCGCAGCCATTGCCACTTACAATGTCAAGCGGATGCTGGCCTATTCCACCCTGGCACAGGTCGGATTCATCCTGGTGGGTATTGGCTGGGGAACGCCTCTGTCCCTGGCAGCGGCACTGGTATTTGCATTCAACCACAGCGTGGTAAAGTCCGCCATGCTCATGCTGGCCGGTTACCTGGCTTCCAGGGCATCGGTGAAATCTGCTGATTTCAGTGTTGTCACAGGTGTGGGCAGACAACTGCCATTTGCCGGTATCCTGTTTTTTACCGGCAGTCTGGGACTTAGTGGTATTCCCCCTGCCAACGGATTTATTTCCAAAATGATGATTTTCAGTTCCGGTATCGGGTCCGGCCGGTTTTTGGGCCTGGGCCTGATCGGCATATCCGCCGTTTTTACCCTGGTCTATTCCATGCGGTCTTTTATGCGGATTTTCTGGCAGGATCCAGCCCCGGAAATTCAAACCAAACCCGCTGGGGATCATATTTTTGCCCCGGCCATGATGGTCGTTTTTGTCCTTGCGTTGGGAATTTTTGCAGGCCCTTTAGTGGAACTGGCCAGCGAAGCCGCGCAACGACTTTTTGATGTAACCCCCTATATTATGTCAGTCATGGGAGATGCAAAATGAACAGGATTCTTCTGGCCATAATGATTCTTCTGGCCTATCTTTTTATGTCCACCAACATCAGTGTGTACAATATCTTTTTCGGGTCTGCGGTCACCCTGGTTATTATGAAGATGATCCCGGCCCGAAAACGAACAGTCCAGGTTCGTGATATCCCCAAAGGCTTTTTAGCCCTTTTTAAGTACCTGGTTCTGTTGATTAAAAATACCATTATTGGCGGATTCCAGGTGGCCGGAATAGTGCTGTCACCCAAAATGAACCTGAAATCCGGGGTGGTGGCAGTGGACCCGGACTGTGATCATGACCTTGGCCAGGCCTTAAGCGCCCATGCCATTTCCCTGTCACCCGGGGAACTGCTGATTGAAACCGATGAAGAGGGCACCATGTTTATTCACAGCCTTGATGTTGAAAAGACGCAAAAAGTGACCCGGCAGGAGCAAAAATACCGCCGATATCTGCTCAACCTGATTTTCGGCTGAAAGGAAAAAGTCCCATGGAACCCATACTTGCATTTGTTCTATACACATCGTTGTTTATCCATGTGCTGCTTTTAGGCATCGTGGCACTTAGGCTCTGGAAAGGGGCGCATGTCATCGATCGTCTCATGGCATCTGACATCCTGACCAATCTGGCCCTGGCCGTTCTGGTCCTGGGGGCACTGATTCACCACCAGAATATTTTTCTGGATGTGGCCCTTGGTTTGGCCGCCCTGGGGTTTATTTCAGTCATTGCCTTTGCCCGTTACATCACCCATAAACGGGTATTTTAAGAGGAGGGAGCATGGAAAATTTATTGAGTCTTATCGCTGTGGTTCTGGTCTGCATGGGCACCTTTTTCAGTCTGGTCGGTGTATTGGGGTTTTTCAGGTTCCCGGATATCTATACCCGACTTCACACCACTGGAAAAGTGGGGGTGTTTGGGGTGGTTTTTCTGCTGACGGCATCGGCGGTCCGGGAGGATACCACCTGGGGGCATGCCCTGATATTGATTTTCTTTTTGATTGCAGCTGCCCCTGCCACAGCCCATACCATTGCGTCGGCAGCTTATAGGATGGGAATAAAACCGGACAGTTCCTATCGGAATGATCTGCCGGATATTGAGATGGAAAAGGCCGGCAGGGCTTCTGTCATGATTCCGGATAAAAAATGATAAATTGTTACCTTGCAATCTTTGCCACGAAAGATGGCCCGGCACCCCTCTGGATTGCTGATAAAATAGTCATTTCATCAGCATTGTTATTGCCCATGAATTCTGATATCTTTGGCCTATCTTTTAACTGCACAATCTAATCTTTAGGGGACATTCATGATAAGTAGAGCAGGTGTGTCATTCTTTGTGATTTTTGTTTTTTCATTTTTTGGCTATTCTCTTGTTTTTGCTGACGCCGATGTAAAAGCGAAACTTGAAAAAGCGACACAGGATGACAAAATATCTTACGCCATTGGTTACGATGTAGGCAAAAATCTTAAAAATGTGATTACCATCAATACCGATCTTTTTATCCAGGGAATAAAGGACAGCATTGCAGACCAGCCCAACATGACCCAGGCCCAGATTCAGGAGGCCATAAAGGCGTTCCAGGCTCTTGCCAGGGAAAAACAGATCAAGGTCATGGAAAAAAAGCTGGCTGATAACAAGGCCGCCGGAAAGGCTTTTTTAGAGGCCAATAAAGCCAAAGAGGGTGTTGTGACGCTACCCTCCGGTCTTCAGTACAAAGTGATCACAAAAGGTGAGGGTGCCACACCGAAACCCGAAGACAAGGTGAAATGCCATTACAAAGGGACCCTTATTAACGGCCAGGTATTTGATTCATCCTACAACCGGAACCAACCCGCAGTTTTTCCGGTAAACGGCGTCATCAAAGGGTGGACCGAAGCGTTACAGCTGATGAAAACCGGTGACAAATGGATGCTCTGGGTGCCGTCGGAACTGGCATACGGCGACCGCGGGGCAGGCGAAGCCATTGGCCCGGGCTCCACATTGATTTTTGAGGTGGAATTGCTGTCCATTGAGAAATAAGTACTGACCTGCAACCTGCAAAAAACGATAGAATTTAACGAACGCCGCCTGGATGCCTTATCCAGGCGGCATCTTAATAATGGCTGTCGATAATAAAAAAAGGTGTCTTCTTTTGTGTAAAGAAGACACCTTTAATATTAAAATTAAATAGATCTTTTATTCTTCTATTTTTGACACCTTGATGGCCAGTTCCTGGAGCTGGGCCGTGGCCGCTTTTGACGGTGCATCGGTCAAAAGGCAGGTGGCTTTCTGGGTTTTGGGGAAGGCTATGACGTTCCTGATGGAATCTTCCTTGCAAAGCAGCATGATCAAACGGTCCAGGCCGAATGCAATACCGCCGTGGGGCGGTGCACCGGACTTGAGTGCCTCAAGGAGGAACCCGAATTTTGCATTGGCTTCGTCGTCTTCGATCCCCAGGGTGTTTAAGACTTTTTTCTGCAGATCGGAATCGTGGATACGGATACTGCCGCCGCCGATTTCAATGCCGTTCAACACCAGGTCATAGGCCCGTGATTTAATGGCGGAAGGATCAGTGTCCAATTTGTCGATATCCTCTTCCAAAGGAGATGTAAACGGGTGATGCAATGCCTGGTAGCGTTTTTCAGTGTCATCATACTCCACCAGGGGAAAGTGGGTGACCCAGGTGAATTCAAAGGAGTCAGGATCAATAAGCTCCAGGCGGCGGGCAAGTTCATTTCGCAACTGCCCTAAAGCCTCATTGGTGATCTTTGGCTGATCTGCCACAAAAAATACGATGTCGCCGGGTTCAAGATCCAGGCGCTGTCTTAGGGCATCTTTTTCATCATCGGTAAAAAATTTGGCAATGGGTGACTGCCACTGGTCTTCCTTGATTTTAATCCAGGCAAGCCCTTTGGCTTTATAAACCGCTGCAAAATCGGTCAGATCATCGATCTGTTTTCGGCTGAATGTGGCACATCCCTTGGCATTGATCGCCTTGACAAGGCCGCCGTTTTTAACCACATTGGCAAACACCTTGAAACCGGCATCTTTGACAATGTCGGATACATTACACAATTCAAGTCCGAACCGCAGATCCGGGCGGTCCAGGCCGAATCTGTCCATGGCTTCGTCGTAAGTAATCTGAGCAAAGGGGGTCACAAGATCCATTCCCAGCACTTTTTTAAAGATTTTGACGATCATCCCTTCGGCGATAGCCATGATCTGTTTTTCATCAACAAAAGACAGCTCCATATCGATCTGGGTGAACTCCGGCTGGCGGTCTGCACGCAGATCCTCATCCCTGAAGCATTTGACAATCTGGTAATACCGGTCAAAACCTGAGATCATCAGCAATTGCTTGAAAAGCTGGGGTGATTGGGGCAGGGCATAAAATTCACCCGGATTGACGCGGGAGGGTACCAGGTAATCTCTGGCGCCTTCAGGTGTGCTTTTCGTTAAAAAGGGCGTTTCAATGTCAACAAACCCGTTGTCATCCAGATAGTTTCGAACCGCCGTGGTGGCCGTGTGCCGGGCAATGATATTATTTTTCAGCTGCTGGCGCCGCAGGTCAAGATAGCGGTACTGAAGACGGATGGTTTCAGATGCCTCAATTCTGTCTTCAATCTGGAAGGCAGGGGTCTGAGCCCTGGAAAAAATCTTTAGTTCATCCACCATGATCTCAATGGCACCGGTCTGCCTTTTTTTATTGATCATATCGTCGGGCCGGGCAATAACGGTGCCTTTGATTCCAAGGACATATTCGTTCCTGATATCCTGGGCTTTTTTATGGACTGACACAGAGTTTTCAGGGTTGAATACCACCTGGGTGATCCCTTCCCGGTCCCGCAGGTCAATAAAAATCACACCGCCATGATCCCTGCGGTGCTGAACCCATCCCATGAGCACAACCTGTTTGTCAATATCTGCTTCGGTTAATTCACAACAGTGGTGTGTTCGTTTCATATCTTGTAATAAGTCAGTCACGTAAATGTCCTTTATGGTTTGAATATCTTCAAAAGTTCTTGTGTTACCGTTTTAACGGGAAAGGAAACCTGTTCTTTGGTTTCCATGTTTCTTAAAATAACAGCGTCCTGATCCAGTTCATTGTCTCCTGCGATCAGCACATATCCGGCATTGAGTTTATTGGCGCGTT
The DNA here is from genome assembly GCA_964562385.1 of uncultured Desulfobacula sp. Lineage (GTDB taxonomy): Bacteria > Desulfobacterota > Desulfobacteria > Desulfobacterales > Desulfobacteraceae > Desulfobacula. Next base: position 11,608 of record CAZLTD010000047.1, read on the forward strand.
TCATCAGCGCTTTCATGCTCTTGCCCCTGAAATCTATATCCGTTCGGATATCGGCCTGGTTCAGCTCACAGGACCAGTGATACCCTTTTTCCATGGCAGCTTTGCCAAGGCAGACAATGAACAGGTCAAGACAGTTTTCCTCCTGCTTTTCACGGAGCTGTTCCATCACTTCCACCAGCCGGTCAAACCCGATGGCAAATCCGATGGCAGGGGTGGGCGGGCCTCCTAACTCCTTGACCAGGTTGTCATATCTGCCGCCGCCGGCTACGGCACTCTGCGCCCCAAGGCTTGTGGTCTGGATTTCCCAGGCTGTCCGTGTATAATAATCAAGCCCGCGGACCAGGGTTTTGTCCACGATATAATCGACGCCCTGTTGTGACAGTGTTCGTTTTACCGTGTCAAAATGATCCGTGCAGTCATCACACAGGTGATCAATGGTGGAAGGGGCATCCTCTAAGGCCTGCCTACAGGACTCATTTTTGCAGTCAAGGGTTCGTAACGGATTTTTGTTCATCCGGCTTATGCAATTGTCGCACAATTGCGCCTTTTTTGATTCCAGCAGATCCAGCAGGGTTTTCTGAAAATCGGGCCGGCATTTCGGGCAGCCAAGGGAGTTGATGTGGGCGGATAATCCGGTTAACCCCAGGCGCTTGAACAATTCATTGAGCAGGAATATCAATTCACTGTCGATAAAGGCGGACTCCACCCCGAACACCTCTGCATCAATCTGGTAAAACTGGCGGTATCGTCCCTTTTGCGGTCTTTCCCGGCGAAACATCGGACCGAACAGGAAAAATTTTCGGACCGGGTCTGTGGCATACATTTTATGCTGGACATAGGACCTGACAATGGAGGCCGTGGCTTCGGGCCGCAGGGTCAGCTTATCCCCTTTTCTGTCGGGAAATGTGTACATCTCTTTTTCAACGATATCGGTGGCCTCACCAATACTTCTGGCAAACAATTGTGTTTTTTCCAGAATCGGGATGCGGATCTCTTGGTATCCAAAAGCACTGAACAGCTCTACGGCGTGTCTTTCAACTTCCTGCCAGAGCGCTATCTGTTCCGGCAATATATCTCTAAACCCTCTTATGGTCTGCATTTTTTTTGTTACATCTCTCTTTCGTTTGTCTCAAAATTTAATCAAACGTTATATATAGTTTAAATTCAGAGTCTTAGTCAATATGTAATGTGGCCAAACTAAAATTTTCCACATTGTACACATGATCTCCTTTGGCCATTCCGGGTTTTTTAACCCTGAATGCAAACCGGACAATACAGGAAGGGGGTGAAATAAAACTTGAAAACAAATGATAAAATGGATTAGATTAATCCAAGAGCAATACTCCTAACCCAACGGAATCACCAAGATTTAAGGCCAAAAAGCGCATGGGAAAAAAATCAAAACCCAAGTATGAAGAGCTTGAAGCCTATGTTCAAAAGCTTGAGAACAAAGTCTATCGAACTCTGAGAACCGAAGCAATCAACCGCACCCTGTTTGACATTGCCACCGCTTTAAACGCCAGTGGTTCACTTCAGGAATTGTACAGATCCATCCATGAAATTTTATCCAGCCTCCTGGATATGACCAATTTTTATATCGCCATTTATTATGAAAAGAGAAATGCCATCCGTTTTGTGTATCATGTTGACGGTCATGACCCGGCACTGAACAAGGTAAAATGGGTTGAAAATTTTACACAGGACCGATCCCTGACAGGGGATGTGATTCTGGCCAAACACCCCTTGCTGCTCAAGGAAGATCAGCTCAAAGAACTGGAAGCCCAGGGCCGGGTGAAGGGAATTGTTCCCAAGGTGTGGCTGGGAGTCCCATTGATGATTAAGCAGCAGGTGATGGGGGTCATGGTTGTTCAAAGCTATACAAACCCGGAACAATACACTGAATCTGATGTGGATGTCTTAACCTTTGTTTCCGACCAGATCGCCCTGTCCATTGAAGCAAAACGGGCCCAGGAGCAATTGCTGCGGACACGGGAGAGGCTGATCCAGAATGAAAAACTGGAGGCCATCGGAACATTGGCCGGCGGTATTGCCCATGACTTTAACAATACATTGTCCATAACCCTTGGCAATATTAATCTGGCCCAGATGATGGTGTCCAACCCCGAGCTGGTACAGATCCTGGATGACGCGGAAACAAGCGTGATGCAGGCAAAGGAACTGGCATCCCGGTTTATTGTCTTTGCCAAAGGCGGTGCTATTGTAAAAGCGAAAACGAATAGTAAGGATTTTATCACCCGTGCGCTTTCATCCATCTGTGAAAAAGCGTCTGTTTCTTATCAACTCGACCTAGGGCAGATCCCTGAATTCATTGAAATCAGCAGCCAGCAGTTAAAAGAGGCCATGCGCAATATTGTCATCAATGCCCACGAGGCCATGGATGGAAAAAAAGAGGTGCGGGTATCATTCAAAAACCACCCTGTAAAAGAGAACTTTGTAAATATTTCCATTATTGATACCGGTAAAGGCATTGATCCGAAAAATATTGAAAAGGTGTTTGAACCCTATTATTCCACCAAGGAATTCGGCAAAGACAAGGGCACGGGCTTGGGGATGTCCATTGCCTATTCCATAGTAAAGAGTCATAAAGGAGAGATTCTGATCGGATCATCACCCAATAGCGGCACCCGGGTGGATATTGTCCTGCCGGTGTCGCAATCCCAGGAGCTGGAGCTTGAGGCCGCTGCCGCTAGGACGGATAGGGGCGGCAAAAGCCAGGGGACAACGGCGGAAAACGGGCAGAAAAAGGCCACCGGGCAGGAAGCAAAAAAGGGAAAACCCGTCAGGGTTCTTGTCATGGACGATGATGCCATGATCCTTGCCATGTCTTCAAAGGTGCTCAGCCGGCTTGGGTACGAAGCTGTTACGGCAAAGAATGGGGAGCAGGCCGTCCAGGAGTATAAAAATGCACTAAATAGTGGTGACCCGATTTCCTGCGTCATCCTTGACCTGGAAGTAAAACAGGGCATGGGCGGGGCCCAGACCATTGCGGCATTGAAAAAACTGGACCCGGATGTCAAGGCGGTTATTGCCAGCGGATATTCAAGTGATAAGATCATGGAAAACTGTGAGGAATTCGGATTTGCCATGGCCATTGCCAAACCCTACAGCATGGATACCCTTAAGAACGCGTTACAGACACTGTCACCCCGGGGTAAACGCATCTAACCCGGGTGTGATTTAATTTTTTTGCATGCGCGGGCCCTGCCTGTCTTCCCCGGTTATTTTCTGACTTTCACAGAATTGGCATGGGCACCCAGGCCTTCTGTTTCAGCCATTCGGATCACATCATCAGCTTCTTTGTCAAATGCTTTTTTTGAATAGTGAATCAGGCTGGTTTTTTTCGTAAAATTTTCCACGCTGAGCGCCGAAGAGAACCTTGCCGTGCCGGCAGTGGGCAGAACATGGTTGGGCCCTGCGATATAATCGCCCATGGGTTCGGGGGTATACTCCCCTAAAAACAGGGCCCCGGCATTCTGGATCCGGTCAATATAGTCAAAGGGCTCTTTGACGATGAGTTCAAGATGCTCCGGGGCCAGCCGGTTGGACAGATCAATGCCGGTTTCAATATCGGGTACCAGCATAATGGCCCCGAAATTGTTTATGGACTGCAGGGCAATGTCTTTTCTGTCAAGGTTATCAATCTGTTTTCCAAGCGCTATCAAGGTTTTTTTAGCCAGCGTTTCAGAGTCTGTCACCAGGATGGAAGAGGCCATGACATCATGCTCGGCCTGGGACAGAAGATCGGCTGCAATAAACTGCGGGTTGGCATCTTTATCCGCAATGATCAGGATTTCACTGGGGCCTGCAATCATATCAATTCCTACACTGCCTGCCACAAGTTTCTTGGCCAGGGTTACATAGATATTGCCCGGTCCCACGATGACATCTACCTTTGGAACTGTATCGGTCCCAAAGGCAAGCGCTGCAATAGCCCAGGCGCTGCCGGCCTTAAAGACGTTTTTGATACCCACCCGCTGGGCTGCGGCCAGGATATACGGGTTGATGCTGCCGTCTTCCATGGGCGGGGTCATCAAGCTTATCGACGGGACACCTGCCACTTTGGCAGGAATACCGCCCATCAAAACGGAGGAGACCAAAGGAGTTTTTCCTCCCTTGGCACCCGGGGCATAGACACCCGCCGCACTTACCGGTTTTACCAGCTGACCCACCATGACCCCGTTTCTAGGGGTGTCGATCCATGAGTTTTCCGTTTGCTTGGCATGATAATATTCAAGCTGGTTTGCCGACCGGTCAAGCGTGGCCATAAAGGAGGCGTCCACTTTTTTTTGAGCACTATCAAACTCCCGGGGAGTGACTTTCAGAGATTCGATGGTTACATGGGGGGAGTCAAATTTACGGGTATATTCAACCAGGGCGGCATCTCCCCGTTTTTTTACATCATCAAGATATGCTTCTACATTTTCAAGGTCCTGCTTTGAGAAACCAAGGCCTCGGTCTATGGTGTTTTTAACTCTTTCTTCCGCCTCTTTTGACGGATAGGGATATATTTTCATTATGTTTCCAGGCATAAATTTATGTTAATCTTTATGTGAACCTGTCACAGGTCCTTTGACCCCAATATTGGGGTTGAATCTGTTTTTTATAGCAAAGAAGTGCTTTAAAATCCATTGTTTCCATGAGCTCGACTAAAATTAATCCTAAGATTATGCAAGGGTGAGCAGGGAGATCTCAGAATTTTCTTGGGGATTATAAAGGGAATCAGCCTGAATCCCGAATAGAGGTAAATAATGGCCAGAAGGCTGCTGAAAATCAGGAAAAAAGCCATGGCAGCAGCTCTATGATATTTTTTTGGGTGTCACCCCTTTTTGGGGGCACATCTGTTCTAAGACACACCGGTGGCAATGGGGGGAAACAGGCCGGCAGGTGCCCTGGCCGAATGCCACGAGAATCCCATTGACCTCTTTCCAATGGGTGCGGGGCAGTTTTTTTCTCAATGCTTTTTCGGTTTCCAAAGGATTTTTGGTATTAACATATCCCCAGATATTCATAATGCGGTGAACGTGGGTATCCACGCAGACGGCATCCTTATCAAAGGCAACGGCCCGCACCAGGTTGGCGGTTTTCCGTCCCACGCCCGGCAGGGTGACAAGGTCTTCAATGTCATCCGGTACATTACCGCCAAAGGCGTTCAGAGCCTGCGGCAGTTTGGCCAGATACCCGGCTTTGGATTTGTAAAATCCCACCGGAAAGATCAGTTTCTGTATCTTTTTTTCAGACAGGGTTGCCAGGGTTGCCGCATCCGGGGCCAGTTTAAAGAGCCTGTCTGATGCCCTTGCTGTCACCTCATCCTTGGTTCTGGCCGACAAAATGGTTGCCACCAGCACCTTAAAGGCAGAGCGGGTCTGAACATTGATCAGGTCAACCACCGGCACCTGGTAGGTGGAGACCTCTTTTTTAAGGATGGTGATAAAATTTGTAATATTAATGGCCATTGTTTAAAGCTGTACCAATCGGACGCGCAAATTTACAGCGGTTGATCCAGCCGGCGTCAGAGCTTCTATCAATTGCTGGGGATCAGATACAAGATTGTTGATCCGGATCTTTTTGAAAAAGTTGTCCCGACCTGAGACAAAAGTTGTAAACAGATCAATAATCGATCCGGCAGCAACGATGATGCCCTGTTCAAGAAAGGTCGGTCCAAGCTCTTTAACCAGAAGATTAAACAATTTGACGGTGATCTGCCCGTGGGATTGCTGATCCCGGGTCTTCTCTTTGTTTTTAAATGAAATACCGCTTCGAAACGGGGATAGAATGCCGCCGCTTCGAAAGGTTGCGCCGACAAGCCCGGGCATGGCTGCTGAAAGTGCCAGTGTGGCCCGGTTCTCCACGATGGCCGAGTCATAATCATCCACGGGTTTGCCATCCAGGAACGCTGTTTTAATGCGCTTGTCTATGTATTCATTTTTAATATTGAATTGATCGGTCAGTATTTTTTTTAAGCTGCATCCGGGCTGAACCGGGACCTCAAATCCCTGTTGAAGAATAAACCCGAAAGCTGCCAGATTTACTGCTTCCACATTTATAGATATATCTTGATCAGTGTTCATCTTTTTCCTTAAATAAAACAGGGGGCCCGAAATGAGCCCCCTGTTTTTTAATGATGATGTTTAATCATTTTTTATGTCACTCATTAAAAATTAAAGACTTCATCAAGTTCTTCGTCTGACACGCCAAATGTGATGTTGTGGGGCGGCAGTTTTTCATTTTTAAAGTATTCCGGCAGGCGGTCCTGTTTTGATGTGAATCCGGCCCTGGCATTAAAGTCTCTTTCATTTCGCAGGATGGATTTACCAAGCTCAGTAACATCATCGCCTGTCATATCGGTGCCGTGGAATCCTGCAATCACATCAATCAGTGCCTGGAATGTTTCCGGCTGATCCAGTACCGGGAAGGCTATAAAAAGACACATACCGGTGGCGTCAATGGCTGCTGTGGCAATCTGCAGGTTTCGGGACAGTTCAATCTGGCCTTCGGGTTTTAAGGGATCCACCTCTCCGCCGACGCCCAGAATGTTTGTGGCCACGGCATAACCGGCAGTATGGTCGGCACCCATGGTGGCGGTGGCGTAGGTGACACCGATTCCCTGAACGGTTCGAGGATCATAGGCCGGCATGGCCTGGCCTTTGACCACGGGAACTCTTTCAACACCGAATACCTTACCGGTAACGGCGGCGCCGTTGCCAAGGACTCTTCCTAAAGGCGTTCCTTTTCCCACTTCTTTGACCAGGTTGATGGCACCTTCGGCATCCCCGAATTCGGCAAGGCCGGCTTCCATGGCAACCGCAACCGTGGCACCCATTTCAATGGTATCCAGTCCGAAATCATCATCCAGACGGTCCAGCTGGGCGATGGCATCCAGATCATCAATACCGCAGTTACCGCCATGGGCCCAGACGGTTTCATATTCCGGCTGCTTGGTTAAAAAGTTGCCGTCCTTGTCATTATAGATCCCTGAACACTTGATCACACATCCGGTATGGCAGCCGTGGGTGGCTTTTCCGCCCCTGGATGTTTCAAGTTCTGCCTGGGTTTCGCCGCTGATTTTGGCTGCCCCGGCAAACTGGCCTGAAGAAAAGTTGTTGGTGGGATATCCGCCTGCTTCATTGAGAACATTGGTAAGAACGTTGGTACCAAAGGCGGGCAGCCCTTCACCGGACACGGCATGTTTTTTAATGCCGGCCACAAATTCTTTGTTGGCAGCTTTGAATTTTTCAGGATCTTTGGGTTTACGCATTTTGCACCCGGCATCGTCTATGACAATGACCTTAACGCCTTTGGATCCCATGACAGCGCCAACGCCGCCGCGGCCGGCATGACGGGTCGGACGCTGTTCCATATCGGTCACGGCAATGGACGCCGCGCTCATTTTCATTTCGCCGGCCTGTCCAATGGAAATACAGCAGACCTTTTCGCCGTAAGCGGCACTCATTTTGGCCACTGTGTCATAATTGCCAAGTCCTTTAAGGCTGTTGTCCGCTTCAATGCTGACCCCGTCCTTGTTAATAATAATTTTATACAGGGTATCGTCTGCGGGCGTTCCCTCAAGGATAACAGCGGCATACCCCAGTCTGGCCAATGTCTGTGCACCCTGGCCGCCGGCATTGGACTCTTTAATGCCGCCTGTTAAAGGGCTTTTGCAACCGATTGAAATACGGCCGGATATGGCTGCGGCAGTACCGCTCATCAGCCCCGGGGCAATCACAAGCTTGTTGTCAGCACCCAGTGCATGACATAGCGGCGGTACCTCTTTTGAGACAACGGCCGAGGTCATGGCCCGTCCGCCAAACCCTTCATAATCGCCTAAACCGGCTTCAGTCATTTCGGGACCTTGATCGCCCCCCATGTTGATTCTTAAAATTTTCTCCATTCTTTTTTCCTCCTTGGCAAGGGTTGATATAAAAGATGAGAAACAGTTTTTGGACGTTGCCTTTAACCCCATTTCGTTTTCAGGCAAATAAAAACCGGTTCCCGTTTTAACGTTTTTTTCTTCTTTTTCTTCTGCTGGGCGGCGCCATTTTCACCAGTTTCGGTTCAAATTTCGCTACAATGTCAACAAGATCCTTTTGTTGATTCATGACATCTTCAATACTTTTATATGCCATGGGAATTTCATCCAGTCCAGCAGAAATCAACGTAATCTGTTTTTTGTGTAAAATATCCTGCAATTGCTTATAGGAAAATCGTTTTAAGGCAGCGTTCCGGCTCATCCTTCTCCCGGCACCGTGAGCCGCCGAATCAAGGGCGTCTTCATTCCCCAACCCCCTGACGACAAACCCGGGATCGGCCATGGAGCCGGGAATAATACCCAATACTCCTTTTGCAGCCGGGGTGGCCCCTTTTCGGTGGACAATGACATTTCTTAAACCGATTTTTTCTCTGAAGGCGAAATTGTGATGATTTTCAATGGAAAAAAGGGCGGCTTCCCCTAAAAAATTCAGGACGTCGTTGTGGATGATTTCGTGGTTGGCCGATGCATATAGTCCCATTAATTCCATGGCCGTGAAGTATTCAAGGCCTTCTCCTTTTTTCATATCCAGCCAGGCAAGATTGTTCAATGGTTTGCCCAGTTCCGGGTGCATTTTTTTTGCAAGGTTTGAATAGTGGTCAGCGATTTTTGCACCGGCACCGCGGCTGCCCGAATGGGTGAGAAGGGCGATATAGTTTCCAGGTTTAAGGTCAAAATCAGCTTTTGGCAGAGTCAGCAGACCGAATTCGGCAAAATGGTTACCGGCCCCGCTGGTGCCAAGCTGGCTGCGTGCCTTTTTTTTCAGGTTGCTGACTATTTTTGAAAACTGCCAGTCCGCATCCATGACAGGATGCTGTTTCGGTTGGGTGTGGATTTCGCCCACGCCAAATCGGGTCTGGGTTTCAAGTGCCTGGCGAAAGGAGGGTTTGTGTTTTTCAAAGTCATCAACGTCCATATCCAGAATGGACATTTTCATGCGGCAGGCAATATCCACTCCCACAGCATAGGGGATAACCGCATCCTTCACAGCCAGAACACCGCCGATGGGAAGACCGTACCCCATATGGGCATCCGGCATGAGTGCCCCTTTAACGGAAACCGGCAAGCTTGCCGCATCGTCCATCTGAGCGATGGCTGCCGGATCAAGGTTTTCTCCGAATATGGTATAGTGGATTTTTTTTACCATAGACTCCTTAAATAATTAAGAAGGTTTAAGACAGACTGCCGGACTCGGACAGAGATTCAAGGCCCTCGAGATCTCGAATATGAATAATCTTGCCTGCCACATTAATATGGGAGGCGTCAGACATTTTTTTTAAAATTCTGGATACGGTTTCCGGTGTCGTGCCGATCAGGTTGGACAACTGGGCTTTTGAAATGGGCAGGGTGACTTTTTTTTCATTTTCTTGTTCTGTGGCCAGTGTCAGGATATAGGCTGCCAGCCTTGCCGGTACCTCTTTTAAGCTTAAATTTTCAATCTGTACGGTAAATTCTCTTAAACGTCTTGAAAGATCTGCCAGAAGATTCATCCCCAGCCCCGGGGTGGATGTGATCAGCGCCACAAACTTGTCCCGTGGCATGAATATAATAGTTGAGGGTTCAAGCGCCATGGAAGAGGCCGGGAAGTTGCCGCCCTGGAACACCGGTACCTCGCCGAATGTGTGGCCGGGGCCGTAAATATGCAGAATCTGTTCTTTGCCCTCAAAAGAGAGTTTAAATACTTTGATTTTTCCTTTTACCACCATATACAGGCCGTTGGCCTTATCTCCTTCATGGAAAATCATCTGGGTTTTATCAAAAGTAAGGGTGGAGGCAATGGCACCCAGATTATTTAAATGCTCATCGGACAGTCCTGAAAAAAGCGGTATTGTTTTTAATGAATCGATGGTGTAAAATTCTCCGGATAAGTATTTCTAAACCTATTTAAAACAGGTATTCAAAAAAAAATCAAAAAATTTAAGGTTAATTGATCCAAGTCAAGGATTTACATCCTCTTCTTATAGTAACTTCAACCCAGGATGTAAAGATCAATTGTTTGTTAACTATATACACGAAGGAGAGTTTAAATGTTTTGTTTTCAATGTCAGGAAGCAGCAAAAGGACAAGGATGCACCGTCAAGGGTATGTGCGGAAAAGAAGCGGATACATCCGATCTTCAGGATCTTCTGATTTACAATTTAAAAGGGATCGGCGTTATTGCCAAAAAAGCCATGGCCGCCGGTGTTGATGTACCGGGCACAACCGGGAATTTTGTAGCCCAGGGACTTTTTACAACCATTACCAACGCCAATTTTGATGATGAAAATATTGTTAACTGGATTAACCGGGCGCAGGCTGTAAAAAAAGAGCTGTTTGAATCTGCCAAGGATAAAGTCGGTTCCGATCTTCATGAAAGCGCCACCTGGTATTCCAATGATGTTGCCCAGTTTAAAGAAAAAGCCGCGCAGGTGGGTGTTCTGGCAACTGAGAATGAAGATGTCCGGTCTCTCAGAGAGCTGCTGATACTAGGGCTTAAAGGCATCGCCGCCTATGCAGACCATGCCGCCGTTTTGGGCGTAACCAAAGATGAAATCTGGAATTTCCTTTTTGAAGCGCTTGCTTCGACCACAGAGGATCTTTCTGTTGATGATATGGTGGGCCTGGTACTTAAGGCGGGTGAAGTCACCGTTACCACCATGGCAGCGCTTGATGAAGCCAATACAACTGCTTACGGCAATCCCGAGCTGACCGAGGTCAACATCGGTGTAAGTGATAAGCCTGGAATACTTATTTCCGGCCATGATCTTAAAGATATGGAAGAGCTGCTTAAACAGACCGAAGGAACCGGCGTGGATGTTTACACCCATGGCGAAATGCTGCCGGCCAATTATTATCCGGCATTTAAGAAATATGATCATCTTAAAGGCAACTACGGCGGATCCTGGTGGCACCAGAACAAGGAGTTCGAATCATTTAACGGCCCGATTCTCATGACTACCAACTGCCTGGTACCTCTTAAAAAAGACTGCACCTATCTGGACCGTCTTTATACCACAGGCGTTGCCTCTTATCCTGATGCAGCACATGTTGAAGAACGTGCCAACGGCGGTGCAAAAGATTTTTCCGCCATCGTGGAAAAGGCAAAGACATGCAGTGCACCGGTTGAACTTGAAACCGGAACCATTGTCGGTGGATTTGCCCACAACCAGGTCCTGGCACTAGCCGATAAGGTAGTTGATGCGGTAAAATCCGGCGCCATTAAACGATTTGTTGTCATGGCCGGGTGCGACGGTCGCCAGAAAGGCAGAAATTACTTCACAGAAGTGGCTGAAAAATTGCCCCAGGATGCGGTCATTCTTACAGCGGGCTGTGCCAAATACCGGTACAACAAACTGGATCTTGGAGACATCGGTGGTATCCCCAGAGTTCTGGATGCCGGACAGTGCAACGACTGCTATTCACTGGCAGTGATTGCGCTCAAGCTCAAAGAGGTCTTCGAACTGGATGACATCAATGATCTGCCGCTCTCCTTTGATATCGGGTGGTACGAGCAGAAAGCGGTCGCTGTCCTTCTGGCACTGCTTCACCTGGGTGTTAAAGGTATCCGCCTTGGACCCAGCCTGCCGGCATTTGTATCCCCAACGGTATTGAACGTGCTGGTTGAAAACTTTGATATTAAACCCATTACCGAACCTGATGCTGATGTAGAAGCCATCATGGCAGGTAACTAAGGATCGGCTCCCAAATTACTTGATCTTTTGTTTTCAAAATATCCAATGTTTTAAGGTTTTTGGGGAACAATTTAGATCAAGTTATTTTGTAACGATTCCTAAAGATCAATCATCCTGTGCATGGGGTTTTATCCCATGCACAGGATGAACCAAAAGAGAATAAGGAGACCATAATATGAAATGCCCCGGACAAGATACCCAATACTGGAGTGAAGATGCGATTTTTGAAACTGAGTGTCCCGAGTGCGGTTCTCCAATGGAATTTTTCAAGGACGATGCCACACGAAGATGCGGCAGCTGCAAGAAAAAGATCGTAAACCCTAAAATGGACTTTGGCTGTGCCTCCTATTGCAAGTTTGCCGAGCAATGCCTTGGCACACTGCCCGAAGAGTTTGTCGCCAAAAGAGACGACCTGTTCAAGGACCGTGTCGCAGTTGAAATGAAAAGGTATATGGGTACGGATTTTAAACGGATCGGTCATGCCGCCAAAGTGGCCAATTTCGCAGAAAAGATTGGAAAAAAAGAGAGGGCAAACCTGCCGGTGGTCCTTTGTGCCGCCTATTTATATGATATCGGGGCAAAACAGGCCATTGAAAAATATGAGTCGGACACGGCTGAATATGTAGAGAAAGAAAGCCCTGCCATCGCCCGTGAACTCATGGTAAAGCTTGGGGCAAAAGAAGAGCTGGTGAATGAAGTCGTGGAGATCGTGTCCCACCGCAGCCGCCCGGATGAAAAAGCGGATTTAAGCCGGAAAGTGTTGTTTGATGCCGACACCTTGACCCACATGTCTGCATGTGAGGATAAAAACGGCGTTGATGAAGACGAATTTAAAGCGAAACTCAATAAAATATTTTTAACGGCAGCCGGCAATGAACTGGCCAGACAGGTGCTGCTTAATTAAACTTAGATAATCACATTGAATTAATAAATTGAAAAATTCAATTTTTATATATAAAGGAGAGATCCGATGAAGGTAACCCGTAAAATTATAGAAATAGATGAAGAGAAATGCAATGGATGCGGTAATTGTGTTGTTGCCTGTGCAGAAGGGGCCATTGAAATCATTGACGGCGTGGCAAAGGTTATTGCCGATAAATACTGTGACGGTCTGGGCGCCTGTATCGGCGACTGCCCGGAAGATGCGTTGAAGATCATAGAAAGAACGGCTGATGAGTTTGATGAAGAAGCGGTTGAAGAACTTTTAAAACAGCAGAAAGCCGCAAAAGAAAAGGCGGAACCTATTGCCTGCGGATGTCCTTCCACTGCCATGAAAACATTCCCCACAGCAGGTGCTGCTGAACCCTGCGGATGTAACAGCCATGCGTCGGTACAAACATCGGGCGGCCCTTCAGCGCTGGGACACTGGCCGGTACAGATTCGCCTGGTTCCCGCGGGAGCACCGTTTTTAAAGGATGCCGATCTTTTGATTGCCGCAGACTGCGTGCCTGTTGCCTACCCGAATTTCCATGCCGATTTTCTCAAGGGAAAAGCCGTCATGATCGGATGTCCCAAATTTGATGATAAAGAGGGGTATATTGAAAAGCTTGCCCAGGTATTTAAAGAATCACAGATCAAGAGTATAACATCCGTTGTCATGGAAGTTCCCTGTTGTTCTGCCATGCCGATTATTGTAAAAAAAGCGCTTGAAAAAGCACAGATTGATATCCCGTTTGAAGAGGTCGTGGTCAGCGCCAGGGGAGAGATCCTTTCATGAAATGGTCTGCAAACGCGGAACAGGCCATTAAAAAAGTACCGTTTTTTGTCAGAAAGAAAGTTAAAAAAAAAGTTGAAGCCTATGCCGCCGACAAAGGAAAGGGATCTGTTGACCTGACCGATGTTGATGAATTGAAAAAAAAGTTTCTTTCCAAAGGCGGCATGGAGAGCCAGATAAAAGGGTATGAAGTCTCATCCTGTTTTGGGCCGTCCGGATGCCCCAATGTGGCGTATTCGACTTCACGGCTGGCCAGGCAGATTGAAGAGATCTTTGTCAAAGAGGACCTTCTTTCTTTTTTAAAGACCCATGTTAAAGGGGATTTAAAATTTCACCATGAATTTCGGGTAGTACTTTCTGACTGCCCCAATGCCTGCTCACGACCACAGATTGTGGATATCGGTATAATCGGCGCGGTGATGCCCAAGGTGTCTGATGAAGAATGCACACTATGCGGATCCTGCGTGGATGCCTGCAGGGAAGATGCGATTGTTCTTAACGAAGACATGCAGATTCCCGTAATTGACGGTCAAAAGTGTCTAATGTGTGCCAAATGTATTGAGGCGTGCCCCACAGGTACGATTGATGATAAACAAAAAGGGTTTCGTGTACTTTTGGGAGGCCGACTTGGCCGCCACCCGCGACTTGCCATGGAAGCCCCCGGGCTTTTTACACACGACCAGGTGATTGAGATCGTTAAAAACAGTATCCGGTTTTATAAAAAACAGTCCAGAAACGGAAAGCGTTTTTCGCATATTCTCTCTTCGGTGGATCAGGTCATATAATATGACCTGATCTTCAATTTTGTCATTATTGTTCTTTTTGTAAGAAATTTACCTACACAACAATCAGAAATCCTCCAATTGTTTTGTTGACATAAATTCTGGTAGCCTCTTAATCGGTAGAGAAACGGTTTTTATTTAACACCCATAACAGGAGGATCGTATGAAAATTAAACAATTATTAATCATTGGTTTTATCGCCGTACTGGCCATGGCGTTCAGCCAGTCTGCATTTGCAAAACAAAGAGTGGTTTTCGGTGGCGGACCTGCCGGTGGTACATTCCAGGTCGTTGCTAATGGTATCCAGGTATACAAACCTATTAAAGCTGCTGGTGATTTTAAAGTTCAGGCTCAGTCTTCAGCCGGTTCCGTTGAAAACTTAAGAAAAACAAATTCCGGTCGTCAGCAGATGAGTGTTGTTTATTCCGGACATGTTTATCTTGGCCGTAATGGTATGATGAAAAATGATGCCAAAAAATATGAAGATGTTCTGGCTGTTGCATGGCTCTATGGTGCTCCTGCTCAGCTGGTTGTTAAAAAAGATTCCGGTATCAAAAGCATCAAAGATCTGGTTGGTAAAAAAGTAGGTGTTGGTAATGCCGGTTCCGGTGCATTTGCCAACTGTGAGCTCTTTTTCGGTCATATGGGTGTTTGGGATAAAGTAGAAAGAAACGCCATGGGTTACAATGATGCAGCCCAGGCTTTCGGTAACAAACAACTGGATGCTTTCTGGCTGTTTACCGCCTTCCCGAGTGGTGCGGTCATTATGGCGGCTCAGACAAATGATATCGCTCTTATCAATCTTGATGCTGATGCTAAAGCAAGCGGTTTCTATGAAAAATATCCCTATTTTGCGAAGCTTGCCGTTCCTGCCAATACTTATAAAGGTGTTGACTATGAATCTCCCTCTTTCCAGGATTCCGCCCTTTGGGTAGCTAATTCAAAAGTATCTGCAGACGTTGTTTACCAGATGCTGTCTCTGATCTACACAGACGAAGGTCTGGCACACATGAAAGCCCAGAAGAAAACTTTCAAAAAGATGGCCATTGCAACCGGCGCTGACGGTATTGTAACTCCTTTCCATCCGGGTGCTGAAAAATTCTGGAAAGAAAAAGGCGTTTTAAAATAGACGATTGAATACGTAAGTGGTATAAATTTTAATAGATACGGGTTTTTTTCAAAAGCCCGTATCTTATCTAAGTACCACAGCGCAAAAGAAATCAAACCATTTAATTCTAACGTATAGGAAGGCAACCGTGTACGAAAAGCTAAATAGATTGGAGCAGGTCATTTTTGATATATGCTCGGTGATCCTGGTCGTTTTTTACTCTTATGCTGCAGTGATTCAGCCCATGGCAACCCAGTATCACCGGGGTGTCTACGTTATCATCACCTACATTCTTGTCTTCTTATTATACAAAAGCAAATCCACCATCATGCGGGTCTTGGACTACATCCTGATTCTTTTGTCCATTGCATGCGTTGGTTACTGGGTGCTGATGTTTGAAACCATCAACTACCGAACCGGGGCTGAAACATATACAGACATGGTATTTGCCGTTATAGGAGTGCTCATCGGTATTGAGCTGGCCCGACGGGTGGTGGGTAATGTTTTTGTAATTCTCGGCACCATAATGCTGCTGTACGGTGTATATGGATATATGGCACCGGATCTTGTTTCCCATGCCGGCGCCCCGTTCACCGAGTTGTGCATCAGTATCTTTTATAAGTCTGATGGCGTCTTTGGTATCATGGCCAATGTACTGGCTACCTATGTAATTTTATTTGTTCTTTTTGGTGCGTTTTTAGAAAAATGCGGGGCCCAGAAATTTTTCATTGACTGGCCCCTGGCTGCCGTGGGTCACAAAATCGGCGGGCCCGGCAAGGTCTCTGTTATCGCATCCGGTCTTTTCGGATCCATTTCCGGATCAGCCATTGCCAATACGGTATCCACGGGGATGTTTACGATCCCCATGATGAAAAAAGCTGGGTTTAAACCCCATGTGGCTGGTGGCATTGAGCCGGCAGCGTCTATTGGCGGAATGTTCATGCCCCCGATTATGGGTGCCGGCGGATTTATCATGGCGGAGCTGACTGGTGTGCCGTATTCCAAGATCATGCTGGTTGCCATATTTCCGGCATTCATGTATTTTTTCAGCGTTTTCTGCATGGTTCACTATGAGGCCAAAAAGGACAATGTCGTGGGTGAAAGATCCAAGTTTTCAGCCACACACATTTTAAAAAGGCAATGGTTTTATGTCATTCCTTTAGTTGTTATTACCATTTTTATGCTTAACGGGTTTTCTCCAGGCTATTCAGCCATACTGGGACTTGTTTCCTGTATCTATATCAGTTGGGCTCGCGAAGAGCGAAGAATTGATCTGACCATGGCTCTGATCGTTACCGGGGTATTTTTGATTGCGATGATCAACACCTTCTTTGGTACAAATGAAGGCGGTGTTCTGCCGGAATGGCTGGGACTGGTTCTCGGTGTTGCAGCAGCCCTTTTCATCTATTTTAAATATCCCAAACGTGCAAAGCCGGGACTCAACAAATTTTTACAGGCAGCCCGGGAGGGAACGGAAAACAGTCTCAAGATTGGTGCAACAGTCGGCGTTATCGGTATTATCATCGGGGTTTTGACTTTCTCCGGCCTCGTGTTGACATTTGCCGATATTATGATTGAGCTTGCCGGCGGGTCTTTATTACTGACCATCCTGCTGGTGGCGCTTGCATCTCTTGTGCTCGGAATGGGAGTGCCGGTCACGGCAGCTTACCTCATCACTGCTGTGGTCGCTGTTCCGGCGTTGACGCATCTGGGAGTAAATGAAATTGCTGCGCATATGATCGTTTACTGGCTATCACAAGATTCCAATATAACACCCCCGGTCTGCATTGCGGCGTTTGCCGGTGCAACCATTGCAAAGGCAAATATGTGGAAGACTGCTTTCACGTCATTTAAATTTGCAAAATTTTTGTATCTTGGCCCTATCCTTTTTGGATTTGTCCCGGGCTTTTCCCTGAACGGTAGTTCCCAGGATATTATTGTGACATTTGTTGCCATAATTTTTGGTACCTGGCTGTATGCATATCTCTTAAGCGGGATATGGATAAAGCAATTGAAAGGCTTTATGAGAAAATCCGAAGCATAAAAACCTTTTCTTTATAGCTTTTAGCCCATTTTAGTTGTAAGGAAAGACAAGAATCACCCCTGGCATCCTGTCCTTGCCAGGGGTGATTTTTTTTTAAGTTATCAGTTGGCAAGCCGCCGCCATGTGAGGCAGACTGATACCTAAACCTGTCAATTTGATTATTGGTTTACCCCTCCTGTTGGTTCAAAAGTTTCGTTCAATCCACTGTCCTTTACTATTGCCTGTAATGACTATAGTGATTCTCAAAAATATGTTCCTAAAAAAGCAGATAAGAAAAGAATCACCCAAAAGCAAATCGATTGTCACTCAACGGGTTTTAAAATTTGAGTGATAGAAAACCATATCCGTGTATCGGAACCTGTTTCTGCGATTTGCTATAATGTGTATCTGCTTTAACGATCAACGTATTATATAAAATTTTACAAATTATCCTGAAACCCTTTTCACGTCTTCTAAATTTTCTGGTATTGGCACAATCGCTTTTACTGATAACTGAACACTGGCAACTGATTACTTAAAAAAACAGTTGCAATATCAACGATTTTATACAATATTGAGTGGAAGATGCCTTGAAATATTGAAGGAAACCATATAACGGTAACTTTATATAAACGATTGATCAGTAAATAAGCATAAAGAAAGAAACATAAAAGTGAACGCACAGACATTTGAAAAAGTCATTGACTCATCCATTGCATACCTTGTCGGACGGACATCCAGATCTATTATTAAACGCCTTACCAAAAAATTTTCCGATGCCGGATTTGATGTCAGTTATGAGCAGTGGAGTATTCTTGTTCACCTGTATCGAAAAGATGGTCAGACACAGCAGGAATTGTCAAATATTGCGGTTAAGGATAAAGCTGCAATCACTCGGCTTTTAAATGTCCTTGAAAAAAAGAATATTGTTTTGCGAATCCCGGATCGAAACGATAAACGAAGCAAACTGGTTTACCTTACCAACAAGGCCAAAGAATTTAAAACAGATCTGATCGCCGTGGTTGAAGAACTGCTTGAGGAAGCCAAAATTGGTATTGAGCATGACGAGATGGAGCAGTGTAAAAACACCTTAAACAAAATATTTGCCAATTTTGACCGGCTTAATCACCCTTAAAGCTCTACGATCTTGTTTTGAATGGCATATCTGGACAATTCGGCATTATTGCGCAGGCTGAGCTTTTTTAGAATTCTTGCCCGGTAGGTATCTACGGTTTTGACACTGATATTGTAGGAGGTTGCGATCTCACGGTTGGTGGATCCAAGGGCAAGCTTTCGCAACACCTGGAGCTCGCGCATGGACAGGGATTCTATTACGGATTTGCTTTTGTTGCCGCGGATGACCCGCAGAGCCAGTGCCTCGCTTGCTTTTTCGGTTAAATACCGTTTTCCGGCATGTATTTTTTTAACCGCTTCAACCAATTGTTCCGGCGCGGACTGTTTGGTCACATATCCCATGGCACCTGCTTCAATCGCCCGGATGACATATTGTTCTTCATCATGCATGGTGAGTATTAAAACAGGTACCTGCGGGCAATAGCTGGCCAGGCGGGTGACAACTTCCAGTCCGTCCATCCCGGGCATGGAGATATCAACAACAGCCACGTCAGGCTTATTGTTAATCGCTTCATCAACGGCCGCCTCTCCATCTGCCGCTTCTGCAATCACTTCGATTTCCATGCTGTCTTCAAGCACCTTCCGTAACCCTTCTCTAACAATACTGTGGTCATCTGCAAGAAGTACTTTGATCATGGATCATCATCCTTTCACTTTAATTTTACAGCAAATTACAGTTCCCGTATTGATGCGGGATGATATATCGAGCCGTCCTCCGACCAGGTTGGCCCTCTCCTTCATCCCTTCCAGTCCGAATCCGTCTTTCTCGTTTACATGCTGTATCTTAAAACCGGTTCCGTTATCCTCAATGGATAGCACGATACCTTCGGTGTCAGTGGTCAGCTCAACAACAATACTGGTGGCTCCTGAATGCCTGAGTGCATTTGTAACCGCCTCCTGGCCGATTCGGTACAGGGCTGTGGATACGGTATCATCAATTACCGGAATCGGTTCGCGTTTGAACACACAGGAGACGTTCGACCGTTTCTCGAAATCGGCAAGCAGGGATTCCATGGCATCAGCAAGGCCTAAGTCATCCAGTACTCTGGGGCGCAGGCGATAGGCCATGTCCCTGACTTCATTGATCGTATTTTCGATCAATGAGCACATGGTTGAGGCCCTTTGGGATGCACCGGAATCCATTCCCGCAAGCTTTTTTTCAACCCAGACTGCATCAATACGCAGCGCGGTTAATACCTGTCCCAGGTGATCGTGAAGTTCTCTTGCCACCAGTGCTTTTTCTCTTTCCTGGGAGGCAATGATGTTTTTGGACAGTTTCTTTAAGTTATCCTGGGCCTTTTCCAGCTGGGCTGTTCGCTTTTTGACCCGCTGTTCAAGGGTCTGGGAATATTGAGACAGTTTTTCTTTCGCCACCTGAAGATCCAGCTGGGTTCTGTTTTTTTCAGTGACATCCACGCTGACGGCAAGAGAGCGGACAATTTTTCCGGTTTCATTCCGGACACCATAACAGGAGAGCATGATATCCATAGTCTCCCTGTTCTTTTTTATATAAGTGTAGGCGATATCTTTGCAGAATCCTGTACTGAAAAACTCGGGAAAGACCTCTTTGACTGCATATTGCCTGGACTCAGGTGTAAAAAAATTGATCAGTTGTTTGCCAATGACCTCTTCTCTTTTATATTCCATAACCTCCAGCCAGTGGTCAGATACCCTGATGATTTTTCCATCTCTATCGATGGAGTGTAGCATCACAGGGGTTTTGTGATAGATATGCCGGTAGCGCTCTTCGCTGAGTCTCAGCTCTTTTTCCGCTTTTTTACGGCGGGTAATTTCTCGGACCCCCAGTCGGTACAGGACCATGACAAGACCGCCGGTAAGCATAAGGATGGTTAGCACAACAGGGCCGATGAATTTTACAAAAGGCTGGGACACCTGTTTTTCAAGTTTTTTGAAATTGCGCAGGTAAATGACTTTCCATCCCGGGAAATTGGGGACATCCAGGCTGGTGGGCAGATATTGTGTCAAATGGCTATCCGATACAAACGGAGTCTCATTTTCTGAAAATCCGGTCCAGGGCCAGGGACCATTGCCGAATTGTCGTGAATCCTGTATTTTCTGGATTTTTGTATCAGAAGGTTTCCATAAAAGATTGAATCGAAGGGTTTCCTGGTTAGAAATAAAGATAACGCCATCCGGACTGACAAAAAATAGCAGATCATTTGATGTGGGAAACAGCCTTGTTTCAACAAATTCAACAGAGGCCTTTATGACGGCGACACCTAAAATGGTTTTATTATCAGCATCAAAGACCGGATAGGAATGGTAGACACCTCTTTTTAAAGACGTTGTACCAAGGGCAAGATATGTGGCGCTGCCCCCATTTATGGCTTTTTTGAAGTAGGGTCTGAATGAAAAGTTTTTGTCCACAAAACTGTCACTGGCATTCCGGTTACTGGAACAAACAGTAATCCCGTTTCTGTTCAGAAGGTAACTGACCTCCAGATCAAGCGTCTGTGTGAAATTATCAAGTATCTGGTTGGCTTGAAAAATTGTATTCAGATTGGTTTTTTTCAGTGCTTTTTTGAGTTCGGTCATGCTGGCAAGTGTTCTTACCGGCTTTGTGTGCTCCAGCAGATAGGCGGACAGCTGGTCTGTCAAAAGCGTCATTCGGGCATAGGCCTCGGCTTCGGTTTTCTGGAAGGCTGCTTTTCTGAAAGAATAATAGTATAAAATACCGCCGGTGGAAGCAGAAAGAAAGGCAACCAGTGCCAGTATCAATATGATCGTTCGAAGCCGCATAAAATCCAGTATAGCCGTATGACACCTGTTTTGCAATTTTTTTACCGCACTATTACAAGGTTATGGTATGATTGATTTCATGGTATCTAAAAAAGATCATATTCGGGCCTTTATAGCGATTTCTCTGCCGGACACCGTGAAGGCGTTTTTAGCGGATCTTCAAAAGGATCTAAAGAGAAGCCAGATCCGGGCATCCTGGCCAAAACCGAAATCCATGCACCTGACGCTCAAATTTTTAGGCGATATTAAGATTGCACAGATACCTGTCATCCAATCATGCATGACCGATGCGCTTGATATGCTCAATGGACCGGTTTTACTGTCTGCTAAAGGTATCGGCGTTTTCCCCTCTGTTAAAAATGCCAGGGTTATATGGTGCGGGGCCAGGGGGCAGACCCATCTTGTAGAATCGATGGTGGGGCAATTGGATAAAAGATTACACGAGCGCGCAAGCATCAGAATCGAAAAGAAACGGTTTTCACCCCATTTTACAATCGCCAGACCCAAACAAAGGATACACCCTGGAAGAATGGTGACATTGATCCAAAAGTTAGCAGACCGTCAATCGGATGAATTTTTAATATCCCGGATTCAATTGTTTAAAAGTGAACTCAAATCCTCCGGTGCTGTTCACACACAAATTTTTTCAGCTGTAATTGGTGATAATTGATTTGAAATTTTCAGGATGAAAAAAGTAATTTAATTTTTTTGGACTGTCAGTTGAAAAGAATTTTCTGAAATTTGTTTTTCAAAAGCAGTTATATCGGTTTTGTTTTCATCCAGGGTGACAGAGGAAAAAATACCTCTTAGCATAGTCCCCTGAAATGCAAGGTTACTAATTTTAATCTGACAAATATTTTCCTGCTTTCTTGCCCATTCAAAAAAAGTAATGATGTCGATTTGAAAATCGCGCGTGTCTCTTTTTATTTTTGGTTTTAATTTTTCAATTCTTTTTTTCAGTCGCGCACTTTCTGCGTCATATTTCTTTTTGATTCCATTTAATTCTTTTAACGCGGACAGAGAGGAGGCTTTTCTCTTTTCAAAATTATGAATCAGTTTTACAATATTTTTTAATTTATTTTTTTTGTAAGAATTTTTTTTCTTTTTGAAATCAGTTGTCAGTTTTTCTTTTTTCTTTTTTGCCCTGTCATGGAAAATTTTCAGGTCTATCATTTTTTGAAATGCTTTTTTTGAAAAAAATATTTGCTCATCTTGTTTTTCCTGGAGTTCATCCAATTCCAATCGAACCTGTTGGATCTCAAAATCAATTTGTCTGATTCTTTCAAGAATGTGGTGCTCTGATCCGGCACCAATGGTACAGGCATTTGTTTTACCACTGCCGGCACCTGCTATTTCAACGCCTTTTTTTCCATAAAGGGTTGTAGAGATAATGTGACAATTGCCGGAATCAATTTTGCCGCTGCAATAGATTTCACAATCAATCATTTCATTTTCGATATAGACATTGCCAAATGTTTCAATCCTGCAATTGTGAAGATATCTGGCCCTGATATCCCCTTGGGCCACAATAACAGCATCGGTGATGCCAACCTGGGATTCCACATCCCCTATGGCTGTAATATCGGCCCCCCGGATTTCTCTTGCTTTTATATTCCCGGCCGTCACGGGATATGCACCTGTCAATACACCGGAGACGCTCAGGTTGGCATATTTTTCAAGGGGACCATATCGCAGATCCGCATCTTCAAGCACATTGATGGTGGGGTGAATATAGAGCTTATGTTCCACAGATAGAGATGGAAATCCGGTTTTCCCGGCAAATGCCTTGGTTTTATCCTTTGACAGCCTTGTGCCGACCCCGCATCGAAGCGAGTGATCCCATCCGCCAGACTGTTCAACATGGTTACCAAAGAGATCTTTTTTTAAATGGGAGGTCGTGCCCAATGTTTGTTCAGCCAGCGTAGCCCCCTTTTTTTTCTCCTCAGTAGCAAGTTTTTGCGTATTAAAAGAGTAGGTGGTTTTTCTCTGCTTCACTAATTCAAGGCCAAAGTCCTGCCTGGCTGCGATAAATCGGGTGTTCCCCATGTCCAGATTGCATTGAAGAATTGCATCCGGATAAATGCCATATTTGATTTCTCTGCTTTCCAGTGCGTTTTTGAGGTCTGAGAGCTGTATGTTTTCAACGTCGTCTTTAATGGTGACCACAGCTTCCATGTGATCACTACTGATGGAAATATTCAGTCTGTTTTTGTTTTTGGCGGGGGATGTAAGGGCGTCAATTCTTTCCTGCTCTTTGAGGATCTGGTCTTTCTGGTCCGGTGTGATATAGCTTAAGTCCACCATAATATCGCCCAGAATTCTGATCTGGCTCTCTTTTTCAAAGGCCTCTTCCTGGACTTTTTTGGCAATTTGAACCTCACGTTCGCTGGCCAGCTGTTTTTCTACGATACTTGCGGCAAACTCCTGATCAAGCGCTTTTACTTGTAAAAATTGTGTCTCATATTCCGTCAGGGCAACCTCTCGCGGCGGCATGGGTGCCTTTGTGTCAGGCGGCAGAGCATCTTCTTTAAAAATTTTTTCAGCCTGGGTATCGACAAACACCTGTTCTTTGAGAACATAGTTTTTTTGTTTTACCGTTATCACACGGGATTCAACAAGAATATCCCCAATCAATTTTTTAATTTTAGCCCGTTTAAATTCTTTTTTCTGGTGATCAAGAGCCCTGTCAACGTCTTCTTGGGAAGCAAATCCTTTTTCAATGGCGATTTTGCCAAAAGCCTCCCCCCGTTTTTTGATGATCAGGTACTCGTGGATTAATTTTAAAAGCCCGATCTGATAACCGGTTGCAAACTTTAGTCCCATCATGAGCTGGCCCATGTCTACAGCGTTGTTATCCCTTTGCTTTTGGGCATAAAGCTGGTTCAACTGATCAAATTGCTTTTTTTCAATAGTCCCGTATTGAAGGGCAAGATCTGCCAGTGACGGTATCTGATTCTTTTTTTCCAAGATGATAATTTCCACTGTGTTTTGTGGTCATTCTTATGCCGGATTTTTATAGTCTACCGGCGTCTACAAATAAAACCCCAATGCTTTAAGACAAACTATTTAAAGATAGAAAATTTTATACATAAAGTAAACGACTATAGCGCTTGTCCTGATAATTTTCAGATTTTTCATATAACATTATTCTTTAACAGGACAATCCGGAATATTATCTGTTCAAAAAATCACCAGGTACTACATCCCAATCTTTACAGCAAAGAGGTCAGGTCGATATTTTTTTCAAAATGTGTTTTAAGAAGCGCATAATCAGCCTCTTTGATTTCTGCCATGTCCAGGACGGGTGAGCGTGGGGCTATCCCTATTTGTGCCAGCCACTTTTTTAGGATGGCGGAAGTGTCGAAAAAGCCATGAATATATGTTCCTAAGACATTTCCATCAATGGAGGCACAGCCATCGATTCCTTCACAAGGGCGACCATTCCTCTTAATGACATCAAGGAGATGGGTTGTTTTTTCAATCGTTGTTGACCCCATGTGAATTTCATATCCGCATCCAGTGGCCTGTTGCCATTGAAAATTACTAATCGTGGTCGTTTTCGGC
>CAZLTD010000048.1:0-36333 GCA_964562385.1 uncultured Desulfobacula sp.
TGACAGACACCTTGTCAAAACCGGTACCTGTCAGATCTAATCTGGACTACTACAAATTAAAGCCCATAGATCAAATTACCTGTAGAAATCAGAATTCGACATTACAGTCAATGCCTAAAATTCAATCTTATATATTTTATAAAACGTAATATCGACTACCCTTACCGTCACTATATATAGAGGACGAGTTCTTTTTAAGAAAATGACGACTTATAGATAGTCAACACACTCAAACTAATCATATCCTTTTTTTTTCATCTCGATATTACGATTTATACAAATTCCATCCATGACTCATTCTAATTTTTCAAGGCCCTCACCCTCCGGTTGTTTACCAACCGGATGAACAGTTTCTCCGGTGGCGGCCTTCGGACTGAGCCTTTCTATGATTGTGCGGCAAAGCAGGTCAGGTTTCAATGGTTTAACAATGTAATCATCCATTCCGGCGTTTATAAATTTTTCTCTATCACCTTTCATCGCATGCGCAGTCAGGGCGACGATGGGGATTCTGTCTCGATTCTCCTCTTTTTCAATTCTCCGGATCTCGGCTGTAGCCTGGAGGCCGTTCATCACAGGCATCTGGCCGTCCATCAAGATCAGATCATATTCTCCTGCCATGGCCATCTCAACAGCCACCCGGCCATTTTCAGCCACATCTACACGCCCCAGTTTCAACTTTTCAATCAGTTTTACGGCAACAATCTGGTTGACTTTATTGTCCTCAGCCAGAAGGATGCTGCAGTTCAAAACGGCATGCGATTCACTGTTTGGCTTTCTTTTACCGGTTCCAATTGTTCTATCCCGCAAAATCTTTCCGTCGACAAGATCGATCAGGGCTCTGTATTTCGTGGGTTGTTCAAGCGAGTGTGTTCTCACCCCGCTCACTGTCTTGAATTTACGTTCTTTTCGATTCCTTGATGCCAAAACCACAACGCCGGTTTTCAGCCGACCGATCCTGCCGGATAGCTGTTCCAGGAATCGGGAGATCTCCAGGCCCGGCAGATCCTGGTCTATGAAAACAAGACGATACTGATTCCCCTGTTCATGGGATCCGACTATCTTTTCAAAGGCTGCGGCATCGGTTTCAACTGAATCGCAGCAATATCCCAGACGCTTAAGATCCTCTGTCAATGCTCTTGTGCCGGAAACGCACTGATGGGCAATCAAGACTCTTGAATTCCTGACCGGGGTGCGAAGATTCATCTCATTTTGATCCGGTTGTTTCTCAAACGGTATTTCAGCATAGAAATCAGACCCCCTGCCTTCTAAGGAGTCCACGCTGACGGTGCCGCCCATCAGCCCTGCCAGTTTCTTTGAGATGGCTAGCCCAAGGCCGGTACCACCGTATTTACGCGTCATACTGGCATCAGCTTGAGAAAAGGACTGGAAAAGATATTTTAACCGCTTTTCAGGTATACCGACTCCGGTGTCGCTGACACTGATTCTCAGGTCTGCACAAGCATCCTTGTCAGCAATCAATGAGACATGAATCACAATCTTGCCTTCCGCAGTAAATTTCACCGCATTCCCACAGAAATTCATGATGATCTGCCTAAGCCTGACCGGGTCTCCAAGCAGGCGGACCGGCACATCATGGTCGATGATGCAGGCAAAGCACACCCCCTTTTCAAAAACGTTCATGGCAATGATATCGGAAACCTCCTCCATCACTGTTCTCAGGCAGAAACCGGATTTTTCCATGTCAAGCTTACCCGCCTCGATCTTGGAATAATCCAGAATATCATTAATTACACTCAACAGTGCCTGGGAGCTGTTCTTCATGATCCGGGTATAATAGGTCTGCTCCTGTGTCAATTCAGTCCGCAACAGCAGTTCGATGATCCCGACGACACCATTCATCGGTGTCCGGATTTCATGGCTCATATTGGCCAGGAACTGGTCCTTTGCAATATTGGCCCCCTCGGCCTTCTGCTTGGCTTTTTTATAAGCCCGGTTCGATGCTATCAGTTCGGCCGTCCGCTCTTCTATTTCCTTTTGAAGCTGTCTGGAGTAATTTGCATTCTGCTGCTGGTTTTTAAACAGAATTTCCTGGTATTTCTCTTCCAGCATCCGGATTTTCCGATCCCGCTGCAATTTGTGAACAAGGATCAACTCCTTATTTTCCTGCCTCTGTTGTTCCAGCATATTGATCTTCACGCATTGATTGATCAATGTCGGCAACAGCAAAGTGGTGGAACGATCACAAGCATCTGGCAGTATGCAGATGGCGACTACATCCAGATCGGTGATATAATAACAGAAAAAATCTCTGTCTTCTCTTTTTAAAACATAGACCGGATGCTCACTGAATTTAACCTTCTTCCATAGCCGGCTGTTGAATTTACCTTCATACAAGGATGAGTGCCTCGTGCAAACAGCCCCCTTCTCTTCCATTATCACCCCGAATTTATACTCGGGTAGGTATGTTGAGAATGTAATAACCAGTTGTCTGATTTTTTCTTCTTCGACTAATGGTAAAATCTCATCAAAAATGTCTTCCATATTAGTTACGCTCCAAAACGAAAATCTCTTCGGCCTTTTTTAACTCATGGGGCAGATCGTCTGCAATGGCACGGTACTCGCTGATATACTTTCTCATGTGAAGCAGCAGGGGCTTGGGCAGAACAGTTCCGATCTCCGGAAAAGCAGTGAATTTCAGACGGAAAACCAAATACTCTGAAAGCTGCAGAACGCCGGCAAGGCT
Source organism: uncultured Desulfobacula sp. (assembly GCA_964562385.1). Taxonomy (GTDB): domain Bacteria; phylum Desulfobacterota; class Desulfobacteria; order Desulfobacterales; family Desulfobacteraceae; genus Desulfobacula. The sequence continues at coordinate 2,705 of CAZLTD010000048.1, forward strand.
CTCGGGTTCTTTATTGTCATCATATTCATGGTGCTGCCCGATACTGTTCTGAATTCCCTCATTAAGCCCCCAGTCCTTGATCAACAGCCGGCCAACGATGGTATGATCGGTTCGAAGAATGGAATTTTCATGGTCCACAAGTACATCCCTGTCCGGATTATATGAATTTAATAATGCCTTGAACTCCACCGGCATGACCTGCTCTTCCACTATCAGGCCAATATCGTGGACGAGGCCGGACAGATAAGCATCTTCTCCTTTCTCACCGAAAATCCTTTCCACAATCATCTGACTACAGAGGCTGACCGAGGCGCTGTGAAACCACAATTGTTCCCTTGAAAAACGCTGTGATTCAGATTTTTCCGTAAAAAGTTTTTTCGTCATATCAAGAATGATTAAATTCCGTAGCCCGTCAATCCCCAGAAACGCAACTGCCTCTGAAACCCGCTCAATTTTTGTCCTCAGGGAATAATAAGGACTGTTCACAAGCTTTAGAATCCGCAGCACCAGCACAGGATCAAGTTTGACCACTTTTTCTATCTCCTGAAGTGTGGTACTGCTGTTTTCAATCAGTTTCACGGCCTTAAGCGCGACAGCGGGTATTGTTTTTACCTCTTTGAATTTATGAATGAGCTTTTCGGCGGCATTCTGTTTTCTGCTATTTTCCACCAGCACCTCAGTTCGTTAATTAAAACGTTCTGGATTTATATTGTTTTCAGTCACCTTTTCCTGCTCTCTAAGTATATTGCGATATGCCAGATCGTTGTGAAGAATATGATTCTTCCACCAGCGGCATAAAAATTTTTTAAGATCCTGGGGCTCTTTTTTAGTTTCCCTGATCAAATCAAAACTCAAGCTGACGAACTCGATTCGATATTCCGTATGCTCATTTTTATGAGTCTTTAAGTCGTCATAGCCTTTTTCGTCCAAAATTTTCTCTTCCGTCCAAAAATGAAGCCTCACATGATACACCAGATCATTCAATATTTTAGTTACAGGTTTTGCTCCAAACGCCTCATCAGGCTGATCAATCAATTGATTAATTATTTTGATTATATCTTGATGCTGCCGGTCCAGAACATCCGAACCAACACTAAGCCTGGCATCCCATTTTATCATTTCCATCTTCGAACTCCTTTATAACTGTACATACGATCCCCATGATCTGTTAAAAACCGCTTCACTATACGCCCTTGCAGAAAAATTCCTTGAGTTGCAACGAATCTCCTCCTGGTTACGTTAATATCGCTGTTCAAAATAGTTTCTACCGAAATCCATCTGAAGTTGTGGGGGTGCCTGCAATAGTGGCTGATTCTTTGAGCTTTAACTCCTGTGCGTGCCTCAGAAGTGATGCAATGGCATTATCCAAAATTAAAACGGTTTTGTCTGTGGGGATTCTGCATAATTATTTGTAGGGAAAACTGTATTAATGACACATTATTGCGCATTAAATCGTTATGCCCAAGGTCTGTTATACCTTAACGTGATATAATCTATGAACTCCTTTAAAAAAACTTGCCCGTTGGTAAACCATCCCACTTGCTGCAGGGGATTTAGATTATCCAACAACTCAGGATCACAATGCTATTATATTTGATCGGAACGCTTTGCTTTGCGTTAAAAATATTTCGGCTTCATCAACAGGCACAGGCGGGCTGAACAGATACCCCTGAAGCACATCGCACGCTTTCCCGGTCAGGAATCTTTTTTGTGCCTGTGTTTCCACGCCTTCGGCAATTATTCCCATGCCCATGTTATGGCCTAATGTAATGATGGCGTCGGCAATAGCCCGGTCGTCCCTATTTCCGGGCAATCCTCTTACAAAAGACTGGTCGAGTTTAAGTTTATCCACTGGAAGATCTTTAAGATAGCTTAAGGAGGAATATCCGGTTCCAAAATCGTCGATGGCCAGGGAGATGCCCAGGGCTTTCAGTTCATTCAGTTTTCTCAATACGTTTTCCTGTCTGTTTATGAGATATCCTTCTGTAATTTCAAGTTCGATCAGGCCGGGATCAAGGCGGTATTGTTCCAATAAATTATCAACCAGCGCGGCGATATTGGTTAGATTGATCTGCTGTCCTGACACATTGATGGCAATCGGTACAAGAGCATACCCGGAATCACGCCACGAGGCTGCCTGCCTGAATGCTTTTTCAAGAACGTACCGGCCAATGGGCAGGATCAGACCGCTGCTTTCGGCCAGGGGAATAAACTCAGCCGGAGATATAAAACCCTCTTCCGGATGATGCCATCGCAAGAGGACTTCAAACCCGGAGACACACCCTTTTACGGTATCAATCTGTGGCTGATAAAAAAGATGTAGCTCCTTTCTTTGAAGGGCGTTGTACAACATATTTTCCAGAATTACCCTCCGGTGCATGGTTTTGGTCAGAACCTCCCTGTAGAACTGAAACGTATTTCGTCCGTGCTCTTTTGCAAAATAGAGTGCAGCATCCGCATTTTTGACCAGATTGTTAACATCGTCACCATCAAACGGATAGAGGCTGATACCAATGCTGGCGTGAATTTTAAATTTGGATGTTCCCAGTGCAACGGGTTTATGGAACACACGCAAAATCCGCTTGGCCAGCGCTTTAACCTGTTCCCGGTTCTTTACAGCTTCACTGAGAATGATGAATTCATCACCTCCAAGCCGTGCCAAGGTATCCCCTTCTCTTATTTTTCGCTGAAGTCGCTGGGCTACCTTTTGAAGAACATCATCCCCTTTTGAATGACCGAAAGAATCATTAATATTTTTAAAATGATCTAAATCTATAAACATGATGGTGAAAAACGAACCTGATGCCTGAGCTTTGCGTACCACATGTTCCAGCCTTTCATTAAAGTATCTGCGATTGGGAAGGCCGGTCAGATTATCATGGTATGCCAGATAATCCATCTGCCGATGAGAGCTTTTCAGTTCTGTAATATCCTGAAAAGTACCGATTACGACGTGTGATATATTGTCCTGTCCAGGAATTGACTTTAGATTGTATTGGACATCCATCGGCTCTTTTCCGGGTAAAATAAAACGGCAGCTTTTATTGGATACTTTATTGCCTTTTAATACCGTTTCGAAATCGGATTTTAGGTATTGCATCTCATCAGGGTGTACATGATTTAAAAATGCATCTTTGTCCGCTGGACTGAATTTGAGCATTCTTCTCAATTGATCTGAGCATTGAATCTCATTTGTGTCCGGGCTCCAAACCAGTGTTCCCACACTGGCCAGTTTCTGGGCCTGTTTTAGCTGACTTTCGTTGTCACGGATCGCTGTTAACCCGCTCTGGACTGAATCAAGCAAATTGTTAAACGTGGCCACAAGGCCTTGAAGTTCCCTGTCAAAAAAACCTTTGACCCGGCCGGCAGTGTCGATGTTTTCGATGGCCTTAACTGCAGATTGGGTCAACAGATTAATGGGCGTGATCACACTCCTGATTAATATCATTGTCAACATCAATGCACCGATCAAAACGATTATTGTTAGCACCACTGTATCAAAAAATAATTTTCTCAGCGGTTTAAGCATCTGATCCATCGGTGTGGAAACGAACACTTTCCAGTTGATTTCGGGTATTTCAATACACGAAACAAAAAAAGGCGCATCTACCGGGTCCACTCGCCTGCTGGTTTCACCATTTTTTTCCCATTGGATTTTAAATTGGGCGATTATCTCTTTTATTAACGTGGCCTTCCTTTCTTTACCGGTGTTAAACGCGGTTGAAAAAAACACCCGATCGCTTCCATCGGTAATGGTTATATCAGTTCCCGCATCCCTATCGACATCATTAATCACACCCCTAAAATAATTGAGCGTTTTACTGAATACAACGGTTCCAGAAGATTGGTCAAAGTAATCCACTCTATTATAAGCGAAATCGAGAACCATTTCCCCGCCTTCGGGGGAAAACCGGACATTACTGATATGCATCTGGTTTGGAACATTTTTGACCGCTTTATAAAACGGATTCATCTTAGTTTTTGCAAACTCCTGGTATATAGTACCCTTTACCATTTTAAAGCTGCGTGAACCGTCCGGCCTGATGAATTCAAGTTCAATATATTCTTCAGCAAATTTCGAAAAACGGGCCATTAATGGCTGCCTGTTAAACGTCACCCTATATGCATCTACGGTGGGATCATTTGCAACCCTCTCCAATGTCTGCCTGATAGTATCGACTCGATTAATCAGCAACGAAGCAGCCGATAGTGCGATCGAGCGTTGGTGCTCCACCCCGTGTTTACTGATGTACTGTTTGAATGTAAGATAATTGCGTCCTCCCATAAGAATCGACAACAATAGTATAGTCCCGCTCAGTATACAAAAAAGCCGGAATTTCATTGATCGGTTTTTCCCACTTAAAAAGGGAATCCAACCGGTTCTGTCCTTAAGACGCTGCATCTTTTCATATCTGGGATTCATCAAACCTGTTAGTGAACAGGAATGACACCCTGATCCTTCATCTCTTTGCGGGCCTCATCGCTGACCAGAAAGTCGAGAAACCGTTTTGCATCTCCACCGATTGCTCCTTTCGATATCAGGAAAAAACGGGTGACATACGGGTAACCGCTGCCGGGGTCCAGAGGGTTTAGCCCATCAATCTCAACAATCCTGAGCTTGTTTGACAAGGCGCTGCTCAGGCTTAAGTAACTGATAGTGTAAGCATTATTGGTTATAGCACTAAGTGCATCGGGATTACTGTAAAAAATGATACCGGTGGGTATAATTTTGTCAAAATCCGGCAGGTGTGCAGACAGGACATCACGGGTGACATCTCCTTTTTCCCGGTTCACCACATATATTTTATGATCAGGCCCGCCGAGGGTGAGCCAGTTTGTTATTTTACCGGAGAAAATGTCCACTACCTGTCTGTCTGTAAGGTTGTCAAAGCCTGTCACGGTGGGATGAACCACAAGAACAATGGGCACCCGTGCAAAACTGTACTCGATCAAACCCAGATTCCTCTCCTCTTGACTCAGCGGTCTAGCAGTACGGCCGACAAGAGCTCGCCCGTTTGCAACAGCGTCGATACCCCCTCCGGAACCGATGCTTTCAGGTATAGTCACCTTAATACTCTCATTTCGTTGTTCAAACAAAACGGCAAGACTCCTTAACAATGACTGGCTGTCCCCGGTACCGGGGATGTCTATATGTCGGATCTCTGCTGCCATACCCTGACAATTGAACAGAGTGATCACAAAAATTGTTGAAATAAAAATGGATTTCATCATGATTTATTTTCTCTCTTTTTTCAGGTTAATTAGCGAAATTTTGTCTACATCCAATGGCAGGTGTTAAAAATTCGTAATCAAAAACGATCATTTTAAAAATAATCTTTCACTCTTTGCTTTTAAGAATATGCATTCTGCAGGCTTTTGTCTGTCAGGACATCCCTACAATTTGTGAGGGGGAGTTTTGATAAAAGTTCTTGGAATCCTTTAACCTGGTATTAAGTGATTGAATTATCACTTTCCAGAAGGGAAACGGCCTTTTTCGACAATACGATCAGATAGTATCCATAATCAACCGATGAGTCCTGACGACGGGGTCTTTTTTTTATAAAAAATCGATTTTGTATGAGACACAACAATATTTTGGCGATATCGTCAGGCATTTACACATAAAGGGGGTCTGGAATGGAGGTAACAGTCCACACTCCCATTTTTCATTTTCAAGCATTTATCTCTAATATCAGTACCACTTTATCATTTTATATTGTAGTGGAATCCTCAAAATCAATATATTGGCTGCCATTGTAAACTAAAAATTTCTTTCCTTTCACTCTTGCCAGAAGGACCATGTTCAGATCCTGTGCTATTTCCAACCCCAATTGAGTAACCCCGGAACGTGACAGTATGGCTGGTATACCCATCATTGCCGCTTTTATTACAATCTCTGACGTAATTCTACCGGTTGAATAAAGAATTTTATCCCCACCAGTCAGATGACGCTGCCACATCATCCCGGCAATCGTATCTGCCGCATTATGACGTCCAACATCTTCTATCTGCATCAACACCTGATCTTTAGTGCACAACGCACAAGTATGAACTGACCCGGCAATTTTATAAATCCCTGTTTGCTTGCTGATCAGGCTGCACAATGCATTGATGTCATTAGGGGGTATTATAAACGGCTGAAACCTGTGGTCATATATCTTATCTATAGAACATGAAAAAACAGTTCCTTCTCCACATCCGGTTGTAACAATTTTTCGTCCTGTTTTTCGTTTCAAATCTACAATGTTGACTTTTGGGGCCTTCACAAATATGGTTTCGCGTTCCCAATCCCAATTCATGGACAGGATCTCTTTAAAATGTTCAACAAGGCGTTGATTTCTCAGATATCCAAGAACAAGGTTTTCAGGATCCAGCCCCAGTGTCATGAGGGTTACGATTTCCACCCCGTTTAAATTAATGGTTAAAGGAATTTCAGTTGGAACCTGTACAACACGCTTAATCCCTGATTCATCCACGATCATTGTTATATTTACTGGTTGAGGGTTCACTTCATTTATACTCCACACTTCACTTAATTTGTTTATTGAGTCCGTTGAAACCGTGGTCTGCCCGGATCAAAGCAAAACCGGCATCAAGCATTAAACTTTCCCCGGTGCAGCTAAAAAACCTTAAAAGTCCCTTTAAGATGTGGCAATCCCTTTTGAGCATCCGTGAGTTCAAAGGAGGTCACACCCTTTCCTGTTTCATACCCGAGTGTAATGGTGGCCGGTAAAAAAATGGGAAGTTTGAGTACACTTTCGACACCCATGCAGTCTGGATATCCAAAGGCTTTTTCCAGGGAGGCTCCTGCCCGGGCAAGGCTCCATATGCCATGGGCGATGGCCTGTTTGAATCCGATGAATTTTGCCGTCCAGCCATACAGGTGGTGGGGATTGTAATCTCTGGAAACGGCAGCATACTGCCTGCCGATGTTTGCCGGTACCGAAATGGTTTCTTGAATTGTCAGCGGAGTCTGGGCTTTTGGATCGCTTTTCTTCTTTGGCGGCGGATTCTTAGCCCGTGTAAAATAGGTAGCAATCCCCTGCCATACCGGATCACCTTCGGATTTGGCAAGCTGTTGGAACCGGGTGTGAATGCCCTTTTCCGTTTGCGTCATTTCCAGCAAGTGACAAGATAGGTTTAAAACTGTATCCGGGCTGACAGGTCTTATCATTTCATAGGACTGGCCCACCTGGATCAGGCCCATGGGGTTGATGGGAAAATGAGGGGAACTGATAAACTTTGAGATCAGACCGATGAACAGGGTCTGGATATACGGGGCTGGGACAGCGGGTGCCTCGGAGCCCTGGCCGTATCCACAGACTTTTTTAAACCGCTGGATAATTTCCGGATCCATCCGGTAGTTATCAAACACCAGGTGAAGATTTTCCAGCCGGGTTTCGGTGCTAAGGCTTGAAGGCCTGAACATGGAAAGGGCGACCAGTTTGGCAAACAGCCCCGGAATGCCGGGAACCGTCGTTAACGGCATGGTGGTAACCGGGCCGATAGGTCTGAAAATAACAGATTCTGACATAATGAACTCCAAAATATTTTTGCTAAAATAGTAAGTTAATGCTGTCCTTTTATGGACAGCGCAGCAAATCGAACTTAAAAGATTATTCATATCCGAATCATTCACCGAATGAGTTTAGACCTTAAACAGGCAAGAATATCAAAATCAGTGGCAACAATTACCAAATTAGTAAGGTCTTGTGTTTTAGGGTGTTTTATAATCTGCGGCAGTTCCCATCCACCTTCCAGATAGGGTCTCAATGGTTCATAGAGCCGGACACCTTCGGGAACCTCTCCTTTGAATCCTTTGACGGCAAATAAATATTGCCCACCGCTACCGTCATTAATTATTTCGGCAATGTTATAGGAACGCATATCATTGACCATCAATGACTGATATCGTTTCCCCGCAAAAGAGGGCATCTTAACAATCTGGGGAGAGGTCCTTAAATCCAGAAACAGCCCGCTATAAAGAGTATCATTATTGGGACTGACAACACCGGAAGCACCGTGGTGGTCAACCAGATCACGGTAGTGGAACACCTGGTTGAACCTTGCATCTTTTGTTGCCCTTGAACGGCTGATGGCAACCACATTAACGACAGAGGGGTAAGCGTATCCCACGGTTTCAAAGTTGGTAATATCACGGCAGCCTGTCAGCAGGCCGATCACCACGAGGCAGTAGCCTAAAAAAATTAATTTTGTTTTTATAGTGTTCCTCCGTCTGTATTTGGTTAAAACTAAATTAATTTGGTTTCCTGCACCGTCCTTTGATTAGACGAAATCAGGTGTAATCCCGACCTCACCCCTGATCAACCAAACAGCCTAAAGAGATGTTTCCCTTGAACAGATTGGAATCATCCGGCTTTTTTATACTCTGTCTGGCGCCAGGTCAGTTGATAGTTTTCTCCAGTGACAACCTCACGGGGCACGGTTTCAAGAATATCGGAAACCTGAATGGGGATATTGCAGGTGCCACGGATATCCCTTTCAATATCAATACCCGGCATGACCTGGATCAGCAGAAGGCCGTTCCGGGTCAATTCAAAAACACCCACTGTTGTCACGTAGTAAACCATTTTTCCCTGATCCAGGGCCTGTTTGGCATTAAATGTAACTTCAAGCATCTCATTGACAAATTTAGGAATCCCCGGATTGTTCAGGCTCAGTTTCCCGTTCTCCAGGCTGAAATCAGCCCGGGCCATCCAGGAACCGATAAATATGATGTTCTTTGCGCTGTCCACAATATCCATAAACCCGCCGGGGCCAACATAGTCAAGCACCCGCTCGCCGCGCTTGGACACATTGACGTTTCCGGAGCCGTCCACCTGGAGGGTACCCAATACCGTGGTATCCAGATGGGTTTTGTAACGATCAAAGATCTGCGATGACGTATACATTTTTTCCGGATTAATAGCGCCACCGAAAAAGAGACCGGGTGTGGGGATGCCACCGTAAACACCGGTTTCGCTTGAAAGGGTAAAGTCTTTGAACAATCCGGATTTATAGAGCAGGCGACCCACCTCTTCCGGCATGCCTGTGCCAAGATTCACCAAAGCCCCTTTATGGGAAAGGTTAACAAACAGCGATGCCGCCATCCTGGACATGGCATCATCCACAGCATCCCGGCTCGGCGCCAGTTTTGTGATGGCATTAATTTTTTTAAGCTTGGCCAGGGCCATGTCAGGATCGGCACTGCCCCCTTCTGTGAACATGGGCCAGAATTTTTTCTGCGGGATACTGGTGGTCTGCTCGCTCGCCGGATTAACAACGATATGGTTTACCATATGGGCGGGAAGGCTGATGGATGAAGGATCTTTTTCAATAATTGAGGACACGGTGGCAATGACTTTACCTTTATTAAATTTTGCCGCATGGGTCACTTCCAGGATCTCGGTGATGGTCACCATGTCCTTGAAATAGATATTGCCCTCGGCATCGGCATAGGAGGCAACAAACAGGGCCGTATCCACAGGCGGCAGGGAATAGACCAGGTTATCGCCTCTCTTTTTCACATAGTTATTTTGAGTATGGGCTGTGACGGCTGTGGTGCCTTTGACCGCCGGATCAAAAAAAGTACCTCTGCCAACACTGGTTTCGATTTCATACTGGCCTGATCCCTGCGCTTTCAGCAGTTGAGCGACTTTCCCCTGGGGCAGGACATGCAGGTTGATCTGCCCTTTATCCCCCAGCCTGAGCAGGGATTTTGCCGTTTCCACATGGCCGCAGATATATTCGGAGATAATTCCGGGGCTGTCCAGCTCTTCGATGGTACCCGGCAGTTTGCCCCTCCCGCCCTGTGCGCCCACGGTAATCCATGTCAGATCTGAGGGGGTTTTATTCTTTTCAAATGCTTCCTTAATGGCCCAGAAGAATATGGAACACCTGGCGTGCCCGGCCATCCCTGCAGAGGCGATAACCGATCCGTTTTCAATTAAATTTGGTACCGAGGCGGCAGGGATAAATTTATCCGGGTCAAGGCTCTTGGGGCAATATTTGAGGTTATACTTTTTTCTGGTGGCCAAAAATTTGACCATATGGCCGTATATTTTTATCTGATCTATAAAATTCATTTTTGCTCCTGATTTTAATTTGATTAGTGCTTTCCGTGTTGCTTTTACTCTTATTAGATTCAGGGAGTGTAGAAGATCTGCCCGGTGACGGAATACCAGTCACCGGGCAGGTTTAACGCATCATTCAGTTCAATGGATTATTCAAGGCCCAGTTCCGTGAGCATCTCTTTATCAGGCATCCCGGTTTCAAGATCCCACTTGCGGTACTCATAATACTCTTTAAGCATACGATCCATGTCCGGCTCCACCCTGGCGGTGCTCCCTTCTGTAAGCGCCTCAACGCAGATTTTAGGCAATTTATCTTCTGCCGGGGTCATTCCACGCTTCATATTGATCAGCCGTTTCAGGTTCAAGGAGCGGTCACCGGTGGTCATGATATCTTCCGGTGTGTATTCCCAGCCTGTTACAGCTGTCAGCATCTGGCTGATCAGTGTAATGGAGATGGAAGAAAATTTGCACAAAGTCAATGAATCATACAGATCTTTCAGGCTCTGATACTTGGCTGCCATCTCGGCTTTATTGTTTTCCGGGCTTAACCGATCACCGGTGATAATGTTTAGTTCAGGCACCATTTTTGCCAGATCCACACTATAATAGTCACCTTTTAAGTGACAGGCACCCCTGGGCCCTGTGGCATAGGAGATCGCCATGCCATGGAAGGCCCGTGGATCATGCATAGGGAACTCCAGTCCTTTAACCTGGGCTGCTTCATCATCCTCGCGCCCAAGCGCTTTGGCCATTTCACGGGTTCCTTTGGAGAGCAGCTCACCAATTCCTTCCTGATTGATGATCATCTCTACCAGTTTGACAACGGTATCACCATCGCCCCATTTAATCTCAAGACCGGCTTTCTCTTTGGTCAGCACACCTTTTTCCGCCAGGTACATGGCATAGGCAATGGAGACACCCGTGGAAATCGTATCGATACCATGCTGGTTGCACAGGTGGTTGGCCATGATAATGGAGTCCAGATCAAAGTTCCAGCACAAGGGGCCGAATGCGGCGCCGCTCTCATATTCCGGTCCGTCAACAGACGGGATATCCGGTCGGAAATTCTTCACCTCTTTACCGCATCCCACAGGGCATCCCTGGCAGGCGTAATGGCTGACAAGGTAGGCCTGGCGCAGTGCCTGGGTGCTGATTTTCTCCGCAGGATAGACAGCCTTGGTAAAGTATTTGGCAGGAACATCTCCCAGCAGCATTCCCATATCCATGCTGAGCATGGTGCCGTACTCCCCAAGCCCCACAACACCCACATCATTTTTCAAGGCCCAGTGCGCCTCTTTATTCAGTTTTTTAAGGGTTTCCTTATCGTGAATCTCTGATTTGCTTTTTCCATCCACAACAACGGCTTTCAAATTTTTAGACCCCATAAGGGCGCCCAGCCCGCAACGGCCGGCTGCCCGGCCCTTGTCGTTCATGACACAGGCGGTTCGAAGCAGGTTTTCACCGGCTGACCCAATGCAGGCAACACTGAGTTTGGATTGGTTTTCATTCTCTTTGATCAGCTCCTGGGTGTCGTAGCTGTCTTTTCCCCAGGCAAATGCTGCATCTTTTATTTCAACGGTCTCATCGCTCAGATAGAGATAGACCGGTTTATCTGCTTTCCCGGTAATAAAAATACCGTCATATCCGGTGGCTTTCAGGCGGAATGGGAATTTGCCGCCGCTGGTGGCCTCTCCCCAGTACCCGGTCAGTGGGGAAATGCCGCAAATGGAGTATCTGCTCACCATGGGGATGGTGGTCCCGGTAAAAGGGCCGGTGGCAAAGACCAGGGGACTTTCCGGTGCCAGGGGGTCCATATCGGCATTGATATGATCATACATCAGTTTTGCAGAAAGGGTGGCGCCGCCAATAAAATTTTTCATATCCTCTTTGGCCAGAGGCATTGTCGAGGTGGTCCCTTTTGTTAAATCAACCTTTAAAAATTGTCCGTGGTATCCGTTCATTAATCGTCTCCTTAAAAATCTATATCTTTTCCATCCCAGGCATATTGAAAAATTTTCTTAAATTGCTCATGATCCAGCGGTCGGGGGCTGAAGAATGTTGGCGGGTCCTCAAGTGCATACTGGGACAGAAGATCCAGTTTTTCATTAAACTCTGCTTCTGTAATATCCAGATCCTTAATTCTCCAGGGAATGCCGATGGTGTCCAGCAGATCTTTAATTTTTTTAATCAGTCCTGACACCCGCTCCTCTTTTGACTCTCCCGGGATATCCAGGGCCTTACAGATTTCAAGGGTTTTATCTGTTACCGGCTGATAAAACTGGACCGCATAGGGCAGAAACAGCCCCACCAGCAACCCGTGGTGAAAACTGAACACCCCGCCAAAGGCCTGGCCCAGGGAGTGGGAAAGAACCGTGCTGTGGGAGCTGAACGCCATACCTGCCATATTTGAGGCAATGATCATCCGAAGCCTTGCTTCACTGTTGTCCCCGTTTTTACACGCTTCGGGCAGCCAGTCAAAGACCATCTGCACAGCCTTCTGGGCCAGTGCATCTGAATAGTCGCTGGATTGTGTGGAGTGAAAAGAATCCAAAGCATGGGCCAGGACATCAACACCAACACCGGCAGTCAGCTCAGGCGGCATGCTTGCTGTGAACTGGGGCGCCAGTAATGCATAATCAGGTAAAATCTCAGGATGGGCCAGATAGAATTTACGATGGGTTTCATCACAATGCAGTACACTGACATTGGTGCTTTCAGATCCGGTACCGGCTGTTGTCGGGACAGCTGCCATAATGGCTTTTTTACGCAGGACAAGCGGTGCCAGCGGAGAGATATTGTACAGATCCGCATCCGGGTTTTCATAGAGCACCCATCCCCCTTTTGCCGTATCAATAACCGATCCGCCGCCAACGGCGATGATCAGATCCGGTTCAAACCGGTCCAGCAGCTCCACCAGGTTTTTAACTGTAGACAAGGGGGCTTCAGGTTGTGCCTGATCCCAGACTTCCATCTCAAACCCTTCATCCTGAAATGATCGTTGAACCTGTGGTATAAATCGTTTTGAAAAATCATCCGTGACAATGACTGCCTTCTTTTTTGGACATTTCAAGGCAATCTGGGGTGGCGCACCGGGAAATATCTGCGGCCCCACTGGGAAAATATTGGGTCCCATAAAAACCTTGTTTGCCATAAAGTTTGAGCCCAGCCCTTTTACAAAGCAGGCCCCTGCAAGCGGCAGGAGCGGTTTCAAGAACGGGTCGGTAAACCAGAAATTTTTCATTTTTTTCTCCATTAAAATTTATATTATCAAACAATACGCATTGTCTTTTTGTAACTCTTTTTGCTCTAATTCAGTCACAGGATATGATTCGACCCAATGACGCCCCCTTTATAAGCAAACTTTAGGCCAAAAAATATATAGAATATTTTCAGCACCTTAAAGACAAACAACAGACAAGCCGCCATTTAACAACAAATATAACTGTCATATGTCGCGGATCTGTAATATAATGCCGGGAATAAAATATCCTGCTGCGCCTTGACCGGTTTTACTCAAATGACCAACAAAAGAGGAGAAGGATGATATACGATTCATTTGCAGAGTGCGTGGGACAAATTCTTAAGCTTGATGACCCGAAAAAATCCGTACGGATTTTGTTTGAATTCATGAAGCAAATTGTTCCCTTGGATTTTTTAACCATACTCCAGTACAATCCTGAATCACATTCCGGATATGACCTGATCCATGTCACCGACCAGGATGCATTGTTTGTGGACGACTCCCTGCAATTTTCCCAAACAGACATTGATGATGCCATGGCAATCATGAGCAATGAGGCAAACACATATATTGCCGACAGTATGGCGCATCCTTTGATACGAAAGTTTAATGATCATGTGGGCATTATTGAAACAGCCTCAGTCATTATTCAGCCCTGCCGACTGACCTCCGGGACATATGCGGTCCTTAACCTGGTTTTATGGGAAACCGGTGGATACACCCCGCAGAATCAGCTGACAATCCAAAACATATCTGACCAGCTCACCTTTGTCTTGGAGCACATCTATTCACATATTGACGGATCAAAAAAGCATAGGGCCATCCAAACCAAAAGTGCAGAAAACAGCCTTGATAAAGAGATCGTTGGAAAGCAGGGCGGCATGAAAGACACCATGGTATTTGTGGATATGGTTGCCAGGCTGGACACACCTGTTTTTCTGCTTGGCGAAAGCGGGGTGGGAAAAGATCTGATAGCCACAAAGATCCATGAAAAATCAAAGCGGACGAAAAATCCATTCATCTGCATCAATTGCGGCGCCATTCCTGAATCACTAATTGACAGTGAACTTTTCGGTCATGAAAAAGGGGCCTTTACAGGGGCAACCGAATCTAAAAAAGGCTATTTTGAGATGGCGGATAAAGGCACCATATTCCTTGATGAAATCAGTGAATTATCCCGAAGCGCTCAGGTTAAACTGCTCCGGGTGCTTCAGAACAAATCATTCCGTCGAGTAGGAGGAGAAAATTCTAAATCGGTTGACACAAGGGTAATCGCTGCATCCAACCGTGATCTTGAGAAAATGGTGCAAACCAAAACATTTAGAAAGGATTTATGGTTCAGACTGAACACATTCCCCATAAAAATCCCTCCGCTACGCAACAGAAAACAAGATATAATCCCTCTGGCCAAACATTTTGCAAAACTGATTTCCTTAAAACTACTGCTGCCTTATAAGTACAGATTTTCGGTAAACGCCATGGACCAACTGCTGCATCATGATTGGCCGGGAAATGTACGTGAGCTTAAAAACACAATTGAATATGCCATGATTATTAGCCGTGGCAAACCCATCTCTTTTGAGTTCCTGTACGCGGAAAAGCAAGCTGAGTCATCAGGTCATCTGCCCGAAAATGAGAAAAAATATCTTCCTTTGGATGAAATAATAACCAACCATATTAAAGCGGTTTTAATTCATACCAATGGACGGGTGGAAGGCCGCGGAGGTGCCGCTGAAATTCTTGATTTAAAGCCCTCCACTTTGAGGGCAAAAATAAGAAAATTGAATATTAGAGTAATAAAATCTTTTAAAGCGGAAAAGTATAAAGACTGAAAAAAATCATTTACCTGCTTTCCGTCTTTCAACCATTTTAACATACCACTCTTCCTCTCCGTATAATTCTTCAGAGCATTCAGGGCACATACTATGACTGAACTGCGCATCAGAATGTTCTTGTATATATGATTCCAGAATATTCCAGTATCCCTTGTCATCTCTTATTTTTTTGCATGAAGAACAGATGGGGATTAAACCGTTAAGGGTTTTAATTTTTGCTATTGCTTCCTGCAATTGTAAAATAAGCTGCTCACGCTCCTGTTCTGCTGTCTTTTGTTTTGTAATATCTAAAGTATAACCGATCATACCATTAATCTCACCTTTGCTATCCTTTAGGACCGAAAGAGACACAAGCCCTGTAAACGCATCCCCTCCCTTACGACGAAGCTCCACTTCGTACTCGTGACAACCTTGATTCAAAAGTGCCGGAATAATATCATTGACCAGTGTTTCATGATAATATGAAGGATAAAGCAATGTGATATGCTTTCCCAAAATTTCTTCTTCTGTATAGTGAAATAAACGTCTGGAACCATTATTCCAACTCGTTATAATGCCTTCCATATCAACAGTAATGACCGAATCATGAATCTGGCTCATCACCTGGGCCTGGAATCTTTCAACAGCCTCAACTTTTTTCTTATCACTTATATCCTCTGAGATGCCCAACAGATAAAGCGGTTTATTATTTGAATCCAAAATAGGAATTTTTTTTGTATGCAGAATTTTTTGTTGTTTCAATTTAGTTTGGATAGTCTCTTCAGGGATGTCCAGCAGCTCACCTGATCGCAGCACATCCCTGTCACTGCCTGTAAAAAAATCAGCCTCCTCTTTTGGGAAAAAATCATAGTCATTTTTCCCAATAAGTTCTTTCCTTTTATAACCTAACATTTTTTCACCGGCTTTGTTAAAGCGTACAAATTGCAAATTTGTTGCGTCTTTTAAAAATATCATGTCAGGTATATTTTCGATGATTGCCTCAAGGAATTTCTGGTTCTCCCGCAGTGCATTTTCAGTTTGCATCCGATCGAAAAGGAGTCCGTCCACCTCTTCTTTAATCAACTTGATCGACTGATAGATATTGTAAAATGGATGATCTTCATTGGATTCATCATTATTAGGTACGCTATCATCTATATCGCCCCCCCAGTTCAAACTACCGATGGATGTAATCAAACGGTTTATATCATTTTGTGAAACAGAAGTAAGATCATCGTTACTTCCACCTGATAATTGTCCGGATGACTCCTCATTAGTACCTTTTTGTATGATCTGAAAGGCATGCCGGATATCCCTGGCTATCCTCATCTTAAACGGCATCAACAGCCTCGCAATGTGAACAGCTGCCTTTATTGACCTGTTGACATTGTATAAAATAAAACCTTCAAGAGGATACTGAATATACCACTTTCTTAAAGCTTTCATATATTCAAACCGCGCTGCAGGGTGAATCCCTTTAAAACGACTGCAATCAACAACATTATATCTTATGGTTTTTCCCGGCAAAGTGTTATGGCATCTGTTAAGCAGACGTTCGGTCAGGCCGATATGCTCAGCCTTGAAATATCCTGAGCAGGCGGAATGCAGCACACGGTGATCAATGATACTGGAATATGATGAAAATTCCTCAGTTTGAATATCCAACACTTTATCGGTAAAAACATCTACTGTGAATAAAGCAGAACTCTTTTGATCCCAGGCGGTGCATAATTTCAGCATCGGACGGTTATTTTCATCCGTTTTTATCTGATTGAGTTTCAGGGCCAGCTGGATGGCGTCCCTGTAAGTTTTGGCTACTCGAACCTCGATTTTTGTATTGATTAAACGTCTGCCTATTTTAATAGCTATGAATAAAGGAAGGCTTGTATTGCAGAATATAATAGCCGCCCTTCTGGGATCACTGTTGAGTTTTTCAGCCACATATTTTCGGGTTTCCGATGCCGACCCATTTACATTGCCATAATCTTCGATCTGAATATATGATCCTGATCCGCCTGATACTGCCCGTGCCACCTCATCATTAAGTGCAAATGATTTTTTCACCCCATTTAAATCCGCATATCCTGCAGGCCGGCTGTAAATTATTGAATCGCCCACTATATGGAAATTGGATTCAAACGTTTCACTGACCTTCTGAGAACACCATTCAGGTTGTGAAACAACCCTCAGACCCGTGACAGTGCAAAATGCAGGCATCGACATCCCCTTTTAATTTTAATATTTGCTGGATTAAAAAATCACAATAAAACAAATATTTATGTAATTCTTTCTATAAATATACAACAAATTAAGGATGCTTTATAGATACCAAAACCACATACATTCTGCCTATTTAATATGTATGTTTTTAGACTCCCAACAAAGTAAGGAGATATAAAAAGCCTTCAAGCCGGATATCCGGATCTGGATAGCATCATCAAAGTTTGGCCAAGCAGTAATGATTATAGTGTAGAGAGGTGGGACCTAAGGTTGATTTTTGTGTTGACCAATCCCAATTTTTTTCGAATATGATTCCGATGGTTGGTTACGGTACCGATTGAAATATTGAGAAGTTTTGAAATTCCCTTATTTGACGCTCCCTGTTTAATCAAAGAGGCGATTTGTATTTCTGAAGGGGTTAAATTCTGCATTGGATCTGTCAACTTTCTGGAAAACGGGGAAATGACTTCACTTAAATTTCGTTCCAGGACACGAATTAACTCTTGATGATCTTTTTGTTCAGCCCTTTTTTTTAATTTCCTTAAAAATGGCATGATCAATCGATCGTAATTTTCTAAAATATTACCTTCCAGTTCCCGTTGATCCTCTTCTCTTTTTTTAAGAAGGACTTTCAGGGCTACATTCATATCCTCCAGATCAGCAGTCCGTTCATCTATTTTCTCTTCAAGCTTTGCATTAAGATCCTGCAGTTGCTGTTCAAGCATTTTCCGATCGGTAATGTCCGTTGCAACCCCTTCTATATGGGTAATTTCACCCCTATCATCTGTTATGGGATGATGGACAACATGAAGGGTTTTAAGCTTTCTTTCTTTGTCTAAAAAAGACATATCAAAGTCTGCGTGATCTAATTCTCCTTTCAAGACTCGGTTTAACGTGTCCATACCCTTTTCGATAGACTCCGGCAGCCAATCGACAACCTCAGTCCATTTTCGACCGATAAAGTCATTGGGTTCCATATCAATAAGATTGCTCACAGAAGGACTGATATACTGCATCACCGAATCAACCGTATGGCTGTAAAGAACACAAATTGGGGAAATATCCTCTACCAGTCGTTTATATTTCTGTTCACTTTTATAAAACTTTTTTTCTGCATCCTTTTGTTTCGTGATATCTTCAAAAACAGTGTATACTTCACAGGCTTTTTTATCTTCGGATCTGAAAACAGGAATCGCATTTATTTTGATCCAGACATACTTTTCCCTTTCCGGATGGAAAACACCCATAATTGCATCTCGAACCTCTTTGCCGGTTTCCAGAGCGACCATGGATGGATGGGCTTCTCCTGGGAAATCAGACCCATCTTCATGAATGGCCCTCCACCGTGGATCAAAAGAGGTACGTCCCTGCATCTGCGCCAGCGACAACCCAAGAATCCTTTGGGCAGCCGGATTGGCTGAAGTGATGTTACCGTCTCCGTCTTGATACACGACACCCTGCATCATTGTGCTAAATAGAGTCCGGTATCTCTGCTCTGCTTCGTTACTGTCAGAAATATCAAGTCCAACAACCGAAATCAGTGTAATTTTATTTTCCGCATCCAATATTGGGGTAAAAATGCACACCCCCAGACGGACATCTCCGTTTTTATCAACAAACAACGCTTCATCATGCACAACGTCATTGTTTAAAACATCTTGTACAGCCGACTTTGTATTTTTCACCACTTCGGGAAATGCTTTGCACCAGGGGGCATCCCAAAGGGGGAATCCGACAAGACTCTCTTCAGAGTTACTGCAGATCTTCGGGCACATTTTATTTATTTTAACAACCCTACCGTCTGGATCAGTGATTAATGCGAATTGGAGGGCTTGACTGAAATTGGCTTTCAATTGGGATCTGTCTGATTGCATTGCCTGTCCTGTTCGGCTTTTGGGTCTATTCTCTTTATCCATAAAACAATCGTTGGTATAAGGGTCTTATTTTTCCTACCATGATCCGGTAGCACCTTCAATCACTAAAACCCCTAGTCGCTCTTTTGGACTGCAGCAGAATTTTGCCGCCAACCCTTATTTTACACCTGTTTTAATTTATAGTCGACCAGGGCCCTTGAAGCCGATGGGAACCAGCGTGCTATCGTTTCAAGCAAAACTGCCAGTTTGCCGGGAATGATCAAATATCTTTTTTTCAACAGGCCGGATATGATTTGATCCGCAACAAAATCAATGGGAAGAACAGGCACGGTCTGTGTAATCATCCTGTTTTTTTGTGAGCGATACCGGTTGAGTTCATCAACCATGGGAGATTCAAACTCGCCGGGGCAGACCAGAGTGACACCAATATTTTGGGGTTTTAATTCCATACGAAGAGTTTCTGTCAGCCCCACCAGGGCAAATTTGGATGAACTGTAGGCGGAATATCCAAAAGAGGCCATCTTTCCACCCAATGAGGCGATGTTAACGATTCTGCCTGCCCCTTTTTTCTTAAAATAGGGCAGAACGGCTTTAATACAATTCACCACACCAAAATAATTGATATCAAAAATAGTTTTAAAACTGGAGAGCGGAAGATCTTCAAATGCGCCCTCCTCAAGGACGCCGGCGTTATTAACGAGCATGTCGGGAAGTCCCGTTTCCTTGACCAGTTGCCCCACTGCCTTTTCTATCTGCCTGGCATCTGACACATCACATGGGAAAATATCAATTCTCTGTCCATTGGCGGTTTCTGACTGCAATTGCTTTTGAACGGCCATGAGTTCATCTTTGCGCCTTGCAAGCAAGGCAAGATTGGCCCCCTGCCGGGCAAATCGCTGCCCGAGAGCTTTGCCCAGCCCACTTGAAGCACCGGTGATGATGATCGTTTTGCCTTTAAACATTTTAATTATTCAAGCATCCTTTCCATGCACAGATTTTCCATGGTCTGCCGGGTAGGACCACCGGTTTCAGCATCCCATCCCACCGTATCATAGAAACACATTTTAATTTCATCCATATCTACTGTGGTATCCTTTAGCGGTCCATGTTTAAGGGACGGGGAACCTGTGGCCCGTTTACTGAGTTGATGATCTTCGGGTCTTATGCCTTCCCTTACATTAAAGGCTTTGCGGATATTTAAAGCCCGTTCACCGGCTCTCAAGTATTCATCTGGGGAAAAATTCCATCCGGTGACCGCATTTAAATATTCTACAACCGGTAATGTACTCGTTAAGGCGCCAAACTGGCACATACCGCAGCAGTTGAGCAAGTTCATGTAAAAAGATCCGGCTGCATAACCTGCTATCTTTTTGGCATCTTTCCCTTTCGCTTTTTTCATAAGCATCCGTGCTTTAGGGAATCTTTTTTTAAGCCCGAACAGACCGGTATACAGATAACATGTAATGGTATGGCGTCCGGGTGTGGGTTCACACTCATAGGCTATAGCAAAGCCTGGATCAAGACGCGAATCGTGCATGGGCAGTTCCTGACCGCCGGCATGGACAGCATATTTTTCGCTGTTTTTTCCGATCCTTTGGGCAGCTTTTTTTACACCATCAGCCAGGATATCACCAAACCCTTGTCGGTCAATCATCATTTCCGTCAGTTTGATAATCTCCCGGGTTCTGCCCCAGCCCAACTCCAACCCGCCGGTATCGGATTGATCAATGATTCCGTTTTCATAGCATTCAATGGCAAAGGCAATAGTCCCTCCGGTTGATATGGTGTCTATGCCGGCACGGTTGCACATTTCGTTAAGCTCGACAATGGCATCAAAATCCTTTTGCAGCAGCATGCCGCCAAATGCGCCTATGGTTTCATATTCAGGTTTATGGCCTTTTTTCCCTTTATATTTTCCTTTTTTAATATCGATGATTCCCCCGCAGCCCAAGGGACAACCCTGGCAGGCATACCTTTTTTTCTGATACTGTTTGACATTTTTGCCGGACCCCTTTACTGCCGCATCATAGGTATAATCCCGGTAGCCAACGCCGGCCCAATTTTTAATAGGCATATCCCCGGTCATGGCGGAATAGGCCGTCAGGCCGGAGGTGCCGTGGGTCCTGTAAATTTCCTTAATAAGAGAGGGCGTTGCAGGAACCGAGATCCCGGTCCGTGCAATCAATTTACTTAAAGGTCCCAGGTATTTCATGGTCAGCCGGTCTGCAAAGCTGGATTTCCGGTAGGACATCATAAATTTCTTATTTATGGCCTTTATCTCTTTTGGGAATGCCGTTGCAATTTTTCCCTTTGAGCGTAGGGCCAGTGCCTTAAGGTTTTTACTGCCCATAACAGCGCCCAGGCCTGATCTTGCTGCTATCCTGGCACTGTCTGTGGCAATTCCCGAAATAAGGGAAAGCTTTTCACCGCTTTTACCAATGCTTGCCACCTGGGCCTTTTTCTCTCCAAGTGTATCTTTTATAATCTTCTCAGTCTCCGGGATCTCTTTGCCCCAGAGAGACGATGCATCATGAAATCTAATCTGCCCATCTGTTATACTGACCCAGACGGGCGTCTTTGATGCCCCGGTAAAAAAAACAGCATCAAAACCGTTTCTTTTAAGCTCTCTTGAGAAAAACCCCCCAGCATTGGCATCTCCCCATCCGCCGGTCAGCGGAGACTTTCCCACAACCATAAACCGCCCGGAAAAAAGGGCATCTGTTCCGGTGAGCAGTCCTGAGCAGAACCCTAAGTAACTGTCCGGAGACAGGGGATCGATCCCAGGCTGCTGGCGCTCCATAATAACCGCTGCCCCAAGGCTGTAACCCCCTAGAAAATCTTTATAAAACTCATCTCCCGGCTCGATAATTTCGCTGGTCGCCGATGAAAGGTTCACAATGCAGTATTTACCTGTATATCCTCTTGACATATATACCTCCTGTTATCCTAAACCTTTCGTACAAGACCTTTTGATAAGAAATGGCCCATATCCTGAAAATATCGCATGCTGGCGATTTTCCTGGCTGAAGCTCTGAGTGTGGCCTTTGTCAGATTAAAAAGAAAGGCGGGATCACGGGTGGGGCAAGGCATGCCAAGCTTATGTCCAAACGACAGATTCATATCACCCGCTGTGGTAAAGCATTTGTCAATGGTTGTCACTTTTTTTGCATTGACAATATCTGCTTTGGCACAGCTTCCCAGCATAAACACCTCTTCACCCCTGGCGTCAATACGCCCATCATACCGGCCAATAACAAAACTGACCGGTTTTGCCTTTGCAAACGCTTTTGGGCCTGCAAATCTTTCCATTGAACCCAGGAACATTTTAATGCCCATAACACAGCCGGTTAAACACTTATGCCCTTTTCCGCCCTGATGGGGCCCCCAGTAAAACCGCATGGGTGAATTCAGCCGTTTTAATTCCTTATCTACATCCTGCCACCGATAAAACTCATCATCATAGGGTAGAAGACGTTGTGCCTGCTCATCTAAATCCGCAATACTGGACAGGTCCCCTGTTATCTTTATCTGATCCAGGCTGCCGGGTGTATAGCCTCTCTCAGCAGCTATTTTAAGGTAAGGGACATCACCAACGCCCAGCCCCAGAAGCCTGGAACCGACAATATCAACAGCCATAGGATTGGTTCCCATAATCATCAGTCCCAGTTTACGGGTTGTCGGGAACGCTTCGTTTCCCATTCCTACATTTACGGCATCCATGACGATAAAGTCCGGATATCCCGGTTCTAGCAGATCCACTATTTTTTCATTGAGCATGAAATCATGGCGGATGGATCTCTCGTCATCGGAGCAGATCCCTATATTCAACTTCACGGCACCGGTCATGGCCGTGACGCAATGGCATTTGAGTTTAGGCAGATACACCTTGGAATCCGCATTGGCCATTTTCTTGGAAATTCTTAAATTATCATGAACCACACCACCGACAAATACGGAGCTGCGAGGTTCCTCATCCATACAGAACATATCCACGGGACAGTCTGCATGTTTTTTCACATATTTCATTTCGTCGTAATAGCCGGCGCTTTTGTAACAAAGGCGGGTGGGAAATCCGATAGCACAATTTTCCCCCATTTCCACCTGTTTTACCCCGGAAGATTTTGAAAGGGCTAACAAAGAAGCCCCGACAACCGATGTCGGTGTATATGCTCCGGTACCGAACGTATCAGTATCGTATGCAAACACCACATTGGGTTTCACCATTACATTTCCCCGGGGATGATAGTTCAACTGCGCCATACCTTCGGCAATTATCTCCTGCAGCCGGTCCCGGTCATACTCTTCGCATTTTTTTATAAATACGGTATTGTTGCCCTGTTTAAACCCCATATCTTACTCCTTATGGTCTTTGACAGACCTAGATGATGTTGCATAAATTGATCTGATATCACCACGATTAACAAACCAACAGCTAACAGATGCTTACACTGTAATGAATGCTGTACCCCGCAAACTTTTCTTTTATATTCTTCTCAATTGCATGATGATCCGAATCCGTAGGGTTGATAACAGTGATCTGAGCATGACTGCCATGAATTTTATCCTCTTTTACCGTGACGTCAAAAGATTCAGCCGTATTTTTGAATGATGCCAGTTCCGATTTGAAAACCTCGGCAATGAGCTTCCATCGAAGCGCAGGTTTAAAAATCTTGCCCACAGGGGTCACCGGGATAGCATCGATGATAAATATCTCTTTGGGCACTGCTGCCTTCTCTCCTACCTGTTCCCTTGCAAATTCCATTAACTCACGGGATGTGATGGCGCTGTTCTCCTTTAACTGGACAAAGGCAACCGGCACCTCGCCGGCATATGCATCCGGGCGCCCTATGGCAGCTGCCACCAAAACTTCCGGCTTCATATACAGCACCTCTTCAATGGCAGCCGGATCAATATTGTGCCCGCCCCTGATAATCAACTCTTTTTTCCTGCCGGTAAGCCAGAAATAGCCGTCTTCATCCTGCCTGCCTAAATCCCCTGTATTGAACCAGTCACCATCAACCCAAATCCCTTTATTATGTATATCCTCCACATAGCCCTTAAATACATTAGGGCCCTGTATGGCAACGGCTCCGATTTCATTGGTTTCTGCATCGCGCAGATAATTACCTTGATCATCAATGATAATGGTCTTCATATTCTGATACGGCATCCTCATACCGATGCTTCCGGGTTTGCTTTTTCCGTTAAGGGGATTAACTGCAGATGCACAGGCACCCTCGGTCAATCCGTATCCTTCTAAAATCCTCATGCCGGTCTGTTGTTCAAAACGTTTAATAATTTCAACACTTAAAGGGGCTGCACCGCTGATAACATAATGCAGGGAGCTGATGTCATTATCACCTGGCGGGACATCCAGAAGGGCGGTAAGCACCGTCGGGACAGCAGAAAATATGTTCGCTTTAAAGTGTTCCACAATTTTGTAAAAGTTAATAATAATCGAGGGTTCTCTAAACCCTGCCGGTGACAGCAGAACAACATGCGCCCCCACTGAAAATGGAGCAAGTCCGGTTATTGAGGTCGCGTTCACGTGAAAAAGAGGCAGACCGCACATCAATGTGCTCTCGGCGTTCATCTCACCGGTTGACCTTATCATCCACGCCATGCAGACTTCGTTAAAATGTGTTCTTTTGGCAAGTTTGGGGGTTCCGGTGGTGCCGCCGGTATGGTAGAGGGAAGATATATCATCCGGTTCGATCTTTCGATCAAATATCAGACTATCACCCGTGTACCTGTCTAAAGTGTCTTCAAATCCGATTATATTATCGGTATCGTCACCCGGACCCATTACGCGCACCACCTTCTGAAGTGTGGGGATCTGATCCTTTATCTCCTCCACCTTCTGCCAGATGTCGCTTCCGGGAAACTCTCCCAGCGCCACCAGGATTTTTGTTTTAGCTGCATTACAGATATCTTTTATTGTGGCGGGTTCAAGAAGCGGATTGATCGGATTTACGATCCCTGCTGCTTCAGCACCCCAGATTACGTAGTGGGTTTGCGGAATGTTCGGCAAAAGAAAGGTCACCACATCACGGGGACCGATGCCCAGATCATAAAAAAGATTTGCACATTGGTGGATTCTCTTAAGAAAATCCTGATAGGTGATCTGCATGGGCTGTACATAGGTATCACCGGAAAGCAGGAAACTAAGAGCAATCCCGTCTGGGTTCAGCTCGACACCGCTTTTAATCATTTCATAGGTACTCTGCTCCTTGAACCTCTCATCAATCGGTCTGTTTTCAATAGCTTCGATGTCTGCCAGGTTCTTGATTTCAAATCTCTCATCCATGTAGCTTCTCCTTAAATTATTGTGCCCTCATTCCAAATAGAGGAAATAACCTTGAAATTATGATTTAGCCATCTATTAACAACAACTTTAGCAAAACCCATGCCGAAAAATATGATTATTAATTCCAGTAGGTTACAATCTATCATAAATATTTTCCGCCATATTTAACAGAAATTCTGTTAAATATGGCAGCGTTGCTATATACTGCATCAGGATACCTCGTTTTGGTTTAACAAAATCTGAAAGGAAACAGCATGGACACTGATTCATTTACGGAGTGTGTTGGACAAATTCTAAAATGTGATGATATGAAAAAGGTTGTCCGGATTCTATTTGACTCTGTGAAAAGCTTCATTTCCATGGATTTTCTGACCATTGTTCTCTATGACGCGGAATCACACACCGCCCATGACCGCATCCATGCAACAGACCAGGATGTCCTATTTGTCGATGACACGATAACATTCTCCAAAGACACTGCAGATATTGCCAGACACCTGATAAGCAGCACATCCGGCACATATATCACCGACAGTATGGCCAACCCTTTGATTAGAGAATTCAATGCACATGTGGGAATCATTGAAACAGCATCCGTTATTATGCTGCCCGGCAAGCTGGAATCCGGGGTGCATGTCATATTCAACATGGTCTTGTGGGATACGGACCGATATACCCCCCGGGACCTGTCTGACATTCAAAAGATCTCAGACCAGATCGGATTTATTCTGCAGCATATCTATTCCAACATCGCAGGCTCCAAGAAACATATTGCCACAAAAAACAGAGAAACACGAAACCGGATGACCAAGCTTATTGTTGGAAAAGATGGCGGCATGAAAGACACGATGATATTTGCAGACATGGTCGCCAAACTGGATACACCGGTTTTGCTGATCGGCGAAAGCGGAGTGGGAAAAGATGTGATCGCCACCAACATTCACTATCACTCGGGACGAAAAAACCAGAGACTTGTGTGCGTTAATTGCGGTGCTATCTCCGAATCATTATTGGACAGCGAACTATTTGGACATGAAAAGGGGGCATTCACAGGTGCAACAGACAGCAAAAAAGGATATTTTGAACAGGCAGATGGAGGAACAATTTTTCTAGATGAGATCAGCGAACTGTCAAAAAGTGCGCAGGTTAAATTACTCAGAGTATTACAAAACAAAACTTTTCGCCGTGTCGGCGGAGAAAAATCAATTTCTGTTGATACAAGGGTGATTGCCGCTTCGAATCGTGACCTGCAGAAAATGGCCTTTGCCAAGAAGTTTAGAAAGGATTTATGGTTCAGACTGAACACATTCCCCATCCAGATCCCCCCTTTGCGAAGGAGAACACAGGATATTGCCCCTCTCGTGCATCACTTTGCAAAACTAAATGCCTCAAAACTGCGCTTGCCATATAAATACCGATTTGCAGAAAATGCCATGGATCAGCTCAGGCAGCACGATTGGCCCGGCAATGTCCGGGAGCTGAAAAATACAGTTGAGTACGCCATGATCATTTGCCGGGGGAAACCTATCTCCTTTGATTTTCTACAGATTAGAAATAATAACGAATCAGCCCCTTTGCAAAAAACCCCTGGAAAAAAAAACAGGTACCTTACAATGAACGAAATGATGACAAAACATATCCGGAATGTCCTGGCTCATACCAACGGGCGAATAGAAGGGAAAGAGGGTGCTGCTGAAATTCTGGACATGAACCCTTCAACATTGAGAGCAAGAATAAAAAGGTTAAACATTAAGATTAAAAAACTCTCTACCCGTTGAAACAAAAAATTCTCTACCATCTTCTGCATTGGGCCAGATCAACCATGAGTCATTCCCTGATAGTAGAGCAGGCAGGATCCATTATGGTTGTTTCTTCTAGCAGTTTTGTTAACGCTTGTACCGGCAGCGGTTTGCTGAACAGATACCCTTGAACCTCATTGCACTCTTCTCCACAAAGAAAGGTAAGCTGTTCAACCGTCTCCACCCCTTCAGCCACGGTCTTTAATTTCAGATTTTTCGCAAGCGAAATAATTGTCGTCACAATAGCTGATGAGTCTGAATCGTCGGGAACATCGTCAATAAACGATTTATCGATTTTCAGTTCATCCAACGGCATTCTTTTTAAATATGACAGTGATGAATATCCGGTTCCAAAATCGTCTATTGATACCTTCACACCCAATTTATTGATATCATTAAGCACTTTTATTGTTTTCTTAATATTATCAATCACTATACTTTCAGTGATCTCCAGCGTCAGATGGTGCGGAGGAAAACCTGTTTCATCAAGAATTCGTTTGATGCTGTCTTTTAGTCCTTCTTCACGAAACTGCCTTACAGAAAGGTTAACAGACAACATCAGATCATGGTCGCAAACCGAACAGAATTCCAATGTATCACGGCATGCAGTAGCAAGCACCCACTCTCCAATTGATGAAATCACACCGGCATCTTCCGCCAGAGGGATAAACTCATAGGGAGATATCATCTCTTTACTATTGCAATTCCAACGAACCAATGCCTCCAGCCCGGCAATCTTTCCTTTCCGGACATCCACTTTTGGCTGGTAAAAAACTGCGAACTCTCCCCTTTCCAGTGCGCCGCGCAGTGCATTGCTTAATTCAATTTTCCGTAAAACTTTTTGGTTCATCCTTTCGGTGTATAATTTAAACTGATTCTTCCCCTTTTCTTTAGCCCGGTACATAGCTACATCTGCATTTTTAACCAGCACCTCAATTTCATCACCGTCATCAGGATAAATTGAAATACCAACACTCGTACTGACGTAGATCTCATTTTTTTCAATCAAAAACGGCTTATTGAATATATCAATAACCCTTCTGGCTAACCGGGCGGCAGATTTCAGCCCTTCTGTGTCATAATTTGAAATCAGCAAAAACTCGTCGCCACCCAACCGGGCAACGGTGTCTTCTTCACGGCAGCAGCCTGACAGGCGATTGGCAACCTGCTGGAGCAACTGGTCGCCGTAATAGTGCCCCAAACTGTCATTAACATTTTTAAAATTATCAATATCCAGAAAAAACACTCCCACGTATGAATTGTTCCTGCGTGCCCTGGACATGGCCATCTTCAGCCTGTCATTAAACAGCTGTCTGTTTGGCAAATCTGTCAGAGCGTCATAATTGGCCTGGTACTGGAATTTCTCCTCACTTTGTTTAATATCTGTTATATCGTGAAACAGGGCAACATAATCAATAATATTACCATAAGAATCCCTGATTGTATTGATAGACAACCATTCAGGATAAACCTCACCATTTTTTCGGCGATTCCAGATTTCACTCTCCCACACACCTTGATTTGTAAGAGATTCCCATAAATCTTTGTAAAAGTCTGAAGTATGGCGGTCGGATTTCGGTATACGCGGATTCTCCCCTATAACTTCCTGCTGCGGATAACCTGGCTGTTTACATCCATTCCGGGTTTGGGTTTAATTCTTGGCCCTATAGTGGGACATCTCGTCCTTCCAGCTTGCATTATGATGGGTGCCATAAGCGATCTCGGATATCAGTTGGACAGACGGCACCAGCAAAACGCTTAATTTAATTTTCAGCCAAGCCTGCCAGATCGGTGGGCTTGGTACCAGATTTCGTAAAACCCGTCCACGCTTAACAAGTGTTTTAGGAGAAGGAAACATAAAAATGGAAAAAACAAGCTTGTGAAGAAAAGAATAGAGAGAAGAGACGCAGCTATAAAATGTGGCTTTTCTAATGGTCCAGTAAATTCAAAATAGGAGATTAATAATGATTAATTTAAAAACCAAAGAAGTTTTAGATAAACACCAAGACGAAGCCATTTTAAAAAAAAGACTCTCAGTACTTAATGTAGGTGCGGAACTCAAATATGTTTGGTGGCCTCTTAAAGGCAGGACTATCTGTTTTGGGAATCCTCTTGGCATAAATTTTAACACCATAAAGAGAAACATAAAGATGAATATGACAGCAATCATAAAAAGGAACAAAAAAAAATGAAAAAAACAAACGAAGATCTCCATGCAGACACTAACAGGTTAAACATTGATGTAGAAACTAAGAAAGACATTTATGACATACGTGACAACGTCATAAAGATAGGTAAAAAACTGGTTAAAGTCGGCAGATGGTTAGTAGAAAAAACCCTTTGGTTAGCAAGTCAATATCCCAGGACAACCCATGGCTTTATACTGGGGGCTGCTATTTCATGGCTTTTGGCATCAATCCCTGGAGCGGGTTTAGTACTTGGGCCAACTCTTGGTACTTTAGCATTGACTGTTTGTGTTGGAGCTGGGGCGCTCTCTGACATATGGGCAAAGCTAAATCAGTCCATGGGTATATAAGTCTTTCTGGCAAGCTCGCTGTTTAGTGGGCTTGCCGTTAACTATAATCTTATAAACAGAATTAAAGGATACATAAGATATGTTTTCAATAATTAATAAAACGATTCAAAAAACAATAGACGGGGCCTCTATTATGACAGGTGCTGCAGCAGGTGGAGCTGCCGGATTTATCTTTCAAGCGTCTACAGCAAGTTTTTTGACCAAAGCTTTGGTCACTATTGGAGCAACAGCCTTCCCTGTAGTTTCTGTTCCAGTTGGGTTTGGTGCAGTTGGCGTCGGTGCAGCAAGTGCAGGCACCATCTATGTTAAAAACAAACTTGTAAAAGCTAATCAGAAAAAACGAGAAGAAGCTCTTGCAGAAGGGTTTTGTGATTATCCAAAATCCTCAAAAAAGAAAGGAGGCGGCCATGGGTAAAGGCACAGGTCGTAAAATCAATAGAGGGCTTCCCAGTTCGGAACGGCCCCGAGTGCTTTGGTCCTTCATTATGTAAATCTTACTGAAAAACAAAAATTTCTTAATATTTATAAAGAAGAAGAAATATTAAGCTTATCAGGTCTTTATTCTTTTGTTCCAGATCAAATGCGAGTACTCATTTACAGCCCTGAGTTGGAACAATTATATCCGAGCATTAAACAAAAATTAGTAGATTATATTAATTAACGGACAAAAACTAAGAATAAAGGGAAAAGAGAAATGGACAAAAAAATTGTTCAACTGGCAATCACGAATGAAAAGACAGGAGAAACATCCCTTTCCGGAGTTGAACTTGGGGACGATGGTTTTGATCTGACGCTTGAAACAATTTTTAAAGTTGATAAAATCAAGGTGAACGAATTTGATACTAACAGTCAGGTTATGATTTTTGGACGTGGGCTTGATAACAGCAATAGAACTTTTCCTTGCGAAATTTCTTATTTATTTTTCCCTTCTGAAAGTTTTGAAAAACATGAAGTCTTAAAGATATTTCACGTGGAGGATATTAAGAAATTAAAAGGTGGATACTATTTTGCTTATGGAATAACTTTTCTGGAGTATCCAGAAGTATCGTCCCTTGATGCTCAAATAACGCTCAAGGTAAAAAAGATATTTGTAAAGAATCCACCATTCTTACCGGAGTAGAAAACCTCTAAACAATTCAAGCTTTACAACGATTGAATTGTTCTACTACAATTTTTTATGTGTAAAATCACGTGTAAAAAATATGAATAAATATAGAAACAGACGAATACAAAAAAACACAAAACCCTTGAATTATTAAATAAATTTTAAAAATGCATTGAGTCCTTCCCGTTCTCTCACGCCGGAAACCGGGGTTCGATTCCCCGTGGGATCACCACTTAGGAACTAAAGGCTTTCAACTGATTGTTGAAAGCCTTTTTTGGTTAAGGGGCACGCAGACTTGCCTTCTTAGAAAAAGTGGGAAAAAGGGGACAGATTTATTTTTATTGCCCGTGGGATCACCAAGATATCAAAAGGTTTTCAGAAAGATTCTGAAAACCTTTCTTTGTTCAGCAGTCATTCTACAATTTAATCACAAATCAAGATGCTCTTACGACCCTCACAGATGTATCTTTTCAAAGATTGACAATGTTTGTAGTTTCATTATAATTATATATAGTATTCAATTAGATAAGGAGGTTCTCATGCATATCTCACTAACACCTGAGCTTGAAACCCGGATTAAACAAAAAGTAGCATCAGGTTATTACAACAATGCCAGTGAAGTGATTCGGGACGCTTTGCGATTCTGGGAAAAAAATGAAGAACTGGTACAGCACATGAAACTTGAAATATTAAGAGAACGTTTATCGATTGGTGCAGAGCAAGTCAAACGGGGAGAATTTGCTGCCCAATCCGTGAGCGAAATTATTACTGAGGCCAGGAATGCCTAAATACCGCCTCACGCCTTCAGCAAAATCTGATTTAATAGACATCTGGAATTATACCGTTGAAACGTGGGGCGAGAAGCGAGCTGAAAAATATCTTCAAGATGTTGAGGACAAGCTTAACCAACTTGCAGATAATCCGGAGCTCGGAAAACATCGGCCTGAAATTGTTCCTGGATATTATTCCTTTCCTGTACGGAAACACATCATTTTTTATCTTATCTCAAACAGCTATATTGATATTATTGGTATTTTGCATGGAAAAATGGATATAGACAAAAACTTAATGTGATTTGTTCCCCACATAAAAACAGATTTATTTTTGAACTAAACCCCAATCACCCAGAATATAAAAAGTAACCCATTGTGATGCCCTCTAAATTGTTATTAGAGGACATCATTCTTCATCTATCATTCATGATTTTTGGGTTTCATAACGGACAAAACGGCTTATTCATTTAATCGGTATTGGGAATATTTTGTTCCTTATTTAATTTGTCCCTATACAAATTGCGGTAAATCTTGTCCTTAATTTTATTTAACGCTATATAAAGATTTAATCTTTATTTTAACTGAAGGTGCTTACTGGTGGGATGAATGTCGAAGAACAAATTGAAATGCTACATTATTGCAGGACCCAATGGTGCAGGGAAAACAACTTTTGCTGAAAATTTTCTGCCGGAAGAAGCTGAGTGCTTGAATTTTCTGAATGCAGATTTAATCGCCAGGGGAATTGCACCCTTCAAACCTGAAAGTGTTGCAATAGAAGCCGGCAAGCTTTTTTTGAAAAGAATGGATACGATTGTTTCCAATAAAGAATCTTTTGCTTTTGAAACAACACTGAGCGGATTAAACTATATAGACCGAATTAAAAACTGGAAAAAGGCCGGTTATGAAATAATTCTGTATTTTCTCAAACTTCCGAATGAGAAAATGGCCATCAAGCGTGTAGAGACAAGGGTATCTGAAGGTGGACATAGTGTCCCTGAAAATGTTATTATACGAAGGTACCATCGGGGATGGGTGAATTTTCAAAAGCATTATAAACATATAGTTGATGATTGGGTAATTTTTGATAATTCTGGTGATATCCCCACGATAATAGAGGAAAAAGCATGAAAAAAGAATCAAATTCACAATTGGCTTTGAATGCAATGCACCGGGCTGCGAAGAAAGCCGTTGAAAGGGCAGCCAATCTGGATCTTTCAATACCTGTATGGAAAGATGGTAAAATCATTTTAGTAAAAGCCAAGGATAAACTTCAACAATTACACACAGCATAGCCGACAGTTGAAGTTATAAAGGCAGATACCAGCATTGGAGCCCGAAATCCTCCGGTCCCCCTCCGGTCCTTTGAAACATCTGGAATAGTCTGAACGAAAGCTATATTGAATTGAAAAAAATAGTCCTTTACCTGCTCCCAGAATCGCTACCGGGAAATTGTTATTTCAATTATCCTTTCTGGATTCTAAAGATTTTCCATTTTTTTTATTGATTTGATTGTCGTGGGAAACATGGTGAATAGCATGGGTATTTTCAAATTCACAATATCACTTGAAACCATCATTACAAGGGTCTCTCACGCCGGAAACCGGGGTTCGATTCCCCGTGGGATCACCATTTAGAGACTGAAGGCTTTCAACTGGTTGTTGAAAGCCTTTTTGATTTTATGGGATAAATTTTCACCCCCTATTTCACCCCTTCAGACAACAAATCTATAAATTAAGCCAAAATTAAAATACACTCGTGCGTCCTTGTAAGTGGTTGATGCTTCTCTCTTGTGGTCGTCCCATAAGGGGCTTCTGGGACACTCTACAATTGAGATTGTTGATCAGCGTGCAATAATGACCCCTACATAATAAAATCAGCGTCGAATAA
>CAZLTD010000049.1:0-36150 GCA_964562385.1 uncultured Desulfobacula sp.
CGCCTATAAAATATATGGAAAAAAGGGGTTGACTTTATTCTGGTACTCCCTGTAACTCATTCCCCTATAAAACCAGGTTGCTGCACTTAGCGTAAATTTACGGGTGCGTATTGCTGACCCCAATGAAACTAAGTTGTATGATCCACATCAACGCCTCGTTTTATGATCATTTCTTCTAAATCGCGGTATCTGATTCCATACATACAATACCAACGGACACATCCTGAGTTAATCTCTGCTTGGAAATACGTAAAGTCCTTTTTATAAGAAATCGACATATATCTGTTTTTATGGTATTTTAGGTGTAAGAGACGAATGAATATTTTTGCTTGACGAATCACTAAGGGTTCACCCAATAATTATTTGAACATTTGTTTTTAAAATACCCAATCTTTTATGGGGTTTTGGAAATAATTTAGATCAAGAGATTTTGGTACGATTCTAAACTGTGATTTGCTCCTAATTGATAGTACCCCTGAAGTCCTGGTAATTAATAAATGGTCAGAGGAGGTCGTCAATGTCCTTTAACAAAAAATCAAACTACCCCAGATTGCCGAAGAAAAAACTAAAGTTAATGCTTAAATCAATCGGAGCCTTAAGTCGTTCAGGGATGGTTGCCGGGAATAATGGTGATTTCGATTCAGCTTTTCACAATTGCAAGCAGGCACTTTTATTGGCCATGGAATTAAAAAAGAAATGCCTTATCGCCAAACTCCTCAATAATCTTGGTATACTATACTATCAATCGGGTGCATGGGACGAGGCACTTTTATCCTATGAAAAATCCATGAGAATTGTTATTAAAAATTATGGTCAACACAACTTTCTTTATAAAACCATCCAAAAAAATATCGCCTGTTTATTTTCACAACATCATAATTAGTGCTGTTTTGCCCGAACCAGCCCTACCTGACAATATCTGGTAATTTTTCTAAGTTCCTTATGAGGATTAATATGGAATTTCAACAAAATGATTTGAATGACTTAAAAAAAGCAAAAATGCTTCTTGAAAACCCTGGTGTTGCAGCAAAAATTACCAATTTTATTGGTACGCCAATCGAAAAGGGAGTTGAATTATTGCCTGAGAACTGGAGTACAAAAATTGGTGAAGTTACACAAGTATCACTATCCAAGGCTGTCCATGCAGCTATTTTTACGATGAAAGATATCCCTGGTGAAGAAGCATCAAACATCTGGCATAAATTGGCAGTCGCTACAACAGGAGGTATCGGTGGTTTTTTTGGCTTGGCTGCGATGGCAATCGAACTACCAATTTCTACAACAATCATGTTGCGCTCTATATCGGATATTGCACGAAGTGAGGGTGAAAATATCTTCTCAGTTGAATCCAAAATAGCATGCCTTGAAGTGTTTGCTTTTGGTGGACCAAGTCAGAGCGATGATGCATCTGAATCCGGGTACTTTGCAGTACGAGCGGCCTTAGCTCAATCAGTCTCAAAAGCTGCTGAATATTTAACCAAGAAAGGGTTTGTTGAAGAAGGAGCGCCTGCCCTTGTTCGATTAATCATTCAAATTGCAGGGCGTTTCAGCATCCAGGTTACAGAAAAAGCAGCAGCACAGGCCATCCCTGCGATAGGTGCCGCCGGTGGCGCCATTATTAATACATTGTTTATTGATCATTTTCAGGATATTGGGCGTGGTCATTTTATAATACGGCGTCTTGAAAGAAAATATGGCCATGAAATCATTGAAAAAACTTATAAGGAAATTTAAAATTAATGGCCAAAACTTGTGGGGAATTTAAAAACCGATCAAAAGTTTTTATTCGTCCGTATCTTTTCGAAAAAGCTCCTCCGCATCAGCGCTGATCATTTTCTGGCAATGGTGACACACCATATTTAATTTTTTTATATTGCCTTTGAAAAGAACTTTATTGCAATGCGGACAAACATACTCTTTTGCCTTGGCGTTACTCTGTGTTTGAGGAACTATATGCTCAGTCATAATAAATTATTTATCCTTTTTTCATGTATGTATTTCTGTTTGGATACATCAGCATACCATCATTCAACAGGTTTTTCTTCCTTAATTTTCAGTTCCCCATTATAAATTACCCATTAAAAACTGATTTCCCTCCTTCATTATCCATTTTCCATTATTAATTCTCAATTACCTTTCTGTTATGGTTAATTTTTTCAAACTCTGTATCTGTTAATTGGATATGCCTATGGTAGGCTTGCCTTTATAAACGATTGAATATTCACATACTTTAGAAGACCGGCACCAAAAGGGACTCAGTGTCTCAGGTTCAGGCGGCATCAAAAAAGGGGGAAAAATGAATTTTGAAAATATGCTGGCAGACAGAACCCGGCTGATGGAAGCCAATGCCATCAGGGAAATATTAAAGGTGGTGTCAAAACCCGGTGTTATCTCCCTTGCCGGCGGCATTCCGTCCCCTGAAAGCTTCCCCATGGAAATTTTTAAAGAGCTGACCCAAAAGGTTCTTGAAAAATACGGGTCCGGGGCGCTGCAATATGACCTGACCGAAGGGTTTATGCCGCTCAGAGAACAGGTGGCAGCGCTTCTTGAAAAACGGGGCATCAATACCACACCTGACAGGGTCAACATCACCTCAGGATCCCAGGGGGTGCTGGATGCCGTGGCAAAGCTGCTGATCTCCAAGGGGGATAAGATTGCCCTTGAAGCCCCGACCTATCTTGGGGCGTTATCGGCATTCAACCCCTATGAGCCGGAATATATCCGGATGGACATGGATGATGCGGGGCTTATCCCTGAGTCCCTTGACCGGACCCTGGAACATCATGATATAAAATTCATCTATCTTGTACCGACCTTCCAGAATCCCACCGGCCGGACCATTACCCTTGAACGGCGGGAAAAAATTGCCAAGATCATCCAAAAGCACAATGCCCTTTTGGTGGAGGATGATCCTTACAGCGCCTTAAGATACAAAGGAGACAATATTCCCGCCATTAAGACCATGGCAAAGGATAATGTGATCTACATCTCCACACTTTCCAAGGTCTTTGCACCGGGACTTCGCATCGGCTTTTACGTGGCCCCCCAATTTTTAAGCCAGTGGCTGGTCCGGGTCAAACAGGGGGTGGATCTTCATACCAGCACCTTTAACCAGGCCCTTGCCGCGCAATACCTTGAGGGCGGGTATCTGGAGAAACAGGTCCCGAAAATTATCGATCTCTACCGCCCCAAGCAGGCTGCCATGCTGTCTGCCATCAAGGCTCACCTGCCCGACGAGTTTGCCTGTTCCCCGTCTGACGGCGGGATGTTTTTGTGGGTCACCGGGCCCAAAGGGTTTGATATGATCCGGCTTTATTACAAAGCCATTGAGAACGGGGTGGCCTTTGTACCGGGCAAATTTTTCTTTACCGATGAGAATGAGGGCATTGAAACCATGCGTTTGAACTATACCATGGCCGATACCGCCACCATTGACCTGGCTGTGAAGAAACTGGGGCAGACAATTCAACAGATCAGCTGACCCTGATACCTCACAACTGGATTCAGCGGTCTCCCTTTTTTAAAAATGCGTGTTGACACGCCGGAGAAACTGTGATTTTTTGAACAAATGAATAAAAAGTTCAAAAATTCAAATAGCACCCTGCGAAAGGATCAAAAACAGCAGCAGATATTTAAAACCGCTCTCACCCTTTTCAGTCGATACGGATATAAAAAAACCACCATCGAGGATATCACCTCAGCGTCGGGCATGACCAAAAGCAATCTGTACTTTTATGTGAACAACAAACAGGATCTGTATGAAAAAACAGTGGGCAATGAGCTGAAAAAATGGCGGGACCACGTGGCTGGCCAGGTTGAACAGACACAGGACGTGGTGGACAAATTCACGGTAATGGCCAAAACATCCTTTTCCTATCTTGAAGACCATGCCCCGCTTCGTCAGATTTTAATGGACGACCCCACCATTTTCACACTGGACCCTGAAGAGGACCGGTTTTTAGACATTAACCTGGGCGCCATGGCCCTGATCCGGGATATCCTGGTTTCCGGCATTGAACAGGACCGGTTTATACCGGTGGATATCGACCATACCGTTGAATTGCTGTTTTCCATCTACATCATGTTTTTAATTAAAACCTATGTCAAATCCCAGGGCAGCTCATCCACCCGGATGTATGAACAGGGACTTGCCATCGTGCTGCGGGGACTGGTCAAGTCCCCTGGCGATTCATTGGCGCAAAATCTGAAATTGTAAAGATTGACATGGCCTGAACGGCCCTGTGCAACCATAGCTGAACCTTAAAAAAGGAGCAACCCCAAAATGACCCCGGCAAGTATCCAGGCGCTTGAAAACATCAGGGATCTTACCATGCTCAAGTGGTATGTGATCCCCCTTCTGGCCATCGTTTTTTACATCTATACCTCAGAGATCAAAAAGGCCCGCCTCATCGGAAACTGGAATGCCGTCTTTGCCGGATTAACGGTTTTTGGGATGGATTTTATCAATGAGACCTGGAACGGATGGGTTCTCCATTTCACCGGGAGATCCGCATTCTGGACCGCACCGGGAGATACCGCTTTAAGGACCATGGTCGGGTGGAATATCGAAATCATGTTCATGTTTGCCATCTCCGGGATCATCTATTACAACACTGTATCTGAAGATAAAAAAGAGAAAGTCCTGGGAATCCCCAACCAGTGGTTCTGGGCCATCGGCTATTCTCTGTTCTGCGTATTTGTGGAGTGGTTCTTGAACAAAGGCGGCCACCTGATCTGGGAATACCCCTTCTGGAACAGGTCCTTTAAAGGCGTATGGCTCATCTTTTTCTTTGGATATTTCCACTTTTATGTGGCAGCCCTTCTGGTGATCAACATGAAAACCATAAAGGCCAAGATTGCCACTGTCCTTAGTCTCTACACCATTGCCGGGATAGCCAACATCATTGGTCTCGGAGTACTGGGGTGGAAATATTAACCCGAATATTTCATGGGGAAAATAGTATTTTTATCAAACTATCCAGCGAAGGGAGCGGCTTATTCTACTATTATCGCCAGCATCAGCGGATACAAAACGTCACCCTGCGGGCAAAAAGATTTTACTTCATCTGTTGCGTTACAGGCCGCTCGCAGTAAAGAATTACGGCTTCACGTCCTATGCCTTGCAGCTAAAGCAAAATCTTTTCATGAAATATTCGGGTAAGCCCCGGCACCGAGCCAAAACATGACAGGATGGTTCACAGGGACGCTAAGGTTGGTCTTGCGCCATCATTCATATTCTGGTACTTTTTAGGATCTATGGTGATTCTTAATAAAGCATATTGGAAAAAATCACCTGAAAGCAAATCGATTGTCACTCAGCGCTCTTTAAAATTTGAGAAATAGAATACCCCATACTTGTGTATCGGAACCTATTTCTACGATTTGCTATGACCTCACAAATTATCTTCACTTGGGGGATCTATGACTGAATATGGGCGATGCTGCAAAACCACCCTTGGCAACAAATATGGCCACCCACCTTTGTTATACATTCTTTGTCTGGCATTATTGTTTTCACTTATCTGTACCGGGACATGGGCGGCTGTGGGAAAGAGCGATGAGCCCAAGGTTTCCGAATTCCCCATCTATCCTGTGATAAAACCCAATGTCGAATTCTGGATACAGATCTTTACCAAGACATCAAAAAACCAGGGGCTGCTGCATGACACCAAGAATCTCTCCATAATCTATGAAACCCTATCCCTTGACGGGTCCCGCACCCGGAAGGCCGGGAAAAAAAACAGGGCCATTAAAAAAAAAGCCATCCGGAAATACAAAGCCATCCTCCTGTCGCTGGCAAAAGGGAAAAAGCCGGCCACAAAAAATGAAAAACGGGTGGCTGCCCTTTTTGGCCCCTCCCCAAAGGCATCGGCATTCAAACAAGCTGCCTATAGTATCCGCGTCCAGACCGGGCTAAAAGAGGAGTTTAAAGGGGGGCTGATCCGTTCTGGCGCCTATATCGATAAATTTATCAAAATATTTACCTCCCACGGATTGCCCGCTGATCTTGTCTACCTGCCCTGCGTGGAATCCTCATACCGCTACTATGCCTATTCAAAGTTTGGTGCCGCCGGCATCTGGCAGTTCACACGTAGCACCGGCAGGCTTTACATGGATATCGGGTATGTCGTGGATGAACGACGGGACCCCTTTATATCCACAGATGCGGCAGCCAGGCTTCTAAAAAAAATTATGGCGAGCTCAAAGAGTGGCCTTTGGCCATAACCGCCTACAATCACGGTTTGAACGGGATGATCAGGGCCAAAAAGTCAAAAGGATCCTATGAGAAGATATTTACCTCATACCGCAGCCGCTCCTTTAAATTTGCATCCAAAAACTTTTACTCGGAATTTTTAGCCGCCCGGCATGTTGCCAAAAACCATGAAAAATATTTCGGTCCACTGACATTTGATAAGCCCCGGACTGTTCACATTTTAAAAACCAAAGGGTTCCTGTCGGTTAACGATATCAAAGCCCGGTTGAAGCTTGGTGAATCAGACATCCGGGATCTGAACCCGGCCTTGAGGAAACCGGTATTTAACGACCAGAAATATATCCCCAAGGGGTTTATGCTGAAACTGCCCGATTCAATCGGCAAAAAAGAGGCCATTGAAAAGCTGTCCGCGGCCTGGCAGGCCCGGCAAAAACCCAGCCGTTTTCACAGGGTCCAAAAAGGCGATACAGCCGGCGCTGTGGCACGGACTCATTCGGTCTCCCTGAATGACCTGATTCTGGCCAATGGTCTGAACCGGCGTGCCACCATCTATGTGGGCCAGAACCTGAGAATTCCCGTCAAAGGCCAGACAGTGGCTGTGAAAAGAAAGAGTGTCCCCCCAAAAGTGGTCCAGGTAAAAAAAGCCACACAGCTCCCTAAACCCAAGACCCCGGCGGTGAAAAAAAAGGAGCCTGCCGCGCCTTTAAAAGCAGCGCCGCCTCAAACCATTGCTGAAACACCCGCCATTGAGCAGGACCCAAAAAGCCCCATCAACCCCACCATTGACACCAGCAATTTGAAGGTTGTGATGAAAGATATGAAAGCCGGAAAGTCCATTGGCATCATTACGGTTCAGGCCGAAGAGACCCTGGGGCATTTCGCAGACTGGCTGGGTGTTAAAACCCACACCATCCGGCGGCTGAACAAATTTAAATACGGTATCCCCATTGCCATTGACCAGATTGTTAAACTGCCCATCCAGACCAATGATGTCCAGGGTTTTGAGGAAAAGCGGTTTGAATATCACATGGAAATGGAGGAAGATTTTTTTGAATCCTTTACCATCCAGGAGACCCGCCTGTATGAGGTCAAAAAGGGGGACAATATATGGAACCTGTGCCTTAACGAGCTTGAAGTTCCTTTCTGGCTTTTAAAGAAGTATAACCCTGAAACAAAATTTGGCGCCCTGGTCCCGCGCCAGAGAATTCAATATCCTTTGATCGAAAAACGGGAGATAGACTAAACCGATGACAACCGTCACCGTGTTCCAGGTGGACGCCTTTACCTTTAATATCGGGGCATTTCAAGCCGGATTTCTTAGAAACACTCAATCCCTGATTTGCTCACTATAGTGACCCTATTCGATCTTATTATTCATTTGAGCATCATGCTTTTTT
Organism: uncultured Desulfobacula sp.; assembly: GCA_964562385.1. Taxonomy (GTDB): domain Bacteria; phylum Desulfobacterota; class Desulfobacteria; order Desulfobacterales; family Desulfobacteraceae; genus Desulfobacula. The sequence continues at coordinate 7,612 of CAZLTD010000049.1, forward strand.
TTCAGCCCACGGAATTGATCATAGGTCAGACCCAGCATGCGGGCCGCCTTCTTCTGATTATACCGGCTTAAGGTCAAAGCCCTGGTTAGCAGATAAAACTCCACATCCAGAACTGTCTTTTTCAAAGGCTTTCCCAGAACCAGGCTTTCGAAATCAAACCCTGATGCATCAACATCCCCCGCACTCCTGCCCCCCGGCACTTTCTCAACAGTATCAATGGGCTTATCGGCTTTTATCTTTCTTTCTAAATACCGGCCATAGGGATGATCAAACAGGTCGAACAACACCTCTTCAATCCTGCCGGACCCAGATTTATACACCGCGCGCTCCACGACATTTTTCAACTCCCTGACATTCCCCGGCCAGGGATAGGCCTCAAGGCGCCTGACAGCTGACGGCGAAATAACCGGAGCATCCTCCTGACCCAGCTCAAATGCCATCCTGGCGGCGAAATGGTTCGCCAAAAACAGTATATCCCCTTTTCTCTCCCTTAGCGGCGGCACCCAGAGAACCTCAAAGGAGAGACGGTCTAAAAGATCCTGCTTAAAGGTACCGGCATGGGCCATGGATTTAAGATCGGCATTGGTCGCGGCCACCATCCGGACATCCACCTCTATGGAACTTGAAGACCCCACGCGTTCAAAACTCCCGTACTCCACCACCCTTAGAATTTTTTCCTGCACCTCCATGGGAATGGTACCGATTTCATCTAAAAAAAACGTGCCGCCGGATGCCTTTTCAAACCGGCCTTCCTGCCGGGCGGCAGCCCCGGTGAACGCACCTTTCTCATACCCGAACAATTCCGAAGCGATCAGACTCTGGGTCAATGCCGCACAATTTAAGGTCACAAAAGGTTTTTGCCAGCGCTTTGATAAAAAATGAATCCGGGAGGCGGCCAACTCTTTTCCAGTTCCCCGCTCCCCTATAATCAATACCGGCCGATCAACAGGCGCCACACCCGACACCTGCTCCTGGAACAACAGAAACGCATCAGACTGACCCAGCGCCTCCGGGATATGCCCTCCATCTGACGGACTCTGCCCTGAAAACATACACACTACCTCCTGCGTTGCACATAGTCGCAACAATCAATACTTAGCAAAACTCACCAATATTCGGTCAACACTACCACACCATGAATTTCATGTCAAACAGCACAACAGTCTGAAATAAAAGCAAATACCTTGCAAACACCACCGTTGGCATACAACCTGCTATATCTATCCCCAAGTTTAAAAAACAGATACAGACACAAAAACCTAAGGAGACATGAAATGGGAATTTTCACTCGATTTAAAGACATCGTCGCATCAAACATCAGTTCCATGCTGGACAAAGCAGAAGATCCGGAAAAACTGATCAAGCTGATGATCCGGGAAATGGAAGACACCTTGATAGAAATTAAATCCGCCTGTGCCAGCGCCATTGCCAACAAAAAAAAGGTTGAACGGTTTTTAGACGGTATCCGGGAAAAAGAGGCATTCTGGTCACAGAAAGCTGAACTAGCCGTCAACAAAGGCAAGGACAACCTGGCCCGCCAGGCACTCCAGGAAAAACGGCGATACACGCTTCGCGTGGAAGCTGTTGACGAGGAAGCAACTGAGCTTGATGCCATTATCGAACAGTACAGGGACGACATCGTGGAACTTGAAGGCAAGTTAAAATCTGCCCGGGAAAAACAGCGAATGCTCGTGCAGCGCCACATCCGTGCCCAGCGCAAAAAACAGGCACATGAAGAGATCCGCCGGGCCGACAGCGCGGAAATCATGAATAAATTTGACGAACTGGAGAATCACATTGAACGGATGGAAGCCGAGGCAGACCTTGTCAATTACGGTCGCCATGCCGACCTTGAAGACGAGTTCGAAGCGCTGGAAGCTGATGATGACATTGAAGAAGAACTCAATAAATTAAAGTCTTCCCAATCCCTGAAAAATGATGATACAACTGATGCATAAGGCTCGGCTCCAAAATCACTTAGGGGCAAAGCTGTGCATTGCCTTACTTGAGCTTTTGTTTTCAAAACACCCCGTCTTTTAAGGGGTTTTGGAAACAATTTAGACCACGTTATTTTGGCACGATTCTTAAACATTCAGAAACCACCCAAACTGGAGCAAAGACATCATGACCGGCGCACTTATCATAGCTATCAGTATTGGCGGGGCGATCCTGCTGATCGCCACCATCGGACTTATGATTATCGGTATTATCAAAGCGGCTAAAACCGGCGGGTTATCCAAAAAAGAGAAAAAGGCCCGGACCGATGAGACCCAGATGATCCAGGACATATATCACGGCCTGTCAAAAATGGAAGAACGGGTTGAAGCGCTTGAAACCATATTAATTGAGCGTCAAAGAAAGGATTTTAACAAATGAAAAGATATCACAGACACACCAGATGGACCAAATTTGATCGTTGCAAAAACAGATGCAGCCGAATTAAGGACCGGTTTGAAACCCTGGCCACCAGCAAAGGACTTTACAGATCCCGAAAAGGACTTTTCATGGGTGTCTGCCGCGGTCTTGCCGAGCACTTCAACTTCAGTGTTTTCTGGGCCCGGGTGATTGTACTGCTCCTGTTTTTATTCACCGGGTTCTGGCCTGTGGGTGTCATGTATATCATTGCAGGCCTCCTGCTTAAGGTAGAACCGGTGTCACCGCTGCACAATGAAAAAGACCAGGAATTTTATGACACCTATACCCATTCACGGGAATCGGCCATCCAGCGGATAAAAAGAAAATTCGAAAACATCGAACGCCGGATACAGAGAATGGAACACACAGTCACCTCAAGAGAATTTGACTGGGAATAAAACCCAACCCACCCCACCCAGCAAGGTCTGCCACATTGCCCTGTCATGTTGCAGACCTTTTTTTATGGCTGTATCATACTGAACTCTTATTCCGTGGGAACATTGTAATCACCAAAGACCAGATGATCAAAAGAGAGCGTTGTTAATCCAAGTTGCCTGGCCAACGCATGTGATGATTTAACAGCAACACACTTGTATCATTAGCATAAACGATATAACCCGGATATCAGGCTAAAAAACCATCCACCCAAAAAACTCAAGACCGTCTTTGAACAGGATTAATGCCAGAAAGCACAGCAGGACACCCAGTACCCGCATAGTATACAGGTAACCCCGGCCCGACAGCACTGCCCGGGACCGGCCGACCAATAGGGCCAAAACAACCTTTGATCCCACCAGGGCGATATAAAAACTGGATACAAATGATACGGCAAGAAAAATATTTAGTTCATATGCCCGGGTCATGGTGGGGGCCCCCACACCCAACCAGAAAAGATACGGGTGCGGGCTGAGCACGTTAACAAGCACTCCTTTAAAAAGCGAATTGGATTGCGTCTGCGCAATATCCATGCTGGGGGGTTTTGTTCTAATCCCACCGATTCCCATCATGAACACAACGCTTCCCCCCAAAAGGGAAATCCCCCCCATGATGCCATCAAATCCGGAAAGCCCGGCAAGGAGCCAAACAGTCACTGCAACGATGGGCAAGTCGCTGATTAACGGCGCCAGTGCCACTTTAATACCCGCCTTTATATCATGACGAAGTGTTTCGGAAACCACCAGGGTCAATAAAGGGCCCGGGGCCAGACCTGCGGACAGGCCCAGCAAAAGGCCGACACCAAAATAATGGATCATTATATTCTCTTCTCCAGGGCTGCGGCAAACCGTTTTAGGGATTTTGCATCCATTGGCAGGTATAGCGACGGTTCCACCAGTTCTAGTTCCATCATCAGAAATTTATTTTCCCTTCGCACAAGATCAGCGCAAAAGCAAAGAATCCTGTTTTTCACAGCCTTTATCACTTACTATTTTACCTTGTCATCGTCTTTGCTGCAAAACTCACCCGTGCCCACACCATGGCGGTGAACAGCATACATGATCTAATAATTTTTAGCACACTAAAAAGGTAAACTTTACAACAGATGTGATGAATTTTAAATCAGCTCATCAAATAGAAACCCAGATTTTTGGCATAGGGCGGCGGGTTATAAAAATCAGCCTTGACGAAGTTTCCCTTGATTTCCCGGACCACGGAACGCCTTTCAACAAGGTCCTTTTTCAGATTATCCAGCGTAAAATGGACATCCAAAAAATCGTTGACCCGAATCCTGTGGGATCTGGAAATCCTGAACCCGACCGCCACAAGAGACACCTGCTCAACACGAATGTGACCTGACTCACCTGTTTTCAAGCGAACGAACCGGCCGGTCAAAGAGACGGCTTTGCCAAATGCGCTGATCTGATTTTTATCTGTGGCTGACTTTGATTTTTCTTTTTCAAGCAGATCATGAAGGGAATACTCAAGTTCTGAAACAGCACTTTCTTTTAACGGCTCCACCGATTTGGAAAGTGAATCCCGGATCACCTGCTTTAAGTGTCCGGTATCCTCAACACCCACGGTGTGCATAAATAGTTTGCTTGTTACCGGGGAGCCCTCATGATCGGACATTGCCAGCGACAATTGTGTGGACAACCGGTTTTTTGCCCGGTCTGCGCCGTCTGCGTATGTCTGAGGCAGGATAATAACAAAGGTGTTTTCACCATATCGGAAAAGATCATCCTCTCGCCTCTTGGTCGTTGCCATGACCTGTGCCAGTTTTTTTACAAATGTATCACTGCCGGCGTCCAGTTGCCGAAGGCCCTGGAAATCCACAATCAAAAGCGAAAAGATACTGCCGTAATTTTTCAGCACGTCATCCTTGTGACCGATAGCACGCTCAAAGCTCCACCGGTTTTTCAGCCCGGTCAGCCCGTCTTTTGTCGCAAGCGTGGTGAGTGCCTGGTTGTAGTAAGATCTTTCAATGGCGATGGCCGCATATTCGGAAATAGACGTCAGAAGCGTTAAATCATCTTCACTGAAAGGTGCGTTGTCAATCCTGTTAATCAGCTCTATGACCCCGAAAATCTTTTCACTGCTTTTAAGCGGGGTGCCGATGATAGAGCGGGTGGTGAATCCGGTATGTTTGTCCACCCTGATGCTGAAACGGTCATCCTTTGTGACATCCGGTACAATCAGTGACTCACCGGTTTTAAGAATATGCCCGGCAATGCCCTCCCCTTTGGGCAATTTGGCGCCCATCAACTTGTCTTTGTTCACCCCTACCACCAGACTGAATGCCATATCCCCGGTTTTCTGATCCTTTAAAAGGATTGACCAGTTTACGGGCTGAAAAATGCGGCCGATCTGATACATGACGATATCCAGGACTTCTTTGACGTTTTTTGCCCTGGCAAGGGATTTGCCAAGTTCAAAATCCATATCTGCAGATACCTTTTCACGAACCCCGCCATCCATCCGGGCCAGGGGATCTTCACGGTAATAATAACGGGTATTGGCACGGGACAGTTTCAGGTTGGCTTCCAGAATATTCTCCCTAAGCTGATCCGCACTGGGGAATACAAACTGATAAAAGGCGGATATCTTTTCAATCTCTTCATTCATCCGGCCAATGCAGGCGGTAACATCAAAATCCGACAGACAAATGGTCTCTTCCACTTCCGGCGGCATCACAGGGGGACGGATGAAATCGAACGACCCGATTCCCTGGGTCCAGCACAGGAAATTGGCCAGGCAGACGATGGATATCAAATGTCTGTCTTCGCGGTTGAGATCCAGGTGCCCAAAAGGCTGATGATGATATTTCACCACTTTGACAAGTTTATCCGGCAACTTCCAAGATGCGCACAGATAGGCACCGATGTCATCATGTCCAAGCCCGATAAACTTTCGCTCATTCTCAATGACCTGGTCCGTGGCCGTGGTTATCTGCAGGATAAATTCGCTATAATTTTTCTTTCCGTGAATATCTAAAAAGATCTTGCCCACATCATGGAGGAGTCCTGCAACATAAGCCTCTTCAGGCTCCGGGTAGGCGGTCTGTTTAGCGATCTCATGGCTTAAGACAGCCACGCTGAGGCAGTGGCGCCAGAAAAGAAGCCGATCAAACTCACTGGACTGACGAGATTTAAACAATTTGTCAAATACCGTCATCCCAATGGCCAATTTTTTGATTTCATCCAGCCCAAGATAGGCCATGGCTTCGGACAATGCTGCAATCTTTCGCCCCAGCCCATAGGCCGCAGAATTAACGATTTCAAGCATTCTGACGGACAGCCCCGGATCGGTCTCCACAATTTTAGACAGATCTTCCAAAGAGGCGGTATCCTCTTTAAAGGCGTCAAGCAGCTTCACCGCCACCTGCGGGAAGCTCGGCAGTTTTTTATCCTCCAGGTCCAATACCTTTCGGATGTCTGATGTTGACGGAAGCTGTAAATTATTGTCCATTATATTTATCCTTTGGGAAAGCAGACTGGAATTTAAATTATCACGTCCGGCTCTCTTGTCAATTCTTCTTTTCTTAATCTATCTTCCAATCCCTACCCCATGGGTAATTTTTTGCAATATTCATGCCGGCTCCCCAAACCAAACTGAATGATAATTGCTTTTATAATATTTTCTGTTAATCAGGATATTTCGACAATGCCCGGACTGTGGTATGATAGTCAAAAAATTTACCCTGGCGGTGAAACCACTTTTAAATACAATAAAGGGATATCAAACGTGTTCAGTTTAAAGGACTATATTGCCGTTGAAAACCCGGAGCAGGCCTGGCAGCTGCTCAACCAGGACAAAAACAATGTCATCCTTGGCGGGCTGCTCTGGATGAAGATGGGCAAAAAACAATACCACACCGGTATTGATCTGAAAAACCTGAGGCTTGACCGGATCACCCAAAAGAGCGGCACCATTGAGATCGGTGCCATGGTTTCGTTGAGGCAGATGGAAACAAGCAAAACATTGTCACACTATTTTGGTTGCCTTTTCTCACACGCCCTGGCCCCCATCGTGGGCATCCAGTTTCGAAACCAGGCCACACTGGGCGGCAGTGTCTATTCCCGGTTTGGTTTTTCCGATGTTATCACCGCTCTTGTCGCCCTGGAAACAAGCGTTATACTCTACCATACCGGCACGATCCCCCTTGAAGATTTTTTAAGCCTGCCGGCAAAAAGAGATCTCCTTCTGGGCGTGACCATTAAAAAACGATTAACCCGGACCGGCTATCACGCTCTTCGTAAAACCGCCACAGACTTCCCCATCATATCCCTTGCCGTCAGCCGACATGAAGAGGCATGGAAAATCTGCGCCGGTGCAAGACCCGGCCGTGCCTGCCCGGCCCGTAAAACAGCGGCACAGCTTCCCGGCCATCCTGATGAAAATCAGATTCAGAATGCCTGTGATGCCCTGGTGGGTGAATTATCATTTGGAACCGATCCCAGGGGCAGCAGAGACTACCGGATTGCCATGGCCAAAGTACTTTTGAAAAGAGGGATCACCCAAATATGCGAATAGAGTGTTATGTTAACAGCCAAAAAATATCAAAAGAGATCAGACCGGATCTTTTATTGATCGACTTTTTACGGGACCTAGGATTTAAAAGCATCAAGCGCGGGTGCGACACTGCCAACTGCGGCCTTTGTACGGTCTGGGTCAATGACACCCCCAAGCTGTCCTGTGCCGTGCTCGCCATACGAACCAACGGCCAGTCCATCACCACACTGGAAGGCCTTGAAAAAGGGGCTAAAAAAGTGGGCGGGTTTCTGGCGGATCAGGGGGTTGAGCAGTGCGGATTCTGTTCCCCCGGACTGATCATGAACATCCTTGCCATGGAAAAAGAGTTCACGTCGCCCACAAGAGAAGAGATCGGGCAATACCTTGCCGGCAATCTTTGCCGCTGTTCGGGGTTTGAAGGCCAGATCCGGGCCATCCAGCAATACTTTGACTCAAAACCCAAGGAGGCGTCATAATGGCATCTGTCAGCAAAGGTATCCGAAAAACAGATGCCATCTCCCTTGTGACCGGCAAACCTGTTTTCACAGATGACATATCGCCGGACAACTGCCTTGTGGTCAAGGTGGTTAGAAGTCCCCATGCATTTGCACACATAAGAGATATTGATATCCAAAAGGCGGTTTCCAAACCCGGCATCGAAACCATTTTAACCTGGAAGGATGTTCCGCAGAACCGGTTTACCCTGGCCGGCCAGTCCTATCCTGAGCCAAGCCCCTACGACCGGCTGATCCTGGACCCCATTGTCCGGTACGTGGGAGATCCTGTGGCCATTGTGGCCGGGGACACAGAACAAAACGTCGATGCTGCCATAAAGGCTATCAAGGTCGATTACGATGTTTTTGAACCGATACTTGACCCCCGTCAGGCGCTTGACCATAAAAGCGTCATCCACCCGGAAGACAATTACCATCTCAACCTTGATATCGGCAATGATGTGAAACGCAATCTCTGCTGCCGGGGAGAATTTATCCACAATGATGTGGATGAACAATTTGAACACTGTGATGCAGTAGTGGAACGGACGTATCAAACAAAAGCCAACAGCCAGGCCATGATGGAAACATTCCGCACTTTTTCCTACATGGATCACGCAGGCCGTCTGACACTTGTCAGCTCCACCCAGATCCCCTTCCATGTCCGGCGTATCACAGCGCAGGCGCTGGACATTCCCATGGCAAAAATCCGGGTCATCAAACCCAGGATCGGCGGTGGGTTCGGCGCCAAACAGACCATGGTAAGTGAGCTGTTCCCGGCCATTGTCACCTTAAAAACCGGGAAACCTGCCAAAATTATCTTTACCCGAAATGAGTCCTTTATTGCATCCAACAGCCGGCACGAGATGATCATCACCGTAAAAATCGGAGCAAACAAAGACGGAAACATCCGCGCCATTCACCTGGATACTCTCTCCAACACCGGGGCTTATGGGGAACATGCGCCCACCACCGTGGGACTGTCCGGCCACAAAACCTTGAGCCTTTACAACAAGGCCCGTGCCTTTAAATTTACCCACAAGGTCGTCTACACCAATACCATGTCGGCCGGGGCCTTCAGGGGATACGGCGCCACCCAGGGAACCTTTGCCCTGGAGTCAGCCGTCAATGAGCTGGCCGATCTCCTTGGCGTGGACCCTATTGCCCTGAGGATGAAAAACCTGGTCAAACAGGGGGATATTGTTCCGGCCTATTACAACGAACCCATAAACTCCTGTACCCTTGACGCCTGCATACAAAAGGGCAGACAGATGATCGCCTGGGATAAAAAATACCCGTGTTACAAAATCAGCGATACTAAAATCGGTGCCGTGGGCATGGCCATTACCATGCAGGGCTCCGGTATTTCACATATTGATACGGCATCTGCTCAGGTGCGGCTGCAGGATGACGGATTTTACACACTGATGATCGGTGCCACGGACATGGGTACCGGCTGCGACACTATCCTGGCCCAGATGGCGGCGGACTGTCTATTATGTGATGTGGACAAAATTATTACAAGCCCCGTGGATACGGACCACTCCCCGTTTGATACAGGCTCCTATGCCTCGTCCACCACCTATATCACCGGTTCTGCGGTGGTCAAAGCCTGCAATAGCCTGAAAGAAAAAATCATTCACCAGGCCGGCATCCTGCTGGACACGGATGAGACCTTATTAAAATTTGACGGCAGCAAAGTGTTTACCCGCGACCGGGAAATCACCCTGGCATCCCTGGCCCAAAAGCTTGTTGTCGGTGATCATGCGATGCTTACAGCTGCGGCATCCCATTCAAGCCCCATCTCGCCCCCGCCTTTCATGGCAGGATTTGCCGACATCGAACTTGATCTTGAAACCGGACAGGTCCGTGTGATTGATTATGTGGGCGTGGTGGACTGCGGCACTCCCATCAACCCGAATCTTGCGCGGGTCCAGGCAGAAGGCGGCATTGTCCAGGGGATCGGCATGGCCCTTTATGAAGACATCACCTACACTGCTAAAGGCAAAATGACAGCCAACTCATTTATGCAGTATAAAATACCCACCCGTCTTGATATCGGTACAATCCGCGTGGGTTTTGAATCAAGCTATGAACCCACAGGACCCTTTGGTGCCAAATCCATCGGAGAGGTGGTGATCAACACCCCGGCCCCGGCCATTGCCCATGCTGTGCGCAATGCATCGGGGCATTATTTTCGAACCCTGCCCATCTTGGGAGAAGCCATATTCATGGCCATGCACAAAGAGACATAAAAGAGAGCCAAAAAAATTATAACTGCATGCCAATATTAAAGATTCGCTCTTAAGTTTTTCACTATTGCCATCCGTATCATTGTGCGGTATGACATTGAAAAGTTTCCCCAATTCCCCCTCTTTTCAAATCTGCCCAATGACCGGGGAAGTAAAAAAAGGTGATAAATATCCATGGTATTAAATTCGTTCGTTATTCGGACGAAACTTTTTTAGGGTTAAAAAAATGACCTCACAACCATCAAAGAAAAAAAAACTATCGCGACGATCCTTTTTAAAGTGCACCGGCACCATTGTCTTTGCCCTGGGGAGCAGCACCTACCTGCTCCAGGGGTGTCCCCAAAAAGCCGGTGATTCAATATTGCCCGCTTCCGACGGTTACCTGGTGGTGGATATCGGCATGTGCCAGGGCTGTATCAGCTGTATGATGGCCTGTTCCCTGGTTCACGAAGGCGCTTCCAACCTCTCCCTTTCCCGAATTCAGATCATGCAGGACTCATTTGAGAAATTCCCGGATGATCTGACCATAGCACAGTGCCGTCAATGCGAAACGCCTGAGTGTGTGGCTGCCTGCCCAGAAGACGCTTTGAGTGCGGACCCTGCTTTCGGTCATGTCCGCATGGTGGACAAAAAAAAATGCACCGGGTGCGGCAGCTGCTTTGAAGCCTGCCCCCATACTCCGGCAAGGCTGTCTGTGGCGGCGGATGAGGCATTTAACGGGCAGTTAAAAAGCCATAAATGCGATCTGTGCGCCAATGCCCCTTATCACTGGGATGAAAAAGGCGGTGGCCCCAAAGGGAAGCAGGCATGTGTGGAAATATGCCCCATCGGCGCCATTGCGTTCACCAAAAAGCTACCAGTTCAGGAGGGAACAACCGGGTATAAGGTCAATCTGAAAGATAAAAACTGGGCCCGGCTGGGATATCAGATAGGTGACTCTAAAAATTAGAATTTTGTTTTGAGTTTAAAGCGCAGACAAAATTTAAGGATTATAAATCATGAACGGATATGCTGGTAAGATTTTAAGTATTAACCTGACCACTCGGCAGATCTTAACCATCCCCACTATAAAATATGAGCAATGGGTCGGCGGGCACGGGATGGGGTCAGCACTTTTCTTTGACATGGTAAAGGACAAGACCATTGACGGGTTTGATCCTGAAAATCTGATCACCCTCATGAGTTCTCCTTTATGCGGCACACTGGTACCCTCGGGTGCCGGCAGGACAGAGGTCCAGGGCATCGGGGTCCAGTCTCTTCCCATTGGCTGGTTTACCCGGAGCAATTTCGGCGGGCGGTTCTCAGCTATGCTCAAGTACGCAGGCTGGGACGGTATTGCCGTCCAGGGCCAGGCTGACAGCCGGGTGTGGCTCGATATCAGGAACCGGGATGTCAGAATTCGGGAGTGCCGGGATCTGGAGCTTTGGGGAACCGACACCTGGGAATGCCAGAAACGCATCTGGAAACAGATCGCCGGCAGCGGTGTCTATGGTGACTGGATAAAAATCAATGAAAAAGGCAGCATGACCACCCAGCGGCCCGCTGTGGTGGCCATCGGCCCTGCCGGTGAAAATTTAAGCCGCATGGCCTGCCTGATCCATGATGCCGGCAATGGTGCTGGCCAGGGAGGATTTGGGGCTGTCTTCGGGAAAAAAGGTCTGAAAGCCATCAGTGTCATCGGAACGGGCAGTGTTCATGTCAATGACCCCAAAGCCCTTATGAAGTCACGGTTGTGGATGAAAAAGAACTATTCATTTGATCTGAAAAACATCAAGATAAATACATTTACCATGGGTTTTCAAAGCCCGCCGGTTCCCATGGCCCTGTACCGGTTCGGGCGGCCATTGGTCGGCCAGCGCCCCCAGGCCTGCACCGGATGTACAACCGGATGCCGGGGCCGGTATGAGGACGGGATCGGCAATGAGGCCATCTGTTTTAATTCCATTTTTTATTATCTGGGAAAAACCAAATTAATCCAGCGCCAGGCCGCAGATCTGGTCAACCAATACGGATTGAACGCAGCGGAAATGTTTGTGGGCGAACTCTACCTTAAAACACTCCGGGATATGGGTGTTGTCGGGAAAGGAAAACAGGTTGACTGCCCCCTTAATTTTGAAGAATACGGGGAACTTTCATTTGCCCAGCAGCTTGTCAAAGCCATCTCTTATCGAAACGACGGCATGGGCAATCCCCATCCGTTTGGTGATACCCTGGCCGAAGGTTTTGTTAGGGCCGCCCAAAAGTGGGGGCGTCTTAGCGGCAAGAAATCCGATCTTAAAACCGGTCTGCTCAAATTCCCCCACTGGGGACTGCCAAAACACAAGCTTGAAAGATCCCAGCTGGACTGGGGCTTCGGCACCATGCTGGGGGACCGGGATATCAATGAGCACTGCTTTGATATGCTCCGTGCACTTCCCACCTATTTTAAACGAACCGGGAAAAGACTTCCCCCGGCCGAAGGCCTGGTCACAGCAATTACCGGAAAAATGAAACCCTTTAGTGGGGATATAAAAATGCTCGATTTCAGCACCGAAAACATGTATTCCGACCATATTGTTAAACTGGTGACCTGGCACCGGTGGTATACCCGGTTCTGGAAACAGAGTGCACAGTTATGCGATTTTAAATGGCCGGATTTTTTAAACCTGTACGGTCCTAAAAAACTTGGTGCCGCCGGCATTGCCGAACAACGCTTTTTCAATGATGTCACCGGGAAAAATTTCACCTTCCTTGACGGCATCAATCTGGGTAAAAAAATCTGGAACCTGGACAATGCCATCTGGATACTGCAGGGCCGCCACCGGGACATGGTCCGGTTTGCCGACTACATCTATACCACCCCCGGCACCACAACCAGCGGATACCCACAATACATGCCCGGAACCAAAAACGGAAAATGGGATTATGTGAAGACCTCCGACCGCCATTTTAACGACGAAAAATTTGAAGATTTCAAAACACGATTCTACCAATTCCAGGGCTGGGATCCCCAAACAGGCTGTCCCACAAAAAAAACACTTGCCGCCCTTGGTCTTGACCATGTAGCAAAAGAGCTTGAGGAAAACGGAAAAATTTAAGCCAGCTTTAACAGACTGGAATCTGCGATTTTCGATATTGCCACAACAAAATTGGCGCGCTGCTTTTAGGGGCAGCTTTCCGACACCAGCGGATGAAAGCGAAAATCATTGACGATCAAAGCATTTAAAACCAGAGGATTTCGTCCTGGAGATCAGGTGCTGCAATGGTCTTGGGCACAAAGAAGTTGATCTTTAGCTGAAATTGTAACAAACTAAAAAACAAGGCAAAATCTTTCGTCGTCGTTGCAACCATGGGTCATTAACCTTTTTGTCTTTGAAAGGAAAGCCGGGCTGATAAAAATCATATTACTTCCCGGATCGTTTCGTGCCTGATTATCGACAATCTGATCATGGAAAAACAACGTTCACGGCCGCGACAAAGGAGTCTAAAATATGCGGTTTCAAACAAATTTAATTAATAACACAAGGATCGAACGATCCACAGGATATATGAGATGAAATACACCATCACAGCCTATAATGATAACAATCACAGGAGCTCTGTGATTGATTTATGGGAACAGATTTTCGGGTATGAGGCCGAACACAACAAACCGGAAACGGTGATTGATAAAAAACTTGAAATTAATGACAACTTATTCTTTGTCGCCATGAACGAATCCTGCGTTGTCGGCACGGTCATGGCCGGGTATGACGGCCACAGGGGCTGGATCTATTCCATTGCCGTGGCACCGGATTCCCGACACCAGGGTATTGGCTCCCGGTTATTGTCATTTGCAGAAAAAAAACTGGCCTCAGTGGGCTGCATGAAAATCAATCTTCAGATCATGGCGGGCAATGAGGCGGTTGAATATTTTTATCTTTCAAGTGGCTATCACACGGAAAAAAGAATAAGCATGGGGAAGAAGATACCCGACAATATTCCAGGATAAACGTTATACAAAACCTGTAATCATTTATTAAAGGAAAAACAGGCATGGAAAAAATAATCGCCCATTGCGGGCTTGTATGTTCAAGCTGCCCGACGTTCATTGCCACGAAAAACGATGATGATGAGGCCAGAAAAAAAACCGCCAAACTATATTCTGAAAAATTCGGATTTAATTTAACCCCCCAGGACATCAACTGCGACGGCTGCCTGTCCGACAGCGGCAACCTGATCGCATACTGCCGGGAATGCAAAATCAGAAGCTGCTGCCGGGAAAAACAGGTCGATCATTGTGCCGTCTGCGTGGATCAGCCGTGCGATCATCTAAAGAAATTTCACGATTTTTCACCAGACGCAAAGAGATGTTTTGATTCCCTGCTTAAAGAGATCAAGGCCGGGTGACACCAGGGAATTTTATCGGGGCATTCCATATAGCCTGAAACACAGACGTTTATTTCAGGGTAACGTTATCCGAAGCTTTCGTGAAATATCCGGGTAAAAAAGGAGGCAGTTTCGCCATTGCGGTATCCCTATATAAAAATCGGATTCGCTCTGTTGATCTACCTGTTTGGCGTGCCGCATTTATGGCCGGCACCCACGATAGAGATACGGATACCAGATCAAACTATTACCGATGACAGCCTTGAATTCGAGGTCATTGTAAACACCTGGCACACGAACTACCTCATCCATCGCCTAAGCTTTCATCCGGACACCCGTGAAGACGGCCACCCTGATGGAGCGCAGGGCTTTACCGTCATCAAGCAGGTTCTGCCCATCAAAAAATCCTGGCCGTTTTTCACGCTGAACCGAATTTCATGGTATAGGTCACGGGTTCACCGATTTTCCATCCCCCCGGGAACATTCCATGAAGGGATGAACAGCGGTAAAATTTATGCCACCATCCTTTTTGCCAAAACCTACTCCTACGACCTTGGCCTCTGGATAGGACATCCGGTACGAACAAAAACCCAAACCCTTGAAATACAGGTGGAAAAAGAGTGATGACCGTCAACCTTTTCATCCGTTTTTTACTGGAGATGACCGTCATTGGTGTGTGCGGCATGTGGGGCAATACCTTTTTGCCATACTTTTACCGACAATTTATGCAGAACTGTGGGGGACATTTGCGGTTCCCGGTGATCCCAGCCGCTCCGGCAGGGCGCTGTTTCCCATCCCGGGATGGGTAAGACTTGCTCTGGAAATTTTCATATTCGGCTCAGCCGTCTGGTTCCTGATTGACTTAAGATACCCCATGGCCGGCACGATCATGGGCATTGTCACCATTTCCCACTACCTTGCCTCTTTTAACCGAATATCATGGCTGCTCAAAAACAACCAATCCGGCTGACAAGGTTTTCCGTTCAACGACTGCCATAGATCTTATATTGACTTAACCGCCTGCAACCCATACAATTATATCATTCTCTCAAATTCGATTTTCATGTTGATACGATTATTCAAACATTCCATACCCTGTGAACCGGAAAACAGGCCTTGAACCTGCGCACATAAAATACAGCGCGAATTCGGGCAGGTGCGTTCCATGGAGCCGGCCCCGCATCTCTAACCATACAGGAGGCCCTATGAATACAAACAGGTCAATGAGCATCCAGATCAGGCAGGCTCACCCACGGAAGAGTCCGTCATTTCTGGCACCCGTGGCAGGCATACTGCCCTATGGCCGCCAGGTTGACGTGCTTGGCAGGCAGGAGGACTGGACATGGGTATCCTGCCCACAGACAGGCGTCACCGGATGGCTGCACACATCAGCGCTCTCCCCTAAAAAAATTGTAATGACCGATGGAAAAAAAGAGGCCACACTGTCTACCTCCAGTGACGAATACGCCCTGGCCGGCAAGGGGTTTAACAAAGATGTGGAAAAACAATTCAGAAGCCAGAACCCTGATCTTGATTTTACCTGGATCGACCGGATGGAAACCTTTGTCGTGTCAGCCAGCCACAAACAGACATTCCTGGCCACCGGTAATGTCGTACCGTTTGGGGAGGATATATGAAAAAAACAGACAGAAGACTCTTTTTATTTTATGCCGGTAAATTTTGTACCCTGACGTTTGCCGGGCTGTTTTTGTCCGGCTGTAAAACCATGGATGCTGTCTCAAATATCACCCGCACCGTCTCCTTTGGTTCATCCGGGGCAAGTACCGATCAGATTAATTCACTGATCAAGGGGGGACAGGCGCTTGCCCACAGCTTTGAAAGCTTCACACCGGAACAGGAGTACTATATCGGCAGAACACTTGGCGCCCATATTCTTAACAAGTATCCGGCATATGACCATGCCGAAGCCAATTTTTACCTGAATATTTTAGGGCAGAGTCTGTCGCAGTCCTGTGACCGGCCCGAGACCTTTGCCGGGTATCATTTTTTGATTCAGGATTCTGAAGAGATCAATGCCTTTGCCGCGCCCGGGGGATTTATCTTTGTTACCAGGGGACTGATAAAATGCTGCAGGACAGAAGACAGCCTGGCCGCCGTTCTGGCCCATGAAATTGCCCATGTCCAGGCAAAACACGGATTACAGGCCATCAAACAGTCCCGGCTCACGAGCGCTTTTACCATTATCGGGCTTGAAAGCGCCCGTCACCTTGGCGGCCGGGAGCTTGCCGATCTCACCCAGACCTTTGGAAAGACCATTTCCGATATTTCAAAAACGCTCATTGCCAGCGGGTATTCAAAAAGCCTTGAATATGAAGCAGATACTGTGGCCGTCTCTTTGATGGACCGGGTCGGCTATGACCCAGGCGGCATGGTGGATATGCTTGCCCATATGCAACGGCAATTGAAACCCGGAAAAATCGATTTTGGGAAAACGCATCCTGATCCCTCTGACCGGATTCAAAAAATCACGCCCCTCATCGGATCGAGACAGGTCCGGCCCCAGCCGGCAAACAGGCTCAACCGCTTTAAGCGCCTGGCAAGCCTTGTATAACATGGATATTTCATGAAGTTCAAACATGCCGCATGGGTTAAAAAAGGGCTCTTTGGTGTGATTGCAGGCGTTGCAGCCACAGCCATTGCAACGGTGATACTCTCTTTGGGGGGATTTGAAAGATGGGAACTTGCCACCTGGGACTTCAGGGTTAGAACGCTTGCCAGACCGGTTAAAACCAGCAGTGAAATTGTCATGGTGCTACTGGATCAGAACAGCCTGGACTGGGGCAGCACCCAGATGGGACTGACCTGGCCATGGCCACGGGAAATATACGGCGCTGTGGTTGATTTTTGCAACCGGAACCAGGCGAAATCCTTAAGTTTTGATGTTCTTTTTTCAGAACCCTCAGCCTTTGGTGTACGGGACGACCAGGCATTTGCCGATGCGGTTTCAAGATACGGGAAGGTCGCACTGCCGGTTTTTTTCAGCCGCTCTTCCGGGGTATCAACGCAGTGGTCCAGTGATGTTCCAAAGCCCCGGGCTATCCGATTTCCCACTTCTTTGTTTCAACAACCTGTGCCCGGCAATTATCCCCGATTTTACCGGGCCACATTCCCGATACCCCGGATTGCCAAGCAGGCGGCTGTCTTGTGTAATGTAAACAATCCACCGGGATCAGGAGGAATTCACCGCAGCATCTTTGTTATCAGTGAATTTGACCAAACCGTCATACCATCTCTCGGGATCGGGGCATATCTGGCAGCCCAAACCGCTGCCACAGGAGAACTTCACCCCGGTAATGTTCAGTTTGAAGACAAAAAAATTCCCATAGACAATACTGGAAGGTCGATTTTAAAATACCGGGGGGCCTCAACTGTTTATACCACCTTTAGTGCAGCCTCCGTAATCCAGTCTGAAATAAGGCTTCAAAACGGAAAGACACCGACCATCAAAGACAGAGATGCCTTCCGAGACAAATATGTTTTTTTCGGATTTTCCGCCCCCGGTCTGATGGATTTGCGTGCCACTCCCATAGACAGCATGAATCCGGGGGTGGGGATTCATGCCACAGTACTGGACAACCTGCTTTCCCAGGATTTCCCTAAAAAACAGTCCGATTCTGCCTCTTTTATCCTGGTGCTTATCTTGACAGTGAGTGCAGGGTTCCTGGTTTCCGCATTTAACAAACCGGCGTCGGCCGGACTTTTGATCATCCTGTTTTTGTGTGTACCGTTCAGCCTGGGGCTTGTTGCCTATCAAAAAGGTGTCTGGCTGTTGGTGGCGTTTCCCCAGGCATCACTGGTACTGTCAATATCATTTGTCCTGCTCAACAATTACGTGACCCAGGGAAGACAGAAACGATTTATTAAAAATGCGTTTAAACAATACTTAAATCCCCAGGTCATTGAACAAATCCTTGAAAACCCTGAAAAATTGTCATTGGGGGGCGAAAGAAGAGTATTGACTGTCTTTTTTTCAGATATTCAGGATTTCACCACCATTTCTGAAAATCTTGAGCCGGAAGATGTGGCCGGCTTTTTAAACCTTTACCTGTCCGCCATGACAAATATCATCCAGGCCGAAGGCGGCACCATTGACAAATATGAAGGCGATGCCATCATGGCTTTCTGGAATGCCCCCCTTAAAGTGCCGGACCATGCCGCAAGGGCGGTTCGAGCCGCAATAAAATGCCAAAAAAAACTGGCCGAAAAAAGGCCGGTTTTCAAACAGATAACCGGCCGTCATGTGATTGCCAGGATCGGTATCAACACCGGCCCTGCTGTTGTGGGGAACATGGGATCGCAAAAAAGATTTGACTATACGGCCATCGGGGATACGGTCAATCTGGCTGCCCGGCTTGAGAATGCGAATAAAAAATTTGGTACTAACGTTCTGATTTCCGAAGCCACCTGGCAGATGCTCAACAATGTTTTTGCCGGGAAGAGACTTGGAAGCATCACCGTGAAAGGCCGGAAAGAACCGGTGACCGTATATGCACCGGATATTAGCGATTATCTAACCCATTGAAACGATACCATATTATGGTAATGGCGAAAAGATAGTGGCCAACGGCGTTCTCCCTTCATTCATTAAGCACTTTCTTGGGCCCATTTTTTGTGGTAACACCATTTTAATAACACCTTAAAAACAAGAGGATGCCGACATGAACCCGAGAATTGTAACAACGGTGATCGACCCTGAAAAATGTATAGGGTGCGGCGCCTGTATAGAAGTCTGCCCATCGGATACCATATCCATGGTTGATGGAATTGCACAGGTTACCGGCGAAAAATCACTCTCCTGCGGTCATTGCGCCGCTGTCTGCCCGGAAAGCGCTGTTAAAGTTGAGGCCCTGGATTCCGAGATGACCCGTTTTGACACCTTTGACTTCAATACTGACTGGCTGGAATTTGGAAAATTCCCCACAGCAGATCTTATAAACCTGATCGCCTCCAGGCGGTCCTGTAGAAATTACATTGACACCCCTGTTGACAGAAACACCCTCAATGACCTGATCAAAATCGGGGCCATGGCCCCTTCCGGAACCAACAGCCAGGAATGGACGTTCACCTGCCTGCCGGAACGGGAAAGAGTCATGAAATTTGCAGGATCTATTAAGCGCTTTTTTGAAGGATTGAACAAAAAAGCTGAAAATGCTGTTTTGAGAAAAGGGCTGTGCCTTCTGGGCAAAAATGAACTGGATAATTATTACAACGAATATTATGAATCCGTAAAAGAGGCCATGACCCAGATGGAAGAACAGGAGATCGACCGGCTTTTCCACGGCGCAACAGCCTGTCTGCTCATCGGCTCAGGGCCGGATGCCAGCTGCCCTGTAGAGGATGCGGTTCTGGCGGCTTCCAACATTCTTCTTGCCGCCCACACCATGGGGCTTGGAACATGTATGATCGGATTTGCCGTTGCTGCCATGAAATCGGACCGGTCCATTCAACGGGAGATGAACATACCGGCTAAAGAAAGAATCCACGCAGTGATTGCCCTGGGGTATCCGGATGAATCTTATGTACAGGTAGCCGGCCGGAAAAAACCCAGTATTCGATTTGCTTAGCCCTAAAGGTTGCGGAAGCCATGGCCATAGAAATTCGTCCATTCACAATGGATTTGTACGACGATATATTTTCCCTCTGGAGAAAATGTGAAGGGGTGGGCCTGGGTGAATCGGATTCCAAAAAGAGTATTGAAAAATATTTAAAAAGAAATCCCGGGCTCAGTTTTGCAGCACTCAAGAAAGACAAAATAGTCGGCGCTGTCCTGGCCGGGCATGGCGGATACCGGGGGTATCTGCACCATCTGGCAGTTCGGCCGGATTGCCGCCGCCAGGGGATTGCACGTCTTCTGGCAAACGCCTGTCTGGAACAATTAAAGCAGGAAAACATTGCCAAATGCCACCTTTTTTTGTTCAAAACCAATGATACGGGGAAAAAATTCTGGGAGGCTGCCGGATGGTCCCAAAGAGAAGATCTTAAGGTCGTTTCGGCTTTAATTAACAACTCACGATAACAAGGAGCATTATACCATCATGACTTCGCACGCCTGGATAATCTACCTGACACTGGTCTTTTTTGCGACTGCCACACCCGGACCGGCTATTTTATACATCATGACCACCTCGACACTGCATGGCGCCAGGATCTGTGTCTATGCGGCCCTTGGAAATATCACCGGTCTGTTCATTCTCGGCGTGATTGCAGTCACCGGGCTTGGCACCCTTTTAAGTACATCCGTACTCATATTCAATTTGGTCAAATATGCCGGAGCTGCTTATCTGATCTATCTTGGCATCAGATTGACACTTCAAAAAAACCATGATTTTTCAGCTGTGGAAAACAGACGTTCCCATAAGAGTGCTTCACCCAAAAAAATATTTTTCCAGGCACTTGGCATTGCCCTTGGCAATCCCAAAGCCATTGTCTTTTTAACGGCACTTTTCCCGCAGTTCATCCGTGTTGACAATTCGCTTATCCCGCAGTTTACAGTGCTCATTGCAACCTTGATGCTTTCCTCATTTTTCTTTTTAATGGCCTATGCGCGGCTGGCCGCCACCGCACGGGCGTGGATAGGAGCACCGGGAAGATTAAAGATGTTCAATCGGGCGGGGGGATCTGTGTTTATCGGATTTGGCCTGCTGCTTGCCGCATCGACAAACAGATAGCAATCTACATTTCCCTTCGAAGCATCAGGGCTTCCTCGTGTTTCGGCTGAATGCGAAGGATCTGATTTAGATAGTCGTCTGCCTTGTAAATTTTACGATTCATATAGTAGATTTTCGCGATTTCCAGCTTGGCGTCAATATGTCCCCTGACATGACGATCTACTTTTGTAAAATATACCAGAGCCTTTTCCCAGTCTCCTGTCTGAAGAAAAATCCGGCCGGCCTTGAAAACCATGTCGTAATTGGAGGGGTTCTCTTTTATGGCCAGATCAAGCAATTCCTGGGGGAAATCATACTCTTTATATTCAAGGCAGATATCAATAATGCGTTCCCGGGCAACATTCTGATTCTTTGACTGGTATAACACTTTAGACAAGATATCCAGGGCCAGGGAGCGATGGGAATTTTTCAGCAATTTCTTACTGATATCAAACGCCCTATCATTGTAACTTCCGCTCAGGATAAGGATTTCCAGGTAGTAGCTGCCGGCCCGTTTAAGATCCCCCATTTTCAGGTAATAATCTGCCAGATGAACACGGGAGATAGCATCCTGATTATTGACCGACACAGCCTTTAGCAGACATTTTTCAGCAATTTTATTCTTTTTTATTTTAAAATGCAAAAGCCCCATCTGGCGGAGCAGGCGCGATGCATTGGGTTTTTGTTTTAATGCCCTTCTGATCTGTTCAATGGCGCCTTCAATGTCGCCTTTCTCTTCCAGATCCCTTGCCAGCTTCCGGTACTTTGTAACAGGGCCGGGATTGTTGATTTTGTCAATCACCGTTTTAATCTTTGAATCCAGCGAGTGAAGGGTCAGCGGCTTTAAAAGATAGCCATCCACCTCGACTTCCGCCACCTGGGAAACAATATCCCGTTCCGACTCTGCGGTTACCATGATCACGGGCATATCCCTTAACCCCGGATCTTTCCTGATGGATTCAAGCATCTCTATGCCGTTCATTACCGGCATATTCCAGTCTATGATGGCAAGATCACATGATGAATTATGTAAAACTTTCAACCCATCCCTGCCGTTTTCGGCAAACAGCAGTGTCGTCCCGATATCCAGACTTTTCAACATTTTCCGAACGGTTAGACGCATACTTTTCATATCATCGACCACTAAAATCGACAGTTTTTTATAATCCAGAGTATTCTTTGTTTTTGACATTTCCCAGACTCTTTAATTGCCTCATCGAATATTTAAAACCCTGTCAGAGAATTTTACATTAACCATTAACACGGCTTTTTATAAAAACAGACCACGATCACATCAATGTTGAACCTTTTAATTAAACGTCGTTCAAACATTACCATGAACTTATCCTATCGCACATTGGATTGCAAATTCAATCATTTCTGGCCCCGGGCTTTCTTTTTTGTATTTTCCGGTATTAATGGTATAATCATTTTCATATATGTCTCTTCTTTTTCTAAAAATATTAATCTTCACCTTCTGTCTTCTCGTTGTGGGAGTATGCCTGAAACTGGTTTACAATCTTATGGCACCTGCCTGGCAACGGAAAAGAGACCTCACGCATTTCTCAGCCCTTATTGAAAAAAAAATCTACTCAACCCTGACAGTCCTGCGTGCCCTGCAAGACTATATCCGGCCAAATTTCCAAAACGTTCATCCGGCAAAAAAGATAAAGGCGAAACCCAAAAACCTGTTCAGGGCACTGGATATGATGCTGGAACAGGATGCCGGCTCCAGGCTGATGCTGTTACTGGGAAATTCCGGTACCGGTAAAACCAGTTTTATCTTAAACTACTATCTTCATAACCAGACAAAACCTGAACACAGCCGGCACAACATCTGTGTGGTGCGGCTGGGTTGCCAAAATGCCGCCGCCGTCATCACAGAATCGGCCCGGCACGACTCCATCCTTTTTTTAGACGGCCTGGATGAAGATCCCAAGGCGTTTGACGCTCCCCACCAGCGACTTTCAGAGCTGATCCGTCTGTCCCGGGATTACAAGCGGGTCCTTTTTACATGCCATCTTAACTTCATGCCCCAAATCAAGAAAATGCCGGTCAGGCCCGGGTATGAAATCGTCAAAGCAACGGGTAAAAAAACCGATACTTTTTTTGAACTGAAGAAATTTTACCTGTCCGCCATGGGAAAAACCGTTGCCCGGAAAATAATTCATTCAGGCCTGTCTGCCTGGAAATCGGGCATTGGAAAAGAGATCCTGGATCATATCACGGCCAATCCGTCCCTGGGGATAACCCCGCTTACATTGAAATATCTGAATGCTGTCTACCAAGAAAACCCGGATATTACCACGCGAAACGATCTCTACCGTGCCATCATCGACATCGGTGTCCACCATGAAAAACAGTGGAAAGACGCTGACGTGCTCAAGCGATTTCTCGGATATCTGGCCATCGATATTTACACCCGGCGACACCAACGGGAACAAGAAGCCATTAAGGCTGATGAACTTGTAAAAAAAGCCACAGCCTGGAAAATTGACCTTCACGCTTTCAGCAATAATGAAAATGCCCTGATCCACCAGACACCCTCCGGTCTGACCCATTTTGCACACCGCTCTTTTATGGAATTTTTATTCATCCGGCAACTTGTGACCGGCAACAAAGCATGTGTCAACGTTCCGCTGTCAGATACCATGAAGCTGTTTTTATTTGACATACTGGAAAAAGACAAATCCGGCCACCTGGGCCCGGAACTGCAGTGGCTGAGTAGATTCAGGCTCACAGCCCGCGGGACTAAATCCGGCCAGGACACACCCCCAAATTTATTCAAAAGGATTGTGTCTCAAAACAGTGCATATCGATTCCTGGACCACTTGGATCAATTGTTCGAGAATCCCATCTTTTTTGAATTTGGCTGGGACCCGCCACTTGCCGAACACCTGAAAAAGGCGGTTCTCCAATCCAAAACCTCGTTGCTGAAAATGATAAAAAAAAGGATGGTGGTGCAAATTGATCCCCAAAAGATTGAAATCAAACGACAGGACCGGATGCCTCAAAAAATTTTGATCAATCAAAAAGATTTTGAAGAGTACATCCGTCTTCAAGAAAACCCGGCCATGACCGCATTGAATCGCAGATTGGGCATGGCAGGACTTCGAATGGTCAATACCATTAACAAGTCCCCCAAAATAGCAGTCCTGCCGGATCTGAAAAACCCCCAAGGATTCACCCTTAGTTTTCTTCTGCATAGGTGATACTGAAATGTATAAATCATGATCTGATAACCAACATCACAAAATCTTAATTCATATTCAAAAACTAATTATTCAGGCCTGCAAGGTGTTATGGTTTGAGAAAATCGACACATGATGTGTCAATAATAGACATCGCCAATATTTTTTTAACCTCAGCATTTAAAGTATCTACAATCATTCCTGTTGCATTTTTCATTCAGGGGTGATTATCTCCAATAAAATTAATTTTATGAGGACATGTATGATTCCATGGAAATTGCTGGGCCGTTCCAGAACACCTGATGACAAAAGCGAGATAGTACTCTATCAAAGGGATACAGAATATTCCATCCGTGTGAACGGACAGGAGTTAATGAACAGTAGAATGTTCGGTTCAGAAATGATGCTTGCTCAGTTATCCTGCCCCAAGATTGCTGATCGGAAAAACGCCTGTGTGTTGATAGGTGGGCTTGGCATGGGATACACACTTTCAGCTGCGCTACGATTGCTTTATTCCGATGCAAATGTTCTTCTTGCTGAACTTGTTCCATCAGTCGTTGAATGGAATAATGACGTTTTGGGATCGTTAGCAGGTGATCCCCTTAAGGATCCCCGTGTCACTGTGCAGATTAAAGATGTGGCACATGTAATCAACAGCAGCAAATCGGCCTTTGATGCCATTCTTCTGGATGTGGACAATGGTCCGGACAGTTTGACTCAAGAAGGAAATGACGATCTGTACAGCATGTCCGGAATCTCTATGACACACCGTGCGTTACGCCCGGGTGGTGTGGTTGCCGTCTGGTCATCGTCACCAGACAGAGGTTTTACGCAGAGGCTAAACAGGTCTTTTTCCCATGTCATTGAAAAAAAAGTCAGGGGCAGAACAAATAAAAAGGGTCCCGTTCACACCATCTGGATAGCCACAAAATAATATCAATGAAAAGTTGTGGTCTATAGTGATTCTCAAAAATAGTTCCTAAAAAAATCATATAAAAAAAGAACGGTGGTACAAATTGATCCCAAAAAGATTGAAATCAAGAAAAAGGACCGATTAGCTGAAAAAACCCTGATCAATCAAAAAGATTTTGAAAAGTACATCCATCTTGACGAGACACCGGCCAAGACCGCATTGAACCGCAGATTAGGCATGGCAGGACTTCGAATGGTCAACACCATCAATAAGCCCCAAAAAATCGCTGTCCTGCCGGATCTGAAAATTCCCCGGGGATTCACCCTTCATTTTCTTCTGAACGGGTAATTATGAAATGTATAAATTGTGATCTGACAACCAACTCCAAAAAATTCTCAATGCATATTCAAAAGCTGAATATTACAGGCATAAAAGATGTTGTAGTTTGAGAAAATCGATACATGGTGGTCAATCGTAGACATCGTCCGGGGTTCCTGATTCCTAAATATATCCTCTTGGTCATTTATGGCTTACAATTCAAACTTTCATAAAGTTTAAAATTTGTTTTGTTTGAACTTTTCTGCTAAAATGCTTTCAAATATAAAGGATGCAATGATAATTTAATGCATTCGTCACTAATTCCCGATCATACAAACCCTGACAATAAAAGGTATCTGCATGAAAATTATTCAAAATTTTATAATTAGGATTACCCGGTCTACTCATAATCTTAACTTATACTGCTTGATTTTTATTATTTGCTTTTCCTTCAAACCAGCTCAGGTTAATAGTTTTGAAGTTCATGGCCTTGAATTCCCGCCGTACATTATGGTTAAGGAGAACGGCGAAACTCACGGCATCGTTGTTGATATGGTACGAAAATTAGCAGTACGACTTGACCAACCGGTACGATTTAAAATTAGTAATTGGGCAAGGGCCTATAGAATTGTCACACAGCATGAATCAGATGCGCTGATACCAGCAATGAAAACCGTGGAGCGTCTTGAATATCTGCACTATCCTGAAACACCATTGCTATATCTGAATTTTTACCTTATCAGCCACAAGGGAAACCGGTATAAATTTAATGGAAACTTTAAAGAATTAGCTGATTATAAAGTGGGACGCTTGCGTGATGCAAAAGTCGCACCGAGCTTCGATAAGGCTCTATCGGATGGATTGTTTACGGTAGAACAACGTAATAGCAC
Source organism: uncultured Desulfobacula sp. (assembly GCA_964562385.1). Lineage (GTDB taxonomy): Bacteria > Desulfobacterota > Desulfobacteria > Desulfobacterales > Desulfobacteraceae > Desulfobacula. Next base: position 34,047 of record CAZLTD010000049.1, read on the forward strand.
AAAAATGCTTGTCAAAGCTGCATTGTTGAAACGCCTTGATTTCATTGCACTAGACTGGCGTGTATCTCGCTGGGAAGAACTTTCACAAAGCCAGCATCAACAACTGATTGCGATAGAACCTGCTCTGGGAAAAGTACCTGTGTATCTCGCATTTAGCAACATACGATACACTGTTGAGGATGTTTCAAGAATAAACAAACATCTCTCAAAAATGCATAATGAACATATATTAGAGCATCTTGATGTAAAATATTTTGGTCAAAATAAAAAGTAGAACACGCCCAGAATGATGTCAAATTAGGGATTCCAAAACGCGGCATGACGGTATTAGTCATCTGGTTTTCAATTCGCTCAAATCTTTTCACGAAACAAGTTTACCTTGAAGTATTTGGACATATTCACGAAGTTTACCTTGTATGTAATATTGACCACATTCACGAAACAAGTTTACCTCTTACGCAAGGCATCAGCCTGTGAAGCTGTAGCGCGCTACCGCGAACAGGCTGTAACGCAGCAGAAGAGGTGAAATCGTTTCGTGAATTAGATGGAACGCCGCAGGGCCAGCGCTTCCACATTTTCAGGATCTTTTTGAAGGACTTTTGTAAGAAACTCATCTGCCTGATAGAGGCGGTCGCAATTAAAATGAATTTTGGCAATCTCAAGTTTGACATCGGTTCGGGTGCTCTGATAGCGATTCACATTTTCAAACAGCTCCAGGGCTCTTTCACTGTCTCCAATGGCCGCATACACCTCTCCGGCTTTATAGACCATATCGTATTTGGATGGGAATTCCTCAACAATGCTGTCTAAAAGCTCGCGGGGATACAGCAACTCTCCATGATCAAGACAGATATCAATGATTCTCTTTTTGTCGTTCAGATTTTTTTTAGAATGACAGATAACCTTGGAAAACAATTTAATGGCCCGCGGTTTCTGGTTTTTTTTGAGCAGACGTTCCCCCAGCCGGATAGCACTTTCAGAAAACCGTGCCGTTTGTGACATCGCTTCCAGATAGTATTTGGCCGCCAGGTTCAACTCTTTGTTTTCGATATACATATCCCCTAAAATCTTACGGCTGGTGGCATCCTGGGGATTTATAACACAGGCTTTTTTCAAACATTTTTCCGCTTTTTCCGGTTTGCCTGCTTTGGCATACAGCACGCCTAAATGGCGGTGCAGCCTGGAGGCTTTAGGTTTTAGCGCCATGGCAAGTTTTATTCTCCGAAGCGCGGTTTTAATATCACCTGCCTCTTCCAGGTCTCTTGCTTCGTTGATCAACAGGGTTGATTTGTCCGGATTATTGGCCTTGTGCACAACTGACCTGATCTTATTGTCCAGGGCGTTCAGCGTCAAAGGTTTCAACAGGTATCCGTCAATTTCGGTTTCCGCCACCTCCATGACAATATCCTTTTCAGCCTCCGCACTGACCATAATCACCGGCATATCACGCAAATTCTTGTCGTTTCTTATTACCTCAAGCATCTGGGTTCCGTTTAAAACCGGCATGTTCCAGTCGATGATCACCAGATCCACATAGGCTGTCTGAAGGATATGCAACCCTTCTTTCCCATTTTCAGCAAGTTTCAGATTTTTACCGAGATTCAGGTGTTTGAGCATTTTGCGAATCGTCAGACGCATACTTTTCATATCGTCCACTGCCAGAATGGTCATATTTTCAAGATCGATTTTACGTCTTTTGATCGTCATCGTTCAAATCTCTTTAAAAATCACCAACCGGATATTGTATGGATGCCTTAAAAATATAAAACCGGGTTACCCATTTTTGGCCCCGGTCAGATATATAGTGCACGCTGCAACCCGGCTGTCTTGGTATTTAAGATCCGTGGTTTTCCGTCCCTGCCTCACGACAGGTTTGGCCAAAAATTCAACCTCTTATATATACTTTTCCTTAATTATTGTCAATTTCCCCCGAAACTTTTGACAATCGCATTATTGTGCTCTCTTTTTACCCCCAGCCCGGCATTCCCCTCTAATATTCACGTTGAAGTTCTTCCATAATTATGCTTTTGAACCGATTCTTTCTATGTTAGGATCGGCTCCAAAATTACTTAGGGGCAAAACTGTGCATTGCCTTACTTGAACT
>CAZLTD010000050.1:0-35917 GCA_964562385.1 uncultured Desulfobacula sp.
TTATTCGACGCTGATTTTATTATGTAGGGGTCATTATTGCACGCTGATCAACAAAATCCATCACAGATACATTTCACGAATGGCCATATAGAGCCCTCTGTTCCCTTTTTATTTATATTGAAAGCAATCTCGATTTCATCAGTTTCACTGACTATTAGGATGTTATCGAGCATTTTGGCAATGTTTTTGAACTGGCCACCAAAGCATTGGTTTAAAACCACGACAATTTGTTTCCCAGAAATTTTGCTCAGTTTGTTCTGGAACTCTAAAAAACTCAAATGACCATCCGGAAAAACCATTACAGCTTCGGTTCCAATAACTCTCTTATTGATTCTCTTTGATACTGTCTCATTCTTTAATTGTATTTCGTGATTCTTGAATACAAGATCAATTATGCCATGTCCTGAGCGAAAAATAAAAAGAGAGCCGTTCGTATTTATTCTCTTGCTTAGCTTTTTGAGTTCATTCAGGACATTTTTTTTAGTGGCGTCTCCTTCAACAAGAATGGATTTTAATTTGTCTGCATTATCAAGTATTTTTATGTTTTTATCTTTGTAACCCAGCTTTTTTAAAGTTTGATGAACGTATAAAATGTTCATATAAAAAGTTGGACTGTTTTTGTTTTGAGTTGAACCACTGCCAATCAATAATGCATATTTAATAGACTTGCTTTTTTTGACTATGATGGGATTAACTTCACGGTTCGATTGTTTTGAATTTGATTTTTCATTAAAAGGTCCACAAAATACAGAAACACTCCAACTCAGTAATATTAATGCTATGAATAAAATAGGTTTCATAATTATTACTCAACCGAGAAAATAGGATTGTTACGAAATCATTATTAACATCAGGAAATACTGGGAAAGCTGGAAGATCTCTGATTAAAAATATAGAAGAGTAGTTGATCTAAAAATGTTAAGCTCAATTGTATCTTTATAGTCTTTGAATATCAAATCAATTTAACGATGTCAATTAAGATAAACACCTATTATTACATCCAAAAACTCTTAAAATATAAAAATGAACAAAATATCGGAACTTGATTTCACAAATTCCAGTTGAATAAAAAACTACCAGAAGGTACAATTATTGAGGAATAGTGAGGTGCACATTGATGGTATTATCTGTCGTGGATAAAATTTCCAGTACGGCGATAACTTACAAAAGAAGTGCAGGGTAATCAACATTTCAATTGTGGCAAGAACCATAACTCAAATCTCACTATCCACAAGTCCTAATAAATAAAATTTTTCTCTGGAGTTCACTACTGGTATTGTCCGGGCTTTCTATAGTTCGACTAACATCCCAGACTTTCTGTTAGTTCACATTAACATAATTATTTTTGCACCTTGATGTCGGCTCATCACATCCTGGGGCTGGAGCAGGTCCAAAGGGTTTGGCTGTTCGCCAATTAAAGTGGTACGTGAGCTGGATTGCCTGATCTTATAGAGGGCGTCCGTCGTGAGACAGTTTGGTCCCTATCTTTCGTGGGCGCAGGCCAAAAATTTAACCGGGCGAGGAGATCTGATCCTAGTACGAGAGGACCGGATTGGACCAACCAATGGTGTTCTTTGTTGTCGCGCCAGCGGCATTGCTGGCCTGATTTTAGGTAGGGTAAGTTGGGTATGGATAACCGCTGAAAGCATGCAGCGGGAAGCCAACTTCAAGATAAGATATCCCATCTATTTATAGACTAAAGACCCCTTGAAGACTACAAGGTTGATAGGCCAGGTGTGTAAGCACAGTAATGTGTTCAGCTAACTGGTACTAATAGGTCGTGAGGCTTAGCCACTTTTTTCCACAGATAACTTTGAACGCTTTAATGCGGACATATTGACAAGCGATTAGGTATTAGCAAAAAGGTGTCAGCTAACAGCTCACGTAATGGGAGAGTGGAACGCCGCCAGAATACTTTTAAAAGGCCCTTATCATTATTGCAATGTTCAGGGCTTTTTATGTTTTGGCTTAAAAAATATAGGATTTAAAATTTTTACTAACCGCTAACTGCGTTTTGATTGGGAAATCATTTATTTTTTAGCCTTAAGAACTGATTGCTGAAAGCTAACGGCTGCTTTTTCCTTAAAAGAGTGATATATGTGCCTGTGTAATGCACGATGTATATGGTGATGTTTTAGTTTGACTTTTTTGGGCTTATTAATTTTACAATGACTGAGACTGCAAGTAATACACATAAAATTGCAGGCTACTCCACCATTAATATGGTGGGCCAGGGATTACGGATATTCCTTTCATTTCTGGCCACTGTATTTGTGTCGCGCTGGCTGGGGGCCAAAGGGTTTGGAGAGATAAATCTGATATTGGGGTATACGATTTATCTGGGCTGGTTTTTAACCTTTGGATTTGAACACAGTCTGCCGTTTTATTGTTCCACTTTAAGTGAACCCAAAAAAGACGGCACCCCTGAATCGGTATTGCTGGCCGGGGTGGTCAACACCATCGTGGGAGGGGGCATAACCCTTTGGGTGGTGAATTACTATTTGCCTGATCTGCTTTTGCTCAGTTCATTGGAACACCTGCTGCTCCCGGCACGTCTCTTGTGCTTTCAAACATTGATTATCGCTTTGGGAAGTGTATTTGCCGGATATTTAAGAGGTGTTAAAAGTTTTCTGCCTGTCATCATAAGGGAACAGTTCTCGTTTGGGATACTTCATTTCGTCGGAGTTGTATTTTTTATTAAAATACTGGGACTGGATGTGCTGGGGTATTCAATCAGCTATGCTGTTGCGACCTGTATCGGTTTTTTGATCCTTTTGGCAGCCTTACTTAAAAAGGTCAAAAAGGATGCGTTAATACGGGTCTCTTTTTCACAATGGCGTTCCTGGAGTTTGTTTTCATTTCCGCTGGGAGTGATGGGCACACTGGAGCCGCTGTTAAACTGGTCAAGTATTTTGCTTGTGGGATATTTTTTGACCGCTACAGAGGCGGGGCAGTTCTCTCTTGCAGCGCGGCTTGCTTTTTTTATTCAGTTTATTTTTGTTGCACTGCAACCGATATTCTCTCCTTTTATCGGGGATCTTTTAAAATCCGGGAAGACAATCGAATCCCAACAGCTGTTGGGCACGGTGTGTTATTGGAGTGCTAAGTGGTCGTTGCTGTTTGGCTTTTTTTTAATTCACAGCACGCCTTTTATTCTATCAATTTTCGGAGACAGTTATTCAGGGGCGGATTTGTGTCTGTATATCCTGATCCCGGGTTTCGTTTTTGAAGGACTGTTCGGCCCGATAAAACAGACCTTTATTATGGCCGGACACTCCCGGATAAGCCTTGTTAATCTCACATTGTCCCTTGTTTTTAATATTCTTTTATCCTTTTATCTTATACCAAAAATGGGGATCGCAGGCGGGGCACTGTCCTTCAGTGTGACATATATGGTGCTTAACCTGCTTCGCGTGGTCCAGGTGTATTATTATTTTAAAATATTACCGTTTAACAGGCGTCAGGTCCGGAATTTAACGATCATTGTTATCGGTCTGGCTGTATTATCGGGTGCCAGAATTTTTACCTTGAGCAGCATTGCCTGGTGTGGGCTTGCGTTAATCGTTTTTTTAGCCGGCATCATCGTCCTGTACTGGAAGGATCGCGGGCTTTTTGTCTACTGGATGGGAAAACGAAAACAAAAAGAGTAGGGGCCAATGCAGATAAAATATAGAAGAATCCGGCATGGGGGTAGCGATTATTTCGCTGCTGATAAAAAATACTTTGAGGAAGCAAATGGTAACTTTTGAAGTTTCAGGAAGGGGACGTTCGCATTATAATAGGCTTGTATCAGCACTTGAGAATAAAGACGTGCCGGATGAGCACCGCAAGTGGATGTGGGAAAATACCGAGAGAATTGATGCCACGGTCAGGTGGCTTGAGGCGCAGCCTCTGACTTCCCATTGTTTTGCAGAAATAGGCCCCGGAGGTGTCGGGCTGCCAGCCCTGCAGAAATTCAATGATGCAACACTGGATGCCTATGATTGCGTGGAGTGGTTCAAACCTGTTTACGATCAGTTTAATATCCCATGGCAGCATATCGATCTAAATGGTGATTTTGCACTTCCAGAAGGCAAATATGATGTGATTTTTCTGTGCGAGGTGATCGAGCATGTTGCCCGCTGGCCAATTGAAATTTTTGAGGGGTTGAAAAAGAGCTTAAAACCGGGCGGATATCTTTTGGTGACAACACAGAATCTGCACCGGTTGTCCAACCGTCTGCGCATGATTCAAGGGAAAAAACTGTTTGCTGATTTTACACACCAGGCTCTTGTTATGGGGCATATTCGCGAATATATGCCCGAAGAGATGGATGAATTGATGAGCCTTGCCGGTTTTGAAGGGGTTGGGTCCTGTTTTATGTGTTTTCCTGATCTGCTGGCATCTTCACAGGTCCAGGCCGGTTATTATGCTGCGTGCCGATTGTTTCCCCGTCTGTCCACCCATTTTTTCTGCTGGGGGCAAAAGTTGTAAACTTGAAACGCCCACAAGAGTCATGACAGCGCATGCCTGCGATGATTAGGGCAGTAAGATAGTGCCTGTACTTTCGTCAACAAAACAGGAATATTCTTTTTTGCCACTTGGACTTAAGGGATCTGCTGTCCCATTAGAATGATATACTCTGGCTAAAACAATCGTGTCGTTCCCTGCCCCTTCATCGGTATCCCCCGTTATGACAGCAACGACCCCAGGGGATAAAAAGAACACAGGATCTCTTGCAATTCCTCCAGTATCCAGGCTTCCCACCGCGCCTGCAGGAGTGACGTTGGAGAAGTCGACATCGTCTTCGCCCAGGGTTGCATTTATGATACTGTCAACAAGATTACGGGAATCGGAAAGAGCCGTGCTGTCATAGGCTTTGGTTTTCAACTGGTTGAAGTTGGCTAAGGCGATGGATGCGAGAACTGCCACTATGGCGACGACGAACATTAACTCTAACAAAGTAAATCCTTTTGTGCTTTTTAAAGGGTTGCCCATGTTTTTTTTCGATAATATCATTTTTTCCCCTTTGCTTTAGACCATTACTATTTTAGTTCGTTGGCGTTTTGAGTGTATTTGTATTTAACCCAGACCTTGTCCCTGTAGAGGGTCAAGGTTTTGTCATCAGGATACTGGATATTGCTGAATCCGATGATCCCGTCGTGGGTTTTCCAGATATACATATTTGTGTTATTGAGAGTGTGAATGAATTGCTCATCCGGCAGGAGTTCTTTTTTTTCAAAGGTAAAAGCCGGTTTAAAAGTCCTTACTATTTCAGAGTCCGGGGTCTTTATCCCACCTGGTTTTTTGATTGCATCAGGTGCGGATATGTTAGACAACGGATCCTTTACGGGCGGTGTTTTAAAGCCGGATGCGGTTGTGGGGACCGCGACACCGGTAGATATTTTTTGTGCTTTCGGCGTGTCAGCGGAAACAACTTTTTCCACTGGAGATGCTGTTCTCGGCATCCGGGTTTTAAGCTTAAGGTCCGGGCCCATGGAGAATAATGATTTTTTGCCGGAGATACTTTTTCTTATGGTATAGCCACTGTTTCCTTGTTCATATTCCCAGTTAAGAGTTGAAATGAAAGCTTTGTCAGGTATGAATTCAGGATAGAGATGGTTGAGATTTTTTGGATATTGTCCTTTTATTTTATGGTATTTATTAATGGTGGATGCCATCAACAGTAGTCCGGCTGGCTCACTTTTTCGGGCCGCCTCGATTACTTGCTGAAACTTTTGTTTGTTGTGGGCAGTTAAGGCAGTATTTTGTTTGTCTTTCTGATGAATAAAAAGACCAATGCCAGCTCCTATCGCAATGATAATAGCCAAGAAAGCGATGATTTTCGATGTTTTCATAAAGCCTCCGTTTTTGTATATCAGCAATAAGAGCAAAAAATATACCAAAGGGTTAGAATGTGAATTTTAAAGGTGTAAGGCCTGGCTAGGCTCCAACTAATTATTGGATTTTATCTGAAAAATGTATCATGCGTGACAAATTTTGTTTTATATTAGAGGCAGATCTTAAAAAGATGTTCTGTTCAGGCAAGGGATCATAAAATCAGCAGGCAAAACCATCTATATGGACCTGGTTTCGCCCCATCTCTTTTGATTGATACAGTTTTTTGTCTGCGGCAGCAATCATATTGGCCATGGCCACAGGTTTTTTTTCATCATTAAAAAAGGCGCATGATCCTCCAAAGCTGGCCGTGATTTGAATATGGTGTTCACCTGCCGGCATGGTTGTGCTTTCAACGGCACACCGCAGTCTTTCTGCCATGTGAAATGCACCGGAAGCGGTTGTCTGGGGCAGAGTGATCAAAAACTCTTCACCGCCGTAGCGTACGACCCAGTCAATTTTTTTTCGTATTTCACGGAAGATACATCCGGCAAATTGTTTAAGAATATCGTCTCCTGCCTGATGGCCATAGGTGTCGTTTACTTTTTTAAAATAATCAATGTCTGCCATGATAATGCTTAATGGGTGGGACAGTTGTTGGGCATTCATAAGTTCCGCGGGCAGGCGTTCGTTCAGATGACTTCGGTTATAACAGCCGGTCAAAGGGTCTGTGATGGAAAGCTGTCTTATGCTTTCCTGTGCTTTCATGAGTGAGTCTTCAAGTTTTAAAACCCGGATGCCGGAGTGCACACGGGCGATCAGTTCTGCCGGGTGGATGGGCTTGGTAAGATAATCATCTGCACCGGATTTCAGGCCGGAAACAATGTCTGTTTTTGAGTTTTTAGCCGTAATCAGAACAATATAGACATATCCTTTGGTTCTTTTTTCGCGTATTAACCGGCATAATTTTGGCCCGTCAATTTCAGGCATCATCCAGTCTGTCAAAACGATTGGGAAAAACTGGTCATCGAACAGGTCTAAGGCGTGTTGCCCGTCGTTGGCACCGGCTGTTCGGAACCCTGCTTTTTTTAAATGCTTTTCCACAATTTTTCGGGCAACCTTGTCATCGTCAACTACAAGTATATCTAAATTTGTTTTCATTGAGCCTTCTATTATTTAAGTTGATGGTTGAAATATGGATGCCGTTTTCCCTTAGATGATTAAAAGCCGTTCTAAACCGAATATCTCATAAGGGTAGCCGGTTTATTCTTATTATCACCAATTAGGGCGGATATAAAATGTCACCCTGTGGGCGAAATTATTTCGTGACATATTCAGGCTAATTTTCGTAAGAGCGGTTCAGCGCTGGATAAATTGATTTCAGGATCTTTGTGTATCTTAAGAAAGGTTGGCAACGATCAGCGCTATATCACAGACATTGTAAATAGGCGTCGGTGTTATGTCAATTGAAATATGGGCGTAAGTCCGGGCCAAAAAATCACCCTTGGGATGAATTTAAGTGACATGCACCTGTTTGACGCAGAAATCCGGCAGGTCATTTATTGAAAATACCCTGCCGGTATTCAGCTTTTGCAGCATCAGGTTTTTCCTGGGTAAATTTTAAGGCTGCCAGGCACAGTTGTTAAACCGCTTCGGACATGTCCGAAGCCAACCCGTTTGTTTTAATGCTTTGTTTGTCTCCTGAAAGATGGCGTCTTTGTTTGTCTTTGAGTTTTCTGATTTGAAGTTTTACATTGTCGGAAAGTGAATCAATGGCCGCATACATATTATTTTCAGTCTCTTCTTTGGCGTGTATTTTTATTTTGTCACAGTGCAGGTTGACATCAGCGATATTTCGTAATTTTTCCACGGATAAAACAATATGGGCATTTGCCGGATAATCCAGCATCTTGTCCAACCTGTCAAATTTTTCATGGATGTGGGATTTTAAGGCATCAGATGATTCAAGGTGTTTAAACGTCATGGATATTTGCATAGAAACCTCCGAAAAATGTGAATATCTTATGGTTGAATGTAACATATCCGTATTGTCTAATCAATGAAGCAAATAACAGTTCATTAAAAAAATGAAGCTGAAACAGGTGCCGGATGTGTGACGAATTGCCAGAGACCTATCTGCATGTCCTATGAAATATACACCGTAATTGTTCTTGCAACCAGGTCTTTAAATCGGGCCATTATTTTGATAAGAGATGCAGGGGTGTCTTTTAATATAAATTGGCACAGTTAACAGGATTTACCAGATGGAAAACCAAAAACAGGAATTGCAACCCAATTTGTTCGAACGGCAGGTACTTGCCAATGAAAAAGCGGTAATTGTTTTTTTATTTGTACTGGTGTTGTTTATCTCGGGATTTAATATTTATTGTGCTTACAGCGGCCGCATTCTGGCATCTGCAACACTGGCGCTACAGCTTTTCGCCTTCATTGTTGTGCTTTTTGCGTTCAGGCCCCCTTCAAATGCGAACAGAAAGATTATTGCTGTCCGGTATGTTGCCCGGTGCCAGCTGGTGGTTTTTTCCATTTATCTGATCTATACCATCGGCATCCGGCACCAGCTTGAAGTCACACCGTGGGCCTTTTTATTTGTGTTTTTGCTTTTTCTTTTGTTCCCAAATAAAAAAAGTGGTTTTTTCACCTTTGCCTTTATCGCACTACTGTGTATAGCCATGCTGGTGACAGGTTCCCAGGTTGTAAACATTCAATTTGATTACCTGGTCCGCTTCTTTTTTTCCCTGACCGTTTTTTCAATCCTTTCATTCTGCACCGTGTTACTCAGGTTCAATTATCTGAAATCCAATGAAAAAAATACAATGTCGCTCAAAGAGTCTGAGCGGCTGTATCGTAAATTGAGCAACCAGCTGATGGAGGAAATCAAGCAACGCGATTTTATTGAGAAAAAACTGCATCATGCCATTAAAATGGAAGCTGTGGGAAAGATGGCGGCTGGCGTGGCGCATGATTTAAATAATATTTTATCCGGCATGGTCACCTATCCGGATCTGCTGTTGATGGACATGAAAAAAAATGACCCCATAAGGGAACCCATCGAATTAATCAAAAATTCAGGGATGAAAGCAGCTGCCATTGTGGAGGATCTGCTGACCCTTTCAAGAAAGGCTGTCAATATTTCAGAGGTGGTGGATCTTAGAAAAATCGTTAATGAATATCTATCAAGCCCGGAGCATCAAACGCTTTTGGCCCAGCACGGGAATATCCGGGTGAGGACGATTTTTAATCCGGATCTGCCCAATATTAAGGGGTCGCCCATCCATCTGACAAAAACCGTTATGAATTTGATCTGCAACGCTCTGGAGGCCATGCCAAAAGGCGGTACGGTATCTATCCAGATTGAAGATCAATATATACAAACAGGTACCGCGCATTCAGGTCCGATAGCGGAGGGTCGTTATACCGTCCTGTCAGTCTCGGATATGGGGATCGGTATTGAAAAAGAGGAAATGGAAAAGATCTTTGAACCCTTTTATACCAAAAAAGTGATGGGTCGAAGCGGCACCGGACTTGGCATGGCTGTCGTATTGGGGGCGGTTGAAGATCATGGGGCCTTTATCAATGTAGACAGTGAAATCGATAAAGGGACCTGCGTTACCATTTATTATCCCGTCACAAAAGATGACGTGACTTTAGAGAAACCAGAGCAGAACAGAGTCCCGGTCATGGGTGACAATGAGGCAATCCTCGTCATTGACGATGTGCCGGAACAATTAAAGATCGCCTGTGAAATACTGGAACGGCTCGGGTATGATGCCACGCCCTGTAAAAGCGGGGAAGAGGCATTACAGAAAATTGAGGGAAAGCAATATGACCTGATGATCATAGATATGGTCATGGCACCGGGTATGGATGGGTTGGAGACCTATAAACGCGTTCTTGAGACCCACCCCGGACAAAAAGCGGTATTTGCCACCGGGTTTTCCGATGATATTAAAATACAACGAGCCCAGGATATCGGGGCGGGTCCCTGCCTGGAAAAACCCTATTCCCTGGAACGAATGGAGCAGATCATCGCCAGTGAATTGGGAAAGTGACAATAAGGGAGAATTTCATATGCCATATGTAAACATCAAAATCACCAAAGAAGGCAATGTGACCAAAGAGCAGAAAGCAGATCTGATACAGGGTGCGACAAATCTTTTGTCTGATGTCCTGGGTAAGAATCCGGCCACCACCGTGGTGGTGATAGACGAAGTGGATACGGATAACTGGGGGATTGCGGGCGAAAGCGTGACGATACGGCGAAAACAGGGTAAATAAAAAATGGCAGCAAAACCTGTTAAAAATCCCTGGTTAAAAATTCCGGCAGCTGATTATGAGAACCATATGGCCCACCCCGGTGTCTGCCAGAGCATATTTCTTGAACAATTATTTAAAAAGGCCCTGCACGAATATGATGCCTCCACCATTGCATTGCTGGGTGCTGCCACCGGCACCGGCCTGGAACACCTTGATCCCCGGAAAACAAAAAAACTGACAGCCGTTGATATTAATGAAGAATATTTACATATTCTTGCACAGCGATTTTCAGACAGAATCGTGGGTCTCTCCCTGGTCCGGGCAGACCTTGAAAAATGTGATCTGGAAAACGGGTATTATTCCCTTGTTTTCGCCGGACTGATATTCGAATATGTCGATCCAGAAATCCTGTTACAGAAAATTACAACATGGCTGCACGAAAAAGGAACACTGGTTGTTGTCCTTCAACTTTCCGGCCCCGAAAACCAGACCGTGTCTGCATCACCCTATAAAAGCCTTCAGCGGCTTATACCCTTAATGAAATTGATCCCGCCTGACACATTCAATGCCATGGCCGGACACGCCGGGCTCAAACGCTTAAAGGAGAAGACAATCGACCTTGAATCAAAAAAATCTTTTTATGTGGCCTCCTACATGAAAAATGACAGGGGTATCAAATGAAAAAAGGCGTGATCGTTTCCGGTTTGATTCTGATGCTGGCCGGCGCGGGGTTCCCGTTTTTTAAGGGTGTTCTTCTGGAAAGGGCGGTGCGGCGGTCTGCCGAATCGGTCAACCAAGATATTTCAGGCCCTTCAGAAGGGGGCGCCATTGAGATACGGGCGTGGGACAAGGGGTACACAGATTCAATAGTTGAATGGACCTTTGCGCCCCCATGGCTGGAAGCTGTATACGGGATACCAAAAATTATTATTGTTGATCGTATCCATCACGGGATTTTTAGCATTGTATCGGTTACCAGTCTTGAAAAAAATATTTGGTTTAAAAAATGGATTGACCGGCATTTAGATGGAAACAATCCCTTAAAGATCACCACAACATATCAATTGACCGGCGATATCAGCACACGGATGGATCTTGAGGGCTTTACCATCAAAGAGAGAAGGCACAATTTAGAGGTCAGACCCGGATCAATGGATATGGCATTTACGAAGTCCGGCAATCAGATCTCAACGAAAATGACCTGGCAGGGCATTGGTATTGAGGGAAAACTAAACCTGGGCGGTATTGATTTGACTTCACAGGCCACAAAGGCCACTGACCTGATCTGGAAAGGCAATGCCCGGTTATCCTGCAAGGAAATATTCATAAAAAACAGAGATCGCCGGGCCCAGATACAAAGCCTGATCACCGGGTATACGGTGGCATATGAAAAAGCATCTTCGCAGGTTTCGATTGACCTGACTGCGAAAATGGCATCATTTTTGTCTGATCAGACAGATGTCCGGGATGCCCAGGGAACACTGGTGCTTGAGAACCTGGATGCAGACGGCGTACAAGATTTGATACGACTTAACAATTCCATGAGGAGTTCCTTAATAAGTCAGATAACAGGGGTTGGAGAGGATCTGGACAGCATCGGCAACGCCCTTGAAAAACAGATGCAAAAACAATGGTCAAAGATGGCTGGGATCTGGGAGAAGTTTTTAAGAAAAGGGATGGCGATCCGCGTTTCCGGCCTGTATGCTCGGCTGCCCGAGGGTGATGTGAACGCGGATTTTGTTTTGGGGTTGAACCGGTCCATGACGCTGACCGGATTTTTGCCCGTGATGATGCAGCCGTCATTGATTACGGATATTATTTCGTTGGAGTCCGACATCAGCCTGCCCTATACGCTTATCGGGTATCAGCCGGCACTTTTAAATCCCCTTTTTGAGGGCATGCAGACCGGTTTGTTTATTACACAGGGCCAATCCCTGGTCCACCAGGCCCGGATCAAAGACAACAAATTGTTCTTGAACAACCTGGAGGTGTTGCTTGAGTAATACAATATATTGTTATGCCAATTCTCCGGCAGGCAAACTACTGCTCACCGGCAGCGCAAGCGCAACCCTTGAAAGCCTTCATTTTCCTATTGGCAAAACTAGAATAGAGCCCCGGGAAAACTGGATCCATGACCCGGATCATTTTTCAGAGGCCAAAAAACAGTTGAATGCATACTTTAAAGGAGAGCGAAAGCAATTTGATCTTGAGCTGAATCCAAAGGGGACCGGTTTTCAAAAACAGGTCTGGAAGGAACTGGTTAAAATCCCTTATGGCACCACCCTTTCCTATGGAGAGCTGGCACAGCGTATTGGTAATCCAAAGGCATCTCGGGCCGTGGGCATGGCCAACGGGAAAAACCCCATATCCATCATCATCCCATGCCACCGGGTGATAGGCGCCACCGGCAGCCTGACCGGGTTCGGGGGCGGGATCAAGGTCAAACAATACCTGTTGGACCTGGAAAGCCGGAATTCAGGCTTGTTTTCAAAGGGATAGATACCATGGTTCAGGATTTTAAAATCGATTTTAAGGATGCCTTTAAAAGTGTAACCGGTTTTCTGGCAGCACAAAAATTATGAGCAATGGCCTTTATGTCACTTATACGTTCTTATACGACACCCTGAAAAGCAGCCTGTACATCACCGGAACAAACAACAATGTTATGACAGTGGCGAACAGCAGGCCGAAAAGGATGCCCACAGCCAGCGGCTCAAACATGATTCCGCCGCCCATCCATAACGGGACAAGGCCGCAGATAGTGGTTGCGGTGGTCAGCATAATGGGCCTGAAACGCTCTTTGGCCGCATATAAAATAGCATCCTGCTTTGTCCGTTTCATTTCATCCTGCTCAATCTGGATTCTGTCAATGAGCACAATGGCATTGTTGATGATAATCCCGGCAAGGGAAATCAGCCCCAGGAAGGCAAAAAAACCAAAATAGGAGTTGGCCACAATCAGCCCGAAAACAACGCCGATCAGACCTAAAGGGATGGTCAAAAGAACGATGACCGGTTTTTTCAATGAGTTGAACTGGCCGATGAGAAGCAGGGTAATGATAAAAAAGGCCATGGGAAGATTCACAATCACCGAGCCCATACCCTCTTCAGAGTTTTCAGCCTCTCCACCCAGTTCATAATCATATCCGTATCCCCACTCTTTTTTTACCTCTTCAAGCCAGGGTCGGATCTGTTTGACGATGGATGCGGCGGTAAATCCTGTTTCAAGACCCGAGGTGGCGGTCATGGTTTTCACCTGCTGGCGTCTTTTAATTTTGGTGGACTGCCACTCGATATCGAGATCGGCAATCTGGGAAAGGGGGACACTTTTACCCGTATTCTGGGAATGGATGTTCATCCCTTCAAGGTTTTCGATACTCAGATTTTCAGAGCTTTTATCGGTCATGATAATAGGAATGGATTTGTCGCCTTCCCTGAACCTGCCGGTTTCCCTTCCCTTTAAAACGGTTTCAAGGGAAACGGCGATGTCCTGGTTGGACATACCGGCGTATTGGGCTCGTTCCGGACTCACATCCACGATGATTTTTTTGGTTTTCAGCCCCCAGTCGTCAGCCACGTTTTTAGAGCCCGGAATGGTCCGCAGTTTTGCCTTCACACTTTCGACAATGGTAAAAAGGACTTCAGGGTCCTTGCCGGAAATTCTGACAGCCACAGGATCCGAGCTGCCGCCGCCGGTGGCCAGTCTGCTGATCGTGGGAGAAAGATCAGGGAAGTTGTCAAAGCAGAATGCATCCAGCTTTTCAATGATAACCTGATTGGCTTCATCCGATGTCGTATTGATAAGAATATGGGCAGTATAGGTGGTTTTTTCAGGGGCAGTATACCCGAGGTCATATTTGGGGGCGCCCTCGCCGATATAGGAGGTAAAATCCGTGACCCCGGATGTCCGTTCCTCAGTAACCAAAAAGTTATCTGTAATATATTTTTCCACCTGGCCGATGACATCTTCGGTGGTGGTGATATCGGTGCCGATGGGCAGCTCGAAATTGGCAGTGACAAGAAAACGCTCGGAATCGGGCATGAATATGGATGGAATAAACCTCAGCGCATACACAGATCCTGCAAAGGCGGCAATGATCACAACAATGAGCAGCAGCGGCCGTTTGAGATTAAAAATGAGAATGTGCTGGTAAATAGTGTTAAAGCGGTCAAAGATCGATTTTTTTTCAATCTTATTCTTTTTAATTTTTATGAAGTAGATACCTAAAAGCGGTATCAGGGTCAGGGCAAACACCCATGAAGACAAGAGCGCAAATGAGATAACCACAAAAATTTCACCCACAATTTCGCCCATGGTGGACTGGGCCAGGTAAAAGGGAAGAAAGGCAGCCGATGTGGTCAACGAAGAGATCAACAGCGGTACTTTAAGCTCCGCCGCAGCTGAAATGGCGGCATCATAGGCCTTGTCACCCTTTTCCATTTTTACCATGATGGATTCCGCCATAACAATGGCATTGTCCACCAGCATCCCCAGGGCCATGATCAGCGCTGCCAGGGAGACCTGGTTCAGTCCCACGTCAGCATTGGACATCAAAAGCAGGGTGGTGACAATGACGGCCGGGATCAGGCTGGCCACGACAACGCCTGTTCTAAGTCCTAAAAAGAGCAGCATGACCACAAGTACCACCACCACACTTTGTACCAGGTTGCTGACAAAATCTTTAACCGACTTATCAACGAAAAGGTCCTGGGAGGCGGATCGGGTAAATTCAATACCGTAGGGGTAAATACCCTTGGTGTATTCAATCAGATCATCCACTTCCTTTCCGAGCTGGACAATATTTCCCCCCTCTTTGAGGGCAACCCCCAGAGATATTCCTTTGTTACCGTCTATTTTAACGATACTTTCTTCAGGCTGCTTATATCCCCGGTAAATATCGGCCACATCACCTAAATATATTATCTCGGTGCTGTCCGGATCAGACACAATGGTTTTTTTCAAATCTTCAATGGTTTCGTAATTACCAGTGGGTTCAAGGATAATGCGTTCATTGCCGATCTGCAGATCACCGCCGGGGAAAATGATATTTGTCTTTGACAATATGGCTTTAATCATCTCCTGGGTGAGGCCCAGGTCCGCAAATTTGGCATTATCATAGTCAATAAAGATCTGTTCGGTCTGCTCACCGACAATGGCGACTTTGGCTGCGTTGGGGAGTTTGATAAGGCCGTCCCGTACCTCTTCGGCGATCTCCAGAAGCTGTGCCGGCGTGTAGCCGTCACCTGTGATGCTGTAAATTATACCGTAAATATCGGCCAGGTCTTCATCCTGGATTTTAACCTGGGATCCCTGGGGCAGCTCATGCTGGATTTCTTCTACTTTTCTTCTGATCTTGTCATAGATCGGCTGCATCTTTGTGTATTCATCCTTGATCTGGATGCTGACCACTGAAATTCCGGTCCTGGATTCACTTTCTACGCTATCCAGTTCTGCGATCTGCTGGAGTTGCTTCTCAATTTTGTCGGTCACCAGCATCTCGACTCTTTCGGGGCTGGCGCCCGGAAAGGTGGTCACGACATTGGAAAATCTGACCGTGTAGGGCGGCATGCTGTTCTGGGGCATGTTTTTAAACGCGTTGAATCCCAGGAAGGCAAGGACAAAAACGATGGAAAGGGTCAATACACTGTTTTTTATAGAAAAAGAGGTCATAATCTGTCAGATATTATTTTAAAAATTTAACTTTTTTACCATCAGTCATCTTATTGATTCCCGAGGTGACAATAAAATCGCCTTCATTAACACCGGATAAAATCTGAAAACCGTTATCGGTCAGCTTACCCACCTGGACAATTTTTTTGTGCACCTTACCGAATCCGACTGCTTCCTGAGTCACAATAAAGACAAA
The DNA here is from genome assembly GCA_964562385.1 of uncultured Desulfobacula sp. Classification (GTDB taxonomy): domain Bacteria; phylum Desulfobacterota; class Desulfobacteria; order Desulfobacterales; family Desulfobacteraceae; genus Desulfobacula. The sequence continues at coordinate 15,959 of CAZLTD010000050.1, forward strand.
ATTACCATTGTTGTCCTCTCCCACACTGTTTGCCGGGGCCAGCACAAATCCGGTTTCGCGGCCGGGCTCAATGGTCAAAGAGACACTGGCCGGCATGCCGGGGCGAATGGCCTTGTCCACTTCTAAAAGGTTGATTTTTACCGGATATGTGGATGAGGTACTGATGGAATAGGAGATTTCCGTTACCACGCCCTTGAAAATTTTTCCCGGCAGGGTTGAAAAGGTAATTGCGGCAGTATTATCTTTTTTGATCTTGGAAATGTATTTTTCCGGTATTCCCACGACAATCTGGATATCGTCCTCGGAATTTACCGTTATGATGGTCTGGCCGGTGGATACATTTTCATTTTCATTGGCATCCTTGGACACCACAATCCCGTCCATGGGCGAATATAGTTTGTAATACCCCAGTTCTCTCTTTTTTAATGCGGTATTTTTCATGCTGGCGGAATAGTCCGATCTTGCTGCAGAATACTTATTTTTTGCCGCTTCATATTCACTTAAAGAGACGTTGTTGTTCTCATACAGATTTTTAATTCGTTCCAGATTGGATTTGGCAGATTCCACCTGGACCTGGGTGTTTTTCTGTGCTGCCACAGCCTTTTCGTAATCAAGAACGGCATCGGAATCATCAATGGAGGCAATGTGCTGGCGATTTTTAATTTTCTGGCCCAGAACCACGTTGATGCTTTTAAGCACCCCGGATACCCTGAAGCTTAACTGGGCTTCGGTCCCGGACTCACAAAGACCTGAAAACGTTCTTTGTTTCTCACTGCTGAACCGGATCGCTTCCTGGTACCGGACCGGCCGGATGGTTTCCTTTACTTCAACAGGCTCGCTGCAGGACATGAAAAGCATCAGGAACGGTGAAAAAAGGCAGACCAGGCAAAATCGCCTGGATTTTATAAAAAAGGGACTCCACGTATGTTTAATTAACTGAGGTATCATAATATTCCTTAAATTTTTTTGTCAAACTTTCCCTGTTGTCAACGGGCAATAAGAGGCTGAACCGGCCATAGACCCTTTCCATCCTAAAAAGACTGATCAGATATTCATAAACAGAGCTGATAGCATTCAAATCCCCGGTCAGGGCATTGTTCTGGGCGTCTGCAAGTTCAACCACAGAGACCGTTCCTTCGGCATATGCATCCTGAACCAGTTCAAGACTCTGTTTGGCAAACATGGCAGCCTGTCGTGACAGTTCAAGATTTACCATTTTTACCATGGCATCTGAGATAGCGGATCTTGCATTTTTCTCAATATCCTGGGATAGGATTAACTGCTGTTTTTTAACACGTGATATTTCTATAAGGTTCTTTTTGACCTCAATGGATGATACACCGCCGTCATAAAACGGGAGGTTCAGGTAAACACCGGCGGTCCACGGATTGTCAACGGGATCAACGCCGGCAACATCCGAGCCGTCCCCGTTTCTTGTGAAAACATGATCCTGTGAAGCTGTAAAACTCACCGTGGGCATATAGTGTTTCCGTTTAAGCGCGGCGATGGATCGCTCAATGGAAGATATTTTTTTATCCAGAGAATCAATTTGAACTGAGTTGCCAATACTCTGCCCGATAAAAAAACGGGTGAACGCATCCAGGGATTTTTGGTTATCGATGTAGGTTGCGATGGAATCGACATTGAATTTGGAAAAAATATGATCATCCATGGATGTGTCTTGAATATGAAAAAGTTCATCCTGACTGCGGTTCAGGATACGGTTCAGATCGTTTTTGGCAAGAATGACTTCCTGCCCGGCAGCCAGAAGTTCGGTGGATGTTGTGGCCAACTGGCTTTTCCAGCGCAGCACATCAGAACGACCTGAATATCCGATCACCTCTCTTTGTTCTGCTGTTTTCAGGTTCCGTTTTATCAGCTCAATATTATCTTTGAGTATCTTTCTGGAAGTTTTTGCCTTTAATATTTTGAAATATGCCTCTGTGGCACTTAAAACAATATCCAGTTCAGTGTTTTCATGATCCAGCTGTGATGCCTGATAAAGGTCTTTTTGGGAAGCAATGTTGCCCAGCACCTGATCCGAATAGATCAGTTGGGTTCCGGATACACTGCCGGTGGTGGTACGCTCCGCCAGGGTGCCGTTCGATTTTTGGGCTCTTTTGTCGTCAATCACAACCCCGGTAAGATCGGCTGAAAAAGAAGGGTAGTAATCTGTTTTTGCCTTTGAGATATCCTGGGCCGCACTTTGAATGTACGTTTCTGAGACTTTAAGATCCAGGTTTGTTTGAATGGCCTCTTTCATAACATCAACAAGGCTGACTTTTCTTTCAGCATCAATGAAATGTTCATTGATCAGCTGTGCCTGTGCAAGGATGGTGAATTTAGGAGAAAAGTCAATGGCTTTCGCCGTTTTTATATTGATGGTCAGTTTGTTTTCAAACTCTGTCAGCACGTTGAGCTGTGCGGGGTCTGTTCCTTCGAGGATGGCTTCTACATTCAGGCTGATGCGCCGAATCAGTTTTATAATAACATCTTCAGGTGCCATGGCGGCAAGGATACCGGATCGCGTATCAGCGATAGAGGCACCGAACGTGGGGATTTTTTGCTCATTGAGTTTATGGATGAGATCAATCTTCTCTTTTCCCTCGAATTTTCCCAGATAGCTGATGTACAGGGCATCAACCTGGTCAAGGAAAGAGAAAACCTCGTCTATCGAATTTTTGATCGGGATTTTAATAATTTTTGAACGATTTTTTATCATCAGGATGTCAATTATGTCATGACCTTCCCGGGTGATTGTTTTATTTAATTCGCCAAAATATGCAAAGCCCAGACGTTTATATGGGTAGACCTCATGAAATGTTTCAAGATCTTTGACAATGGAGCGGTTGCCCATGATATACGTCAGGTTGTGAATACCGGATGTATTGTTTTTTCCGGGAGTGACCCCCTGGACAACAGGGTCGATCATACCGATGGCGATGACAGGTTTTTTATAGGGCTCTTTTCGGGACACAATAGAGCCTGTGATGGCACCGGCAGCAATGATGATATTGATGTCCGGGTCTGAAACAAGCCGGTTGTAATTATTGTTGATCGCTTCGGCAGACCAGCCACTGGGCAGGATAAAGCGGTCATCCATACGGATATTGTATTTTGACCCTAAAAGGGCGTTCAGCTCATCTCTTAAAAGAGAGACAAAAGGATTGTTTTTATTTTCCCTGCCGTCAAAGACCACCCCGATGTTGATGGGTTGCTTCCCTGCGGCGTCTGCATTTTGACCGGGACAAAGCCAGGTGATAGCCAGCAGCAGGGTCATTACGGCCATGAACAGTTTAAAATGATATATGAAAAACGATAGTTTTTTAAGCATTCTTGCAATTCCATTTAATAAATGACGGGTTGTAAAGATCGTATCAAATTGAAAATCAAAATATGAGTAACACACAGGGGAAAGTTTTGTCAATTTTGAACCCCCGGTTATTTAAGAATATATCTAATTGTGTTGACTTTCCAATCGGCTTTGATAAGAAAATAGCTGAAAATCAATCATTAAAGTGATTCTCAAAAATATGTTTTAAAAAAAATCATATCAGAAAAGAATCACCTAAAGGCAAATCGATTGTCACTTAACGGGCTTTGAAAGTTGGGTGATAGAAAATCGTATTGGTGTATCGGAACGTATTTCTGCGATTTGCTATAGATCAATGATAAAACAATTAATACAGGATGGCGAAAAATGGGAATGACCCGAACGATTCTTTTTAAGATATTTAATAGTAAGACTCCCCCTTTGATAGTCTGGGGTGCTTTAATGGTGGCAATACTGCTCAGCAGTTGTGCAACCCACCGGATGCAGATGCCCCCGGTCAGCCAGACACCGACCATGGAACACCATGTTGGCAAATTTGTATGGTTTGATCTTTACACAGATGATCTTGAAACCACCTCCCTGTTCTATGAGGGAGTTTTCGGCTGGTCTTTTAGGGATATAAAAAAGGGAAACCAAAACATAAAAACAATATTTAGAGACAATATCCCTATAGCCACCGCGATGTATACTCCGCCGTTGAAGAAAAACGTAAAAGAGTCCCGCTGGCTTGGGTATATCTCCGTGGATGATGTGGACACTGCCTGCCGAAGTGTTGAAGAAAATAAAGGATCCATCTATATGGCCCCCAAAAAGATCCCGGGCAGGGGAAGGGTTGCCGTGGCCATCGATCCTGAAGGTGCTATATTTGCCCTTATTACTGCCACAGGCGGTGACCCTGAAGAGGGTGGCCTTACAGAAAATTTCTGGATGGGCAGCGAGTTGTGGACAAACAACAGGGACGATGCTGTTTCATTTTATCATGCAGTGGCCGGTTATGAAACAGAGCATGTCGGTTTAAAGGGTGGTTCAGACTATATATTCCTGAATACAGAGGGCCGTGCCCGTGCCGGCGTTGTCAAGATTGCCTGGGAAAATGTCACACCTGACTGGCTGCCGTACATAGCCGTCAGCGATGTGCTTGCGGTGACTGATAAAGCCCGCACCCTGGGTGGCACCATACTGGTTAAGCCCGATCTTAGCGTGCTTGATGGATATCTGTCCATTATCGCAGACCCGTCCGGTGCTGTATTCGGTATCCAGCAGATACCGGAAATAAATAGTGGGGAGGAACAATAATGAATTTTTCACGAATCTTTCTTTTATTGTTCGTCAGTCTTGTTTTTGCCCTTTTCGCGGGCTGCGGCAACGGCACTCACATGAGCACCAGCGTTCATTATGGGGTGGGCTGGGGGTATAGTCACCACCACCACCATGATCATCACCACCGGCCGCCGCCAACGGTGAAACCGCCAAAACCCCCAAAACCTAAACCCCCGGTAAGGCCGCCCAGACCCGGCAAACCCTCACGGCCCGGGCCGAGGAAAAAATAGGTCAGCCGGAATATCCGGGGTGGTTGTATTCAGGTTATAAAGGCCAGAATATGGGAATCAGGATTGCCGACAGCACAATCACCAGGATGTTGAGCGGCAGGCCCAGTTTTAAAAAGTCGGAGAACCGGTATCGTCCGGGGCCATAGACAAGCAGGTTGGTCTGGTACCCAATAGGGGTGGCAAAACAGGCACTGGCCCCAAAGCAGATACCGACAATAAAGGGGCGTGGGTCTACCCCAAGGGTGGTGGCGGTTGTCACTGCGATTGGCAGCAATAGAACCGCCGTGGCATTGTTGCTCAAAATATGGGTACAGATGCTGGCCAGAATAATGATCCCCAAAAGCACGACGCTGGGGCCCATACCCTGGAACAGGTTTAAGAAAGCATCGGCATACAGATTGGTAGCCCCGGTTTTCTGCATGGCAAGTCCCAGGGCAATAGTGGCGATGATGAGCAGCAGGACCTGCGACTCCAGAGACCGGTAGGCATCTTTCAGGCTTAAGCAACGCGTCAGGGTCATTAAAAAGACACCGGTCAGGGCACTGACCATGATGTCGGCAAAACCGAAGGTGGCCAGCAGGACAACCCCGGCAAATATCGTGGTGGCCATTCGCGCTTTCTCTTTGTCGATCATGGTATGGTGGATATCTTCGATAACGATGAAATCACTGGAATTTCGTATTCGGGATATTTTTTCCCGGGGGCACCGGACTAAAATAGTGTCACCGATTTTCAGTTTAATGGTTTTAATCTTCCGGTATGAATAGTGATGGCGCCGGGTCCGGATAGCGATGATACGGATGTCCGGATCATTCTGAAGCTGTGTGGATAAAAGCTTTTCCTTTAAAAGCCCGGACAGGGGCGGTATGATGACTTCAATGATCAGGTCATCTTTCCCCCGGCTGCCGAAAGCCATTCCCTCTTCTCCATGGGCCGGCTCCACAATCCGTTTATTCAAGCAGTCTATAATATCCTCGGCAGACCCTTTGACCAGCAGGGTGTCGTTCGGCTGGATGGTGATACGGCTGCGGCTGGGGTCAAAGATATTGTTTTTTCTAAAGACCTCAATGACACTCAATCCATAGGTATCCCGGGCATGATTGATGATATCTTTCTGGCCCACCAGCACACTTTTTTCGGGAATAATCAGCTCGGCAATATACCGGTTGGATTTTGTTTCATCCAGTTCGCAGACCGGTGCGGTCCTCCCCGGTAAGACAGCCGGGGATACAAACAGTAAAAACATAATGCCGATCACGGCAATGGGAATACCCACGATACTCAGTTCAAACATGGACAGGGGGGCGAATCCGAACGTCGTGGACAGATCACTGACAATGATATTGGTGGAGGTACCGATCAAGGTACAGGTACCCGCCAGAATGGATGTATATGACAGGGGAATCAAAAGCTTAGACGGTGAAAAATCACACTCGCAGCTCAACCCCATGACAATGGGAATAAAAAGCACCACCACCGGCGTGTTGTTGATAAACCCGGAGGCAAGCGCCACGGTTAAGAGAACCAGAACAAAGGCGATGGTTTTATTACCCTTTGAATAGTGGAGAACACGCTCGGTGACAAATGCCACCGCACCGGTACGGATTAATCCATGGCTTAATAGAAACATGGCCCCAACGGTGATAACGGCAGGATTGGCAAACCCTGAAACCGTCTCGGCCGGGCTTAAAATTCCGGTCATGGCAAGGACAACCATGATCCCCATGGCCGTCTTATCAACGGCAATCTTTTCAGTGATCAGCAGGATTAATGATGTGATCAGGATAAGTGAAACCAGTGTGATCTGCATGTCTGCTCCAGGCATTATTTTCACCTTGGATATTTCGTTCTCGGGTTAAAATAATAGTATAGTGATTCTTAAAAATATGTTCCTAAAAAAGCCATATCAGAAAAGAATCACTCAAAGGCAAATCGATTGTCACTCAACGGGTTTTAAAATTTAAGTGATAGAAAACCATATCCGCATATCGGAACGTATTTCTGCGATTTGCTATAATAATTAAATAAAATAACCATTTTTTCTATGGTTACAAATCTAAATTAAATAACAATGTTCTTGACAGACAACAATGCTTTTTCCTACAGAAACCGGGAGTTTTTAACGGCCAGGAAGAAATTATGTGTAGATAAATAAGCTTGAGGATGAAATGAAAACATTTTTTAAAGTGGCATTTACGGGTCTTATCTTGGTTATTGCAGGTGTGATTGGTTTTACGACCTATCAGTTTAATATGTTCAAACCCAAAGCGGTTACACAGAAAGCAGAACCTGCCAATTTAAAATATTTCCAGGAATCCTACGATGACTGCCGCAGGGAGTTTCTTGAGCAGGCTGAAGTGATCAGCCAGCAGTATAAAGATGTCCAGATTTCAGCCCTGGACATCAAAAGCCGGGAAGACAGTGATCTGACCATTGATTACTGCTATATCCCGGCCCAGGTATCCCATAAGCGACTTTTGATACTGACATCTGCCGTGCACGGGGTGGAAGGTTATGTGGGCAGCGCTATCCAGCAGATGGCCTTAAAAGAGTTGATAAAGGACGTCAATCTGGATGATTTAGGGCTGCTGGTCATCCACGGTATTAACCCCTTTGGATTTAAAAACAATCGGCGATTTACGGAAAACAATGTGGACTTAAATCGAAACAGCTCCGTGGATACGGATCTGTACTCTTCCGTGAACCAGGGTTATTCAGATCTTTACACATTTTTAAATCAGAAGGAAAAGGTCAATCTGACCAGTTTTTCAAACTTTTTTTTCCAGATCACGGCTATCCAGAAAATCGTCAAACATTCCATGGGGTCGCTCAGGCAGGCAGTAATGCAGGGCCAGTACCAGTATGAGAACGGCATCTATTTTGGCGGCAAAGCCCTTGAACCGTCTGTTCAGGCGGTAACCCCGCTAATCCAGAAAACAGCCGCAAAGTATGACATGGTGTTCAATATTGACCTGCATACCGGATACGGAACCAATGGTACCCTGCATCTTTTCCCCAGTCCCCTGAAGGATGCAAAGAAAAAAGCAACCATTGAAAACATATTTGAGGGGTATCATATTGACTGGGGGGACGGCGATGATTTTTATACGGTGACCGGCGATTTCGCAACATATATAGGCAATACCATACCGGAAAAAAATTTTTTGACCATGACCTTTGAATTCGGCACCCTGGATACCCAGACCACCATGGGTTCCATCAGGGCGCTGCACAACGTGATGATCGAAAACCAGGGGGGCCAGCATGGATATGCATCGCAAAAAGACGAGACAAAAGTAAAATCAAGATATCTACAGGGGTATTATCCGTCATCTAAGACCTGGCGGTCAAAGGCCCTGCACGATGCAAGGCAGGCACTGATACTGGCGCTGAAAAATTATCAACTAACAGCTGTCAGGGATTAACCGGTTTTTGAAACAACAAAAAATTACAGAACAGATCCGCTATGTGGAGCCAGATTCCATGGCAAGTTTTATATCCTGCTCCGGGATGATCATCCAGGCTGAAAAAACCGTCTGGATTGATATGAACATGGGACCTGAAGATACGCCGCGCCTTCTGGAGTCACAGCCGCCGGATGCCTGTTTTATCACGCATTACCACCTGGATCACTCCATCTGGACCCGGCATGTGAAGGATTATTCCAATGCTGCAATCTACATTCCCAAAGCTGAAGAAAATTATTTGATTGATCTTGACTTTGTGATTGAAAATACAGCCGGTGTTCTGGGCCAGGGGGATCTGTGGCGGGATTTTGTTGTCAATTCCCTGGGATACCGTCAGCTTGAAGGATACCATTGTCATGACGCCCGGACCGAATTGACGCAGTTTGTGCCGCAAATGGTTCTGATTGAGACACCGGGCCATTCGCCCGGGCACACCTCGTTCTATTTTCCAGACGAAAAAATATTGTTTTCAGGCGACATGGGGCTGGACCGGTTTGGCCCCTGGTACGGCTGGTCTGACGGCAGTATCCTTGATTTTGTGGAATCCATCCTCAAGCTATTAGGGCTTGATATCAGCCTTGTGTTGACCAGCCATGGCGGCGTGTTGAAAAAGGATATCAAAGCGCAGTGGAAAGGGTGCCTTGAACAGCTTGTCCACAGAGAGAGAAAGATCGTCCAGCAGTTTGAGGCAGGCCTGTCAAAAGAACAGATTGTTGCAGACGGTTTTTTCTATAAGCATAAGGATAAGATTAAAGAACCCATGCGTTCCTTTCTTAATATGTGGGACAGGGCAATGGTCACCCACCATGAAGAACTGATACAACAGGGCGGGCTGGTCCGTTTCTTCCCGGAATTGTTTTCCCCTGGAGTTCCGTAAACTTTTTACATAGAGTTAATTTCGTGTTTGATATTAAAGGATTGTCCCGCCAGCAATATTTATGATAGCCTGGCTCTTTTCCGGATTGTTGGTTGTAAGACTTATACCATTACTCGTGGGTTTCAATTTACTGAATTTTTGTAAGAGTATTGCTTTCTGCTGTTGGCTTGTTTAAAATGAGCACGATCCATACGGGTTCAGAAAGAATTCTTTTTGTAGATGATGAGCTTCCTATAACTAAAATGGGCACCAAAATCCTTAAAAGGTTGGGATATACTGTTACAGCTTCTAATGATCCATTGAGTGCCCTTGAGATATTCAAGAAATCACCGGATGCCTTTGATTTGGTTATATCAGACATGACAATGCCTAAAATGACAGGGGACAAATTAGCGGAAAAATTAATTGAGATCAGACCTGATATACCTACGATTATTATCTCAGGCTACAGCAAAAAAGTAGCAGATGAACTATTATATAAAAATTGTGTTAAAGCAATTATTACTAAACCATTAAACATGGGCTTGTTTACAAAAACGATGAGAAATCTTTTAGATGGAGCTGATACACGGACCTAAAATAATACATCGTGGGAATAGCAAAGCGACTGATATGTCTATCATTACTCGCTTTAGCCTCAATCTCAAAAACTGAGCACTAATACCATCAATGCTCACGAGGAAATTGAAAATTTCTTTTTGGAATATTCTCAAGTATTGACATTTTTTGTTTCTCTGTGTAGTAATTTAAACATTGAATCTGTTTCGATAACCTCATCAAAATTTCATCTATTTTCTGTTTTTTCGACCAAAATTAATATCTGTAAATATAAAACTAAGAGTAAGTATTGGAGGGCCTTATGAGTATAAAACTCTTTGATTTAAAAGGTAAAGTGGCCATGATTACCGGAAGCTCCAAGGGACTTGGCGAGGCAGCTGCCGTTGCATTGGCTAAAGCCGGCGCCGACGTGGCGATCTGTGGGAGGAATCATACAGATATCGATCGGGTGGTAGATCGATTGAATTCAATGGAGTGCAATGCTGCCGGATTCATTGTCGAGGTTACTCGAGGGGAAACAGTGCGCAAGGGAGTTTCGGATATTATGAATCATTTTAAGCGTATCGATATCTTGGTCAACAATGCTGGAACAAATTATCGGGTACCAATCATCGAATACCCTGAAGAGGAATGGGATCGGGTCATTAACACTAATTTAAAAGGTTACTACCTGGTTACTCAGGCCGTAGCACCTCAGATGATCGAGCGAGGTTATGGTAAGGTCATCAATATGAGTTCGATACTCGGTCGAATAGCACTTCCAAATCAACTTGCTTATGCATCAGCCAAGGGAGGTGTAGACCAGATGACCATGGTCATGGCTTTAGAGTGGGCTAAGCTGGGGATCCGAGTCAACGCTATTGCACCAACCTATTTCGAAACGGATATGGTCAAGCAGATTCAGGAAGACAAAGAACGCTTTGATTTTATCAATCAGCGCACTCCAATGGGGAGATGGGGTAAACTCGAGGAAATTGAGGGGATTGTAATCTTTCTGGCCAGCCCGGCATCAGATTTCATTACAGGTCAAAGTATTGCCATTGATGGAGGATGGACCATTGGTTAGTGCTTAAAAGGGAGGAATAAAGAAGATTATGAAACTGTATTTTTTTGAAGCAGGCATCCTAAAAACCCAGAAACAGTTTTTAACAGCGGGCGTAGATGTAGGAAAGTCCTTCGAGGTTCCTGTTCCGTTTCTACTTATCGAGCACCCTAAGAAAAAAATTCTTTTCGATACAGGCCTTGCCTATGAAACTATCCATAACAAGTTGGAGCATTGGGGGGAGGCGATAGTATCAGTCTACGACCCTGTGATGACCGAGGAGCAGTGGTGCGTCAATGCGATTCAAAATGTGGGATGCGCTCCAGAGGATATTGACTTGGTGATCCTGTCCCACCTCCACCTGGACCATGCTGGGTGCATAGGGCAATTCCCGAATGCTAAATACCTGGTGCAGAGGGATGAACTCCATTACGCCTATGTCCCGGACTCCTATATGAAAGGAGCCTATATCAGGAAAGATTTTGACAAGGAAGTGAACTGGGTCATACTGGAAGGATGGCAGGACGACAGATATGATATTTTCGGAGACGGCTCCATCATCATATACTTCACACCGGGCCACTCTCCTGGGCACCAGTCGATCCTGGTCAACCTGCCCAACTCTGGCCCCATGTTTTTTGCGGCAGATTCCTGTTACACCCAGGAAAACCTGGACCAAGGCATTCTACCCGGACTTATGTGGAGCGCCTACGAGACGGAAAAGACCGTCAATCGGATAAAAAACTTCATTCAGGATTTGAACGGCGCAAAGATAATCACCGGCCATGATCCTCAGGCCTGGAAAGAGATCAAGCAGGTTCCTGAATACTACGATTGATACCCTGATGCTTTTCGGATTTTGTTGCTCTTTGATATTGTGCAATATCTTTTGGTAAGATTTAATATCTGCCAGGGGTATTAACTATCTATAAGTCATCGCTTTAAACTCAACCTCCAAATCTGAGCACTAATACTATTATTCAACGCTTTTCTTTATATTAAAATTTTATTTGTTTTATTTTGTGAAATGAATATCACATGTTCAATGGTAATACTCATTTTATTAGAAACCCTATCAAATTGTTTTTGAGAGGGCTTCTCTGTTTTCTGAGAAATTAATTCCTGCAATGTTTTCTTTACTGCTGATGGCTGGGTTACATTATTCCACACCGTTCTCCTCGATCAAAAGCTCGATCCTGCGGTTTTTTGCTTTGCCCTCCTCGGTGCCGTTGGATGCAATGGGGCGGTGATAGGAGAATGCTCGCGATTCAAACCGGGACGCCGCTATCCCTTTTTCCACAAGGTAGTGTACAATGTGAATGGACCGGGCAGAAGCCAGCTCCCAGTTTGTTGCAAATGTTGAGGTAAGCTTTTTGCTGATCGGCATATTGTCTGTGTGCCCTTCAACGATGATATTCACATCGCCGCGATCTTTAAGTATCACCGCCAACTTGTCGAGAACGGATTTCCCGTTGCCGGTCAAATCGGCGATTCCGGAAGGATAGAGTACCGTTGCGGCCACCGTGATTTTGACGCCTGTGGGCACCTGCTCTACTTGAACATTGTTTTCACCTGCAAGATTATCCTTAAGCGCATCGTAAGTTTCATGCGTGGATGGGCGGTATTCTATCTCAAATTCGAGATTGTTAACATTTGATCCATAATAAGTGATGGTGTTGTGCCGCTGAACCCATTTACCGGGGGCGTTGGACCGATATTGAACAGGTTCCAAATTTGCAGGAAACACCCATGAATATGTGATCTTTTCAAAATTATCCGGACTGTTCCAGAGTCCGTAATGGCCGTCAGTGGTTTTCACTTTATTCCGGTTGTTGCTGAAATTATACACACCGTCAGCAGTGACATGCAGGCCGGAGCCAAGTTGGACCCTCTCAAGACCGGCAAAGTTTTTCCCAGACATTTTCAAAATGGTATAACCTTTTTGCGACACCGTATCCCAGGTGTATTCATCAGGATAGATGTAAAGAAAATTTTTAATATAATCCTTGTGTGTATATCCCTCCCTGTTTCGAAACAACATGTTGTAATTGTCATATTCGCTGCGGTTGGTTGTATACACCAATGCATGTCGACCGTCTTCCTCCAGAAAATGGATCCGTTCTGAAACAACACCTGATGCCTCTGAAAAAGATGCCCATGCGAGCAGACAAAGTGCGATCAATATTTTTTTCAAATAAACCATTATAAGCTCCTTTCATTTACCCCTGATTTTGAATAGATTCTATCTGTCATGGGTGCACCTGATGCTGCCGGGCAAATCCCACAGTTTAGCCATGCCGCTTTCATTAAAAGCCTCCGCATATATAGGCTGCTCTAATATCTTTAAAAAAGGAGGTTTTTGATGATTGTTTAGAATAAAATAGATCAAACAACAGGGAATTGCAAGTATGGTTTGACCTGTTATCAATTGGTCTTAGGTGCACCACATTAATGAATGTGGTGATTCTGCAGCAAAAAATTGGAGTTACAGGGACATATTTGCTAATTAATTTATTACAGGAGAAAGAGAGCAATCTGTCTATTAATCATGTCCCAGCACCCTGCGAAAAAAGGTGTTGAATTCACGAATCAGTTCCCATGAACATGATGGTTGATTTTATTAGAATGTATTGTGAAAAGCGTCTATTTCACGAGTCGAGTTTGCTTTATATTCTGCTTTAAGTTTTTTTTGTCTGGATATGAAAACTATGGTCTATGGAGAGTACTCTGTATAAAATCCAATTTAAAATTTCATGGAATGTTTAGCACATGAATCCTTCCTTAACCCTTGAAATCCCCGGGATAATGGTCTGGGTCCGTGTAATCCCAGAAATTTTACGAATGTTTTGATCCACAAATTCGGCAATGATTTCAGCATCGGAAGCCAGAAAATCGCGTCGAAGCACGACCTTGATCAGGATGTCAATGGTGCCGTGAACCGAATGCACTTCCTGGATTTCATCCAGGGCGAACAACTTGTCAATGATCCGCATTTCGGTTTTTGTATTCACATCGATCAGGATAAATGTGGTAATGGTGCGTTTCATTTCCGGATAGTCCGGCGTGCTCTTCTCGATCATGGCGGTCCTGAAAGCTTCCATGCTCCTGGGGATCAGGCGGTCAATCCCGATACCGTACCGGCGGTTGGCGCTTCTTTCCCAGTGGTGATAAGCAATATAGGTATAGAGGTCTGCCACGGTTCTTTTGGGAAAATATTTGTTCAGTCTGCCGTTTTGAATGATGGTCGTTAAAGGGGTGTAAATCGTATTGTACCAGTCGTCGGCCGCTTTTTTAAAATCGGTGTCTTTGCCGGATATATTTCGTAAATGGTTTTTATGGTTTTTGATCTGTTTGTTTAAAAAATTGTATTTGCCCACTTCGGTCAGGTCAATTCCTTTGGGCAGACCTGTTTTTTCATAGAAATTTTTCTTTTCAAGATAGAGAAGATTTTCCATGGTGTTTTTAGCGGATAAAAGCTCAATCACCTTGGCCTGAATATCCGTATGCCCCAGTTCTTTGGCGGAAGAGACCCGGTGGTTGCCGTCCAGAACATAGAAATCGTTTCGGATCTGGTACAATTGTACCGGGGGCAGGTATTTGCCCTCCCGCATGGCCCGCTTTATATCAGAAAAGCGTTTGGCGCCCACATGTTTTTTGGGATGGAACTGGGAGTCGAAATCGTAATACTTTCCCACACTGCCGATGATTTTTTCAAGCTCAACGGTTTTGGTGCCATGGTCAATAAACCGAACATCTTCTTCTTTTTGCTGCTGCTCATTAAACGAACTGACATGATCATCGGTTTGTTCTTCTTTTGATGAAAAAAGGCGTTTTAAAAAGTTCATCACTGCTAAACCTCTAAAATGGTGTAACCGCAGGCATTAACAACCCGGGTATGTTCGACCCTGGTAACTCTCTGATCAGGGTGGGAAAAATCTTTATGGATATGACCGTGGATCAGGTATCTGGGACGTCGTTTACGGATCAGTGGGACAAAGCTTTCAAATCCCCGGTGACACAGATCCCGGCCGTCATGGATGTCTTTGGGCGAGGCATGGGTGACCACAATATCCACCCCGCCTTTTCGCCAGAGGGGAAACCACATGTTGAAGATCATTTTTTTCATCTGGGCGTCCGTATACTGGTTGACCCCCCCGTTGTACCACATGGAGCCTTCAAGACCCATGATGTTCAGGGATTTGAATTTCTTGATCCGGGTATGGATATTATCGCAGCCCATGGGATTGTTGTGGGTGTACCTCAGGTCATGGTTGCCTTTGACATAAAAAAGCGGCCGGTCCAGCCGGTCCCTTAAAAATGACAGGTATTCCGGGGCCAGATCACCACAGGAAATTATTAAGTCGATGGGCCCAAGAGTTTTGTTTTCTACCCGGGCTTCCAGATCCTTATCAATAAAATCTGATACCGCCAGAATTTTAATCGGGTGTTGAGATGTCACGTTGATCCTTTTTTTGTTCCATTAAGAATTAAAAGGGATTATAACCACTGATTCCCGGGTTTTCAATTCATTTAATGAAATCATCCCGGCATCTTTAAATTTTTATAAGTTTAGGGTAGTTAAAAAAATAAGTCATTGACAATGGGGTGGTTTTTAGATATGTCGCTATCGTGGTAGCAACAAAAAGCTATACGGGCGAGGTTATTAAATAAAACTTGCCATTTCAAATGATTGTGCTACAAATGATTTGATTTGAAACAGGTTTTTCTTTTTTAACCATGACCTTTTCAAAGATCGCCGTAAAGCAGTTTGAGGCGCTTTGACAGGTTACACTTTTTAAATTTAGGAGGGGAGAGATGAAAAAATTATTAGTAACACTTTTTGCGCTGGCATTTCTGTTCATAACTGCGCCGGTTTATGCAGGCAGCATTGAGCTTGCCAAACAGTCGACTCTTGAGTCAATTCTGAATAGCAAACAGATCCGTGTCGGTTTTGAAGCCGGCTACTTTCCGTTTGAAATGACCACAAAAGACGGTAAATTTATCGGGTTCGACGTCGATCTTGCCAAAGCAATTGCAAAGTCCATGGGCGTTAAACTGGTTCTGGTAAACACAGATTGGGCCGGGATTATTCCTTCGCTGGTTTCCGACAAAATCGATATCATCCTGGGCGGTATGACCATTACCCAGGAGAGAAACCTGGCAGTCAATTTCTGCGATCCCTATATCGTTATCGGCCAGGCCGTTCTTCTGAACAAAAAACATGCTGGTACGGTAAATTCCTACAAAGATCTGAATGACCCGAAATACACCATCGTTTCAAGATTGGGTACTACCGGTGAAGAAGCCATTAAGAGAATGTTACCCAAAGCGACTTATAAATCCTATGAAGGCCAGGTAGAGGCTGCCATGGAAGTTATCCAGGGCAATGCCGATGCAATGATTTATGACCTGCCGTTCATTGAAAAAACCCATGCCCTGCACGGCAAAGGCAAAACCGTTACGCTTAGCGAACCGTTTACCTATGAGCCGCTTGCCATCGCCATCAGAAAAGGGGATCCGGATTTCCTGAACTTCCTGAATAATTTTCAGCGCCAGTACAAAGGCGACGGAAGATGGGTAAGATCCTACAACAAATGGTTTAAAAGCACTGACTGGTTCGACAAAGTTGCTGACTAACCCTCTGATATAGATGGATTTTTTTGGACCGGCAGAAAATAATTTCTGCCGGTCTTTTTTTTGAAACCCATAAGATTAAAGGGTTAATAAACTGATGGACTCAAAAGTATCCAATATACAAAGACTGAGTAATCCCACGGGCTACGCAATATCGGTGGCCGGATTTATTACGGTGGTGGCACTGGTATTGGGGGCACTTTACTATGCCACCTATACGGTTGACTATATCTGGCGCTGGAACAACGTTCCCAAATATTTTGCATACATGGAAGAGATTACCATTTATGCGGAAGGCGACGGTGAGGTCGAGAGCATTACCCAGCAGGGCGATAAATACAAAATAGTAATTTCAGAGGATGCAGGTCCTGATCGTACCTTTATCGTTCCAAAAGACTCCTTTGACGTAAGCGAAGGGGACATGGTCTCCAACGGTGAACTCATTGCCGATTACAAAGGAGGGTGGGCAGCCGGGCTTCTCACCGTGGGGCTGTGGATCACCCTGAAAATAAGTATCATATCCACCATTATCGGTATCACCATTGGTATTTTAGGTGGTGTGGCCAGGGTGTCGGACACACCGGTGTTAAAATGGACCGCCATTACCTATGTGGAACTCATACGCGGGTCACCTTTGCTGGTTCAGATCATGATCGCCTATTTTGTTGTGGGGACCACCTTAAATAAAATTTTGGCCATGAACGGCCTGCCGCGCTTAAGCCCTGAATGGTATGGCATTTTTGCCATGTCGATTTTTACCGGGGCTTATGTGGTTGAAATTGTTCGAGCCGGAATTGAGTCCATTCACCCCGGCCAGGTGGAAGCGGCACGATCAGCGGGCATGACCTATTTTCAATCCATGTACCACATTATTCTGCCCCAGGCGCTAAAGACCATACTGCCCCCATTGGCAGGACAGTTTATCAATCTTATTAAAGACTCATCCCTGCTGGGCCTGATTGCCGTCCGGGAGCTTACAAAAGCGACCCGTGAAGGGATTTCAACCAGTCTGATGAGTTTTGAACTGTGGATGATGTGTGCCATTCTTTATCTTACGATGACGTTTACACTTTCCATGTTTGTTCAATGGCTGGAAAGAAGGGGGGCCAACTAATGATTGAAGTTAAAAATGTATATAAAACCTTTTATGTCCCCCATGAGGTTAAAGCCTTAGTTGATGTGACCAATAAAATTGAAGCTGGAGAAGTCGTCGTGGTCTGTGGACCCTCCGGTTCCGGGAAAAGTACTTTTTTACGGTGCCTGAACCGGCTTGAAACAGCGGACCACGGGCAAATCCTGGTGGACGGCGTGGATATTTTTGATCCAAAGACAGATATTAATAAGGTACGTGCTGAAATGGGCATGGTATTCCAGTCTTTCAACCTGTTTCCCCACCTGTCCATAGTTGGCAATGTCACCGTTGCTCAGAAACTGGTAAGAGGAAGGGGCAAAAAGGAACGTGAGGAAAAAGCCATGGCATTGCTGGAAAAAGTCGGGATTGCTGACAAAGCCAATGCATACCCCATGAACCTGTCCGGCGGACAACAGCAGCGGGTGGCCATTGCCCGTGCCCTTGCCATGGACCCCAAAATCATGCTGTTTGACGAACCCACATCCGCCCTGGATCCTGAAATGATCGGGGAGGTACTTGATGTTATGAAAACTCTGGCTAAAGAGGGAATGACCATGGTCTGTGTCACCCATGAAATGGGGTTTGCACGGGAAGTGGGAGACCGTGTTATTTTTATGGATGCGGGTGCCGTGGTTGAAGAAGGGAATCCAGAGGATTTCTTTAATAATCCTAAACATGATCGAACCAAACTGTTTTTAAAACAGATTTTATAAAAAAGTCTTCAGTTGTCAGTGTTCAGTTATCAGTCGACAGAACACTGACAACGACAGACCTTTGAAATTTTATGATATCCGTAAAACAAAAAGAGCGGAAACCGGCGTTCATTTAAGTTTCCGTTTTCCCGTCCCCCACTCCTTTTTAAAAGCCATAGCGGGTAATTTTAATTCCTTGTTGCAAAATTCGTTACAGGCGGTTAGAGAATAATACAGCAACCATGTTTGTATGCAAAGGAGAATTAAAATGGCGAACTATACCATCCACCCCATTGTCATGGGAACCAAGGTGTTTGATAAAAGCATGATGACCTACCAGCACGGGCAGGGGGAAACATATACCATCCCCATCTATGCCTGGCTGATCAGGGGAGGCGATAAAAATATCCTGGTGGACACCGGAGAGATGAACCCGATCCGGTCCGAAGAAAGGGAAGCGGCCATTAACGGCAAAATATACACCTTTGAACAGGGTCTTGAAAAATTTGGGCTGACGCCGGCAGATATCGATATCGTCATTCACACCCATCTTCACATGGATCACTGCGAAAATGACTACAAGTGTGAAAACGCCCGATTTTTTATCCACGAGCAGGAGATGATATCTGTTTACGATCCACACCCGCTGGATTACCGGTATCTGGAAGATTATGTGGATGATATCAAAGAGAACAATCAAATCGAGATTGTGACCTCGGACCGGGATATTGTTGACGGCATTCGCGTTGAACATACACCGGTGCATACAAAGGGCGGCCTGACCGTCTATATCGACACCCCGAAGGGATGTGCCGCCATTACCGGGTTTTGCATCATCGATGAAAATTACGATCCTCCGCCTGAAATCAAGGGCATGGAAATGGATCTGATACCGCCGGGCACCCATGTGGATGTCTATAGTGCTTATGATATCATGGCTGCGGTAC
Organism: uncultured Desulfobacula sp.; assembly: GCA_964562385.1. Lineage (GTDB taxonomy): Bacteria > Desulfobacterota > Desulfobacteria > Desulfobacterales > Desulfobacteraceae > Desulfobacula. The sequence continues at coordinate 35,192 of CAZLTD010000050.1, forward strand.
AGCAAAAGGCAGATATTCTTATACCGCTGCATGAGCCGAGATTCGCATCCATGGATTCCATTGGATAGCCATTTTTAAAGAACTCAATCGTGATTGGTTTGATACCCGCAGCTCTTAGCCGACGAATATATAACTGAAGTAGCCTTCAACAAGGTTCGCTGCGGGGTTTTGATTGAAGAATTGCCGATAGTCGAAAACGATTTTTCGGCAATTCTTCATAGTTATGGAATAAACCCCCCGTCTTTTCCCATCTAATTGTTAAGCTTCTTAGTAAAAAGTGTCGGATACGTGTGTGCTTTTAATGCGCTCGTATCCAACGATTTCAACACATGCACAGCTTAAAAATAGTCAAGCGAAGGAGAATTATATGGCAAAAGAAAAAGGTGTTAAAATTCAGGCCAGTGTTCAGGACCGGACCATGTGCGAAGCCACCCAGCAGATGCTTGAAAAAGCGAGAAGAGACGGCGTGAGGATCGATCTTGACCGGGGCGCAGATATGAAGCCGTGCCCCATCGGGGAAGTGTCTGCCTGCTGCAAGCATTGTTATATGGGGCCGTGCCGCCTGAACCCGAAAGACCCCTATAAAAAGGTGGGTGTCTGCGGGGCCACCATTGATACGATTGAAGCCAGGAATTTCGGGCGAAATGTGGCAACAGGATCAGCCTCCCATAATGATCACGGCCGGCATATCCTGGGATTGTTCAGGGGGATTGTTGAGGGTAAAAT
>CAZLTD010000051.1:0-17196 GCA_964562385.1 uncultured Desulfobacula sp.
TCTGTGAGAGGGATGAGGCCGGATTAATTAACCGACCTCACCCTACTCGATATGCGTTTATTCCGGGGCCGGATCGGATTCCACACCAGGTTTTGAAATCTCTATTTTCTGACGGATACTTTCAAGAGATATTAGATCCGTTTTCCTGGCAGATGGGGTGAGAAGGGATTTCAGTCTCCTGTCAATCATTCTCGGGTGAACCTCACCTGCAATGGCCACAATCCCCTCAAGAATGATTTTCTGCAGCAACAGCTCCTCTTTTGTCTTCTCTTTTATGTTGACGGCAAAGGGTAGAAAAAAGAAGTTGGAAAGAATGATGCCGTACAGGGTTGATGTCAATGCGATGGGGATAGAAGACAGGATAAGGGTGGTGTCATTAATACCGGACATCATGCTGATCAATCCTACCACGCTTCCCACAAGACCGAAAGAAGGTGCCACATCCGCCATGGTTTGAAGTATCCCGCAGGTTTTCTCCCGGCGAAGTTTAAAAAATACCATTTCCGATGTTAATGCCTCCCGGATCTGGGTTTGGGTATGCCCATCCACCATCAGCCCGATGGCCTGTCTTAAAAAAACGATGGTGGTCTCCTCCTCATCCCGCTGAAGGGCAAGCAGCCCCTTGATTTTTCGTTTAACCGAAAGTTCAACAAGGATATCCACAACAGTGGCTGGGGACATCAACTCTCTGACATAGGCGGCATACAATACCTTGCACAGGATTACCAGACGTTCAGCTTTATAGCTGAGCAGGGTGGCACCAAGGGTTCCGCCCACCACAATAATAAAGCCTGAAAGATTCAGGTAAAGCCCGGTGTTGCCGTGAATAACAAATCCGGTGATAAACAAAACAAGACAGACCAGAACGCCGAAAATATTGCGTTTGTTTGATTTCCAGAAACCTATGAGCTGTAGATCATTCATATATATTTACTCAATGTGGGATAATGGTTTTAAGTCCGATGCCTGATCCCAGTAAGGCATATCTTTCATGAGAATAATCTCCACCCGCCGGTTCAGGGAACGGTTGTAAGAATTTGTATTGGGATACAGCGGTTTCAGCCAGGCATGGCCGGACACGAAAAAGCGGTTTTCCGGCAGGTGTGCGGTTTCTATTAAGAAGCGGGCAACCCTGCTGGCTCTTGCCGTTGATAATTCCCAGTTACTGGGGAAATGCTGCGAGGTGCTTGGAATGTTATCGGTATGCCCTACCACATTGATCACATAATCGTTTTCTTTGAGGAAACGTCCGATCCTGTCAAGCTGATGTTGTGCTTCAAGTTTAAGATCTGCCTTGCCAAGGTCAAACAAGAGGTCTCCGGAAAGGGCAATCCTGACCGCTTTGTCCTGTACAAGGCTGACCTGGGTGGTCGTAGCAAACGGGTCCATGATGGCAAGGTTCGCCTTTTTAAATATCTGTGAAGGCTCTTGGCGGTTTTTCTGTGGGGTGTGCGAAACTTTATTAACGCCTTTTTCAGAATCGAGTTTTAAATTATGGCTATGGGCCTGATACAGATACAGCACGACAAATAAAATAAACATGGTCATCATGATATCCGCCCATGAGATAGACCATTTTGTTGACCTCTCCGCAGGCCAGGAAAAGAACCATTCATCCGACAATGGATCCGTTTTTTTATAGGACTTTTGAAATGGATTCATTTATATTGCACGCCTGGTGACTTATATTTATTGTAAAGTTTGTTATGATAGAACAATAAGCAAAAAATGTTCCCGCATCATCAAGGAATTAAAGGTAACTTCAGTCATCCTTTGATGACAGATGCTTTGGCATTACAAAATTTCAGCAGCCTGTTGGCAGCCACAACGTTTAGAAAAATAAAATGAAAACACTAGGCAGGTTTTTCTTAAATTCTAAGATCTGTGCCACGTGAATATGAAATATTTTCCCAACCGGTTTGTCCGGTTACATAAATAACCCAAATATTTCATGAGGAAAATAGTACTTTGATCAAACTACCCAATGAAGGGAGAGGGTTATACTACAATTATCGCCAACATCCGCGGATTCAAAACGTCACCCTGCGGGCAAAAAGATTTCACTTCATCTGCTGCGTTACAGGCCGCTCGCGGTAAAGAATTACGGCTTCACGTCCTATGCCTTGCAGCTAAAGCAAAATCTTTTCGTGAAATATCCGGGATAAGGTTGTTTTGTATAAAAGGATCCAAATGAAAGGTGCCCGGCCGCCGGGTCAACAGATCATTTTTTCAGACAATTCAAGAAATTGTTTTAAAACAGGAGAACACCATTTTTGAGAATGCCAGATCATAATGATCGATGTGGTCTGATCAAATGATTCGCAATGAAGTTGTGATAACCTGCCGTTGTCCAATTGATCCTGTATGGATATTTGAGGGCAGACAGTGATACCAAAACCAAGCGTCAGGCAATTTCTTAAACTGTTGATGCTTGAGAATTTTAAAAGTGTCGCAGAGATATTGTTGTGTTCGAGCGACCGCTCGAAGGCGCGACCATAACTTCAGTCGGTTTCAGGCATGAAAATAGTTTCCCGCCCGAATGTATCAATGGGGATTTTATCCTGTTGTGCCAGATAATGGGACGGACCGCACGCCACGGTCAGGGGCTCGCTTTTCAGCCATTGGACATTAACGCCTTTAAAATGGACCGTATCTGTCATTAAGAATGCCAGGTCAATCCTGCCGGAGTTCAGTTCCTCTTTTAACTGTCTGTCCGTACAATTGATACATCTTAATCGAACATGGGGGTTGGTCTGGTGGAAGGTCTTCAGTATTTTGGGCATATAGATCGATGCAATGGTTTCCGGGACCCGGATGGTAAGGCTGCCTTTCAATTGCTGCGTATCCGTGATTTCTGAGCGTATTTCACGGGTCATCTCTTCCATTCTCCGGGCATATTCGTACAGCTTGCTGCCGGCGTGTGTTAAAACGACACTCCTGCCGATTCGATCAAACAGGCGGGTGTCCAGGGCATTTTCCAACGCCTTTATCTGCGCTGAAACAGATGATTGCGCCATGAACAGCTGCCTGGCTGTTTGGGTAAAGTTTAAATTGTCCGCAAGTGCCCGAAATGTTTTAAGTTGTCGAAATTCCATACCATTCTCCTTCGTATCGATTCATTCGATGGATAAGATCGAAATAAATCGTTGGACCCGATTGGTTTTATGTTTTAATCGATAAATTAGATTTAAACAAGCTTAGAATTAAACTGACAGAGAATGGAAAAGCAATGGCAAAAAAAATGGAACCAACCCCGGTTGATGAAAAAGCTGAATACTATTTTGAAAATGGATATCATTGTGCCGAAGCAGTTGCGGCTGCAGTTTTGGAATCTTTGGGAAAAGATGCCGGTCAGGCCATCGCCCATGCCACGGCTTTCGGCGGCGGATTTGGCCGCAGTTTTGATGATGCCTGCGGAGCGCTGTCCGGGTGCCTGATTGTGATTGGGCATTTGTTTCCCAGAGAAAAACCCGGTGAGTCCTGGGACAAGGCAGCTGAACTGGGTGCAGCGATTCGGCAGACATTTATACGGTCTTTTGAAACCACACATTGCGGGACCCTCCGGGACCGTTTTGGGGAAGCGCAGTCAAAAAAGTGCGAGGTGTTGTCAGGAATGCTTGCAGCAGAACTTATGGCCCTGCTGCAAGCGCCGGTAGATTAAGAGATGTCAGATCTTTTGAGCTTTAAGAACACTTCTGGTTTAATTTAAAGGACTCGTTAAAGATATCCAAAAGCTTTACATTCTGTTTTGCCATCATGACACAGTTCCCGCTGATGGCATAGAACAGGATGCTCAACCGGGTTTTAGATGAATCATCCCGGATGCGTTCTATCTGGTTTTCATTGAAATCATCCACAAGCTCTCTTAAATAATGAAACTGCTCCACAGCTTCCTGGCAGTCGACAATTTCTTTGTTTCTGAAAGCCGTTTCAACAAGGCTGATTATATTTAAAAAGACTTTTTTAATCTCCAGAAGCTCTTGCACCTGTGCCGGCAATAAGCCTTTGTGCCGGTTGCTGACATGCATGCTGGAACGAATGACCGTATCCCTGAACCCATCGGATAATTTTTGAAGGCGCCGTATAATCTGGTAATAGTTATAGGACACCTCCTGATCATCCTTGGATAACAGCCGCAGAACCTTAAAAATATTGGCAATAATGATATTGGTGCTCTTCTGGATATGCCGGGTGTGCATCCGCTGGGTTTTAAGCGTATACAGATCCTCTTTGAAAAGCGCGTCAAAGGTCACATCAAAAGATTCCCGGATGTTTTTTAAAAGAAATGCGAGGTGGTCAAATGTCTCAGACATGGACTCTTTAAAATTCTCAACCTTATGCAGATTATAGATTTGAATCTCCTGTTTGTCTTTTTGCTGTTCCTTGTGCTTGCGGTGATTTCTAAAGATCATGAACGCTGCAAAGGCGGCCAGGAAAACGAAGCCCGGAAGATTAAAGCGGGCAAGTATATTGGCAAAAATAAATGATACGACAAAGGCAATAAACGCCGTCATGAACCATCCGCCGACGACAGTGAGTACACCGGTAACCCTGTAAACCGCACTTTCCCGTCCCCAGGCCTGGTCTGAAAAACTGGTCCCCATGGCAACCATGAAAGTGACATAGGTCGTGGAAAGGGGCAGTTTCAAAGAGGTGGCAAAAGAGACCACGGCACTGGCCACCATCAGGTTGACAGAGGCCCGGACAAGATCGAAGGACGGTTTTTCAGCCAGGGAGTCTCCGCGGGCTTCTGTTACCGGAATAAGCCGGTTGGCAATAGAGCGTCTTACAGGTGATGGGGTAATATTTTTAATGGATCCGAAAAGAGAATCAAAAAGGTTCACAATTTTCCTGGACAGCCAGATAGATTCAAATTTTTCAGTGCCTTCATCCTGCTGGCCAAGGCTGATCTCAGTTTCAGTAACTGTTTTGGCTTTTTTTGAAAGCCACAGGGTCACCACCATGATCAGACCGGCAAAAAGCATGATAGAGGTCTGGGATTGCACTTTTTTACTCAACGCCGCCATGGATACGGTCAAGGGATCAGCAGCAGCCAAAGCATTTTGAAAGGCATTCAGCCCTGCTAAAGGGACCCCGATAAAATTGACAAGGTCATTGGCGGCAAACGCCATGGCCAGGGCGAATGTGCCCACCAGTACTATGGGTTTTAAGATGTTGATTTTAAAAAAGGTGATCAGAATCTGAAGGATGATGGCGGACACCACAAATATACCGGCCATGATGATCAGAGAGTTACCCTTAATCCAGGCAACGGTCTGGGCATCCATGAAGGTAGCACCTTTTGAGCCTTTGATAAGAATAAAAAAGGTGATGGCGGTCAAGGCCATTCCGCCCCACAGGGCACCGTATTTCTTTAACCGTTCCTGATAATCAAATGTGAAAATCAGGCGGGATAGAAACTGCATCAAGGCGCCGGAGAAAAAGGCCACCACAATGGATAATAAAATCCCCCCGACAATGGCCATGGCTTTGGCGGTATTGATATAATCCCACAGCGCCATGGTGGTGTCGGTGGCGGCCATAAGTTTAATAACGGAAAGGGCCACAGCCGCCCCTAAAAGTTCAAATACGATGGACACCGTGGTTGAGGTCGGCAGGCCATGCGTATTGAAAAGATCCAGCAGGAGAATGTCTGTAATCATTACCGCAAGAAAGATGGTCAAAAGTTCCGGCATGGTAAAAAACTGGGGGTGAAAAATACCTTTTCTGGCCACTTCCATCATGCCGCCGGAAAAGGTGACCCCGGCCAGAATTCCCAAACTGGCAATAATCATGATAACGAAAAATGGTGCTGCTTTGGAGCCGATAGATGAATTTAAAAAATTAACCGCATCATTGGTAACACCGACAATGAGATCAAAGATGGCAAACAGGATCAGCATGCCGATAATTATATAGCATAGTTGAAGACTCATAAGTTTCCCTCTATATTTTTTCTGTTTTTCAAAATAATTGTTGGATTTTTAATTGAGGTGTCTGGTCGTTTTTAAATGGTATCCAGTTATGTTTGCGATGTACAATAATGATGGTACATTTTTTTTATCCTTTTTAACTGTAATCGCCTTATTTTTCAACTAGAGGGAGCGATTCTAGCACAATTCTAACAATAGGCCGGGAACGGGGCGTTAGAGATTTGAATAAAGAAAAAACGGTGGCCTGAACAGGGGGAACCGCATTAACAAAGAGGGTGGAACTTAAAAAATATCAGCGGGCAAGGTTCAGGATTTTGTCATAGATTAATTTACGGGGCAGTTCGACCTGTTTTGAAATCTCTTTTGCCAGACCAGAGGTGCTCAAATCAGAGTCTTCCAGCTTTTGTTTAATGATGTCATCCAGGTCAGCATCGCTGATCACTTTTGTGTTTTCATAACCCTGGACAAACAAAGAACACTCACCTTTGACTATTGCTTTGTTTTCAAGTGCCGCAAGAATATCGGATAAATCTCCCCGAATGTACTCTTCATGAATTTTTGTGATCTCCCTGGCCAGGCATCCTTTTCGATTTCCCAGAATTGAAATCATATTTTTGATCAGCTTTTTAACTCTTTTTGGAGATTCGTAAATGATCAGTGTGGCGTTGTTTTCTTTCAGGCGTTCAAGTACGGCTGATTGTCTGCCGGATTTTTTGGGTAGAAAACCTGCAAAATAAAATGAATCAGTGGGAAGCCCACAGACGGATAATCCGGCAATGGCAGCACTGCAACCGGGTATGGGAATAACGGGTATATTTTGTTTTGCAGCGGCGGCAACCAGTTTGTACCCGGGATCAGATATCGTGGGGGTGCCGGCATCGGATATCAGGGCAATATCCAACCCGTTGTTAAGATCGGCAAGCAGTCCCGGTGTTTTTTGAATCTCATTATGCTCATGGCAGGAGATAAGCCGTGTGTCAATATCATAGTGGTTTAATAATTTTTTTGAGTGGCGGGTGTCTTCGGCAGCGATGAGATCCACTCTTTGTAGAATATCTACCGCCCTGAAAGTGATGTCCGCTAAATGGCCCAACGGCGTTGCCACAACAAACAAAGTGCCCTTTTTTTTATTTTCAACCATTCTAATACGCCTGAAATGCATGTTTAATCAGATTGACTGACAGTGTATCATTCTTTTTGAGAACTTCAACCACATCGAATCTTATACAAGCATCATCCAGTTTGTTTTTTTTGAGATAGAGCAGAGCCGCCTGGATAATTTTTTTTTGCTTCACTGCCGTGACCGCCTCCCTTGGCAGACCCTTTTTAAGGTTTTGCCGTGTCTTAACCTCTGTAAAACAGAAAGTATCATTGTCCATGGCAATAATATCCAGTTCGGCAAATTTGGTGCGCCAGTTTGTTTCAAGGATTTTAAATCCGCATGATTTCAGATGGGACAGTGCGGCAAGCTCTCCTTGCCTTCCAAGACTGATGCGATCATGGGACATTTACCACCTCCTTGACACCTTTGAAACTTTTCCGGTGAAAGGGACAGGGGCCATGTTCCAGGATGGCTGCTTTATGTGCTTTGGTGGGATACCCCTTGTGCCGGGCAAAACCATACACGGGGAATTGTTCATGAAGGTCTTTCATGATGGCATCCCGGGTGACCTTGGCAATAATGGATGCTGCGGCAATGGAGATACTTTTAGAATCACCCTTGATAATGGCAGATTGATCAATGGCCGCGTCAATGGTGAATTTCCCGTCGATCAGAAGATAATCCGGTAGTTGAGACAGGTCTTCCACCGCTCGTTTCATGGAAAGAAGCGAGGCCTGCAGTATATTGATCTGATCAATTTTGCTGTTTGAACAGATTCCCACACCAACAGAAATAGCCTGTTCTTTGATGTGAGGGAAAAGGAGTTCTCTCTTTTTTTCGGACAGTTTTTTAGAGTCATTCACACCGTCGCACTGAAAATCGATGGGCAGAATGACTGCCGCAGACACGACAGGGCCGGCAAGGGGACCCCTGCCGGCCTCGTCTAAGCCTGCAATATATGTATAACCTTTGTTTACAGCTTCATGTTCAAGCTGCCACATTAGGCAAACCGTTTTTCTTTAATCCTGGCTGCTTTACCCCGAAGGTTTCTAAGATAGTAGAGCTTGGATCTTCTGACCCGGCCCCGGGTAACCACTTCAATTTTATCAATGGCCGGAGAGTAAAGCGGAAAGATTCTTTCAACGCCGATGCCGCCGGACATTTTACGAACAGTAAACCGTGCGCCGGCAAGCCCCTTGGTTTTTTTAATAACGACACCCTGGAAAACCTGGATACGTTCTTTTTCTCCCTCTCTGATTTTTACATGCACTTTAACGGTATCTCCTGAATCAAACACAGGGATGTCAAGACGCATTTGTTCTCTTTCCAATTTGTCAATTAAGTTACTCATTTGTTCCTCCTAGGATCCTTCCCAAAGACAGATATTCTATCTGCCATTTATAATTCTATCTAAATATATTGATACAGCACTTCTGACAGAAAGATGATTGTAGCTGCTGCTCCCGCTTATCGGGTCCAGTATATAGTTACAGGACGAAATAAGCTCTTCTGTCAGCCCCCATGCAGTTCCGAATATCAGAACATGGGATGCCTTATCTTTTAATTTTTGCCTCAACTGGGTTGTCGTTATCGAGCCGGGTGTCTGTTTTGCGCTGGTCGCAACAGATACAACCGGTTCATCTTGCTCTTGTTTTATAATATCAATCGTTTGTTCAAGCGACTCGCTTACCCGGATCAGTTCCAATGCCTTTTTTCGATCCGGATTCAGCCGGCCGCCGGCCCCTTTTGTCCAATGCCCGATAACCTGGTCTGCCAGAACAGCCTGGTCAGTATAGGGTGTCACCACAAAAAAACCTTTGACGCCGAAGGTGATTGATGCTCTGGCAATATCGTGCATATCAATCGTTGTCAGTGCAGACCCGATGGTCTCGCTTTTTTTATTGGTGACCGGGTAGTGGATCAGGGCCACATAAAGATTACTCTCGAACAAGGGACTCAAGCTCCTGACACCATTCTTTGATGATTGTTTTCTCTTCCCGGTTTAACTGGCTCTGATCGAAAAGATCGGGTCGTTTTAAAAACGTTCGCTGTAACGATGACTTTTTCCGCCATTGCCTGATTTTACCGTGATTCCCGGACAATAGCACATCCGGAACACTAAGGCCCTTAAACTCTTCGGGCCGGGTATACTGGGCATACTCAAGCCGGTCATTGATAAACGAGTCAGACTTGGGGGATTCGCTGCAACCCAAGACACCCGGGATTAACCGGGAGACGGCGTCAATAATCACCATGGCAGCCAATTCTCCGCCGGTCATGACATAATCTCCAATGGATACCTCTTCATCCACCAGCGTTGTGTATACGCGTTCATCAATACCTTCATACCTGCCGCAGATAAAAATAAGCCCAGTGGTATCCGAGGCCAGCTCAAACGCTTTGTTCTGGGTGAACGGCATTCCCTGGGGGGTCATGAGCACCACTTTTGCATCCGGTGTTTCCTCTTTAGCCGCTTTGACCGCAGCCGTCAACGGTTCCGGTTTCATTACCATACCGCTGCCACCGCCGTAAGGCCGGTCATCAACCGTATTGTGCCGGTCGTTTGAAAAATCCCTGATATTGATGCAGGCACCGTTGATCAGATCTTTTTGAATTCCCCTAACGATCATGCCATGGTTGAAAAAGGGTTCCACCAATTCGGGAAACAACGTAAGTATGGTAAAGTTCATTCGTCTTCCTCGGGTAGTGTTACCTTTACAATACGCTGGTCAATATCGACGGATTCAACAAATTTTCGGTGCATGGGAACCAGTATCTCAGATTCCTGCGTTGTGTCATCATTTGTTACCACCAAAATGTCATGTGCGCCTGTTGGGAAAATGTGTGTGATTTTACCGATGAATCCCTTTTTGGAATCAATCACCTCAAGCCCGTATAAATCTTCCCAGAACCAGGTATCTTCCTCTGGCTGGGGCAACTGGTCCCTGTTGATGAGAATCTCTTTTCCCACAAGTGCTTCGGACTTATTCCTGTTGTCAACCCCTTTAAGGGTTAACAATATCCCCTTTTTATGGGGGATACTCCGGGTAATGGTGTAAGTGTCACCTTGTTCATTTTCAAATTTTAAAAGAACGATTCGGCCCGGGCTGAATGTCTCAATTGATTCAGCGTAGGACCATACTTTAAGGTTGCCGGCAAGTCCATGAACTCCGGTTACCTTTCCGATGGTAAACGAAGTGTTTTTATCCATAGGCTTATTCTATAATTTCAAGAACCGTGCGTTTTCTCAATTTTGTTGATGCCGCGCTTAAAATGGTTCTCATGGCCCTTGCTGACCGGCCTTGTTTTCCTATTACCTTACCCAGATCATCTTTTGCCACCTTGAGTTCAAGAACGGAAGTCTGATCGCCAACAACTTCTGATACTATAACTTCGTCAGGATTGTCTACCAATGCTTTGGCAATGTATTCTATCAGCTCTTTCATAACTACATCTCCTTTTAATGGGGTGTTGAGAATACCGGGGCGGCATATTAATACAAAAGGTAAAAACTTATGCCTGGTTCATGCCTTCGCGTTTAAATATGCTCTGGACAGTAGTAGACGGTTTGGCACCTTCGCCAAGCCAGTATTTGATTCTGTCTTCTTTGAGTGTAACGACAGGAGGTTCGATCATGGGATCATATGTTCCCAGCAACTCCAGAAATTTTCCATCTCTCGGGCTTTCAATATCGGCTGCCACTATTCTGTAAAAAGGTTTTTTCTTTGTGCCTTTTCTGGTTAATCTGATTTTTACGGCCATAAGTTTTTAATTCTCCTTAAAACGGCAGCATGTTTTTCAATGAGCGCATGCCGCCTTTATTAAATTTTTTTATCATTTTCATGGATTGGGAATAGCTTTTTAACAGCTTGTTGACATCCTGAACCGTGGTGCCGCTGCCGTTGGCAATCCGTTTTTTCCGGGACCCCTTGATAATTGCATGAATTCTTCTCTCTTCGGGTGTCATGGAGTTTATGATTGCTTCGATCTTTACAAATTCCCTGTCACTTATATTCAAGCCTTTCAGCTGTTTTTTGTTTACGCCGGGCAACATCCCGATCAAATCTTTGATGGAGCCCATTTTCCGGACCGATTTCATCTGGTTTTTGAAATCATCCAGGGTAAAAGCATTCTTTCTCAGTTTTTTCTCAAGCGCCTTGGCCTCTTTCTGGTCAACGGCACCCTGTGCTTTCTCGATAAAGGAAAGCGTGTCTCCCATGCCAAGTATCCGGGAGGCCATTCGATCCGGGTGGAACGGCTCCAGCGCCGTTGATTTTTCACCCACACCGATGAATTTTAACGGTTTGCCGGTAACGGCCTTTATGGAAAGCGCTGCACCACCGCGCGCATCACCATCCATTTTTGTGAGCACAATACCGGAGAGATCAAGCGCCTTGTCAAATGATCCGGCAATATTCACCGCATCCTGACCTGTCATGGCGTCGGCCACCAGAAGTATTTCTGTTGGGTTGATCCCTTTTTTCAAGCCTTTAAGTTCATCCATCAACTCTTCGTCAAAATGCAACCTTCCCGCGGTGTCCAGAAGCAGGGTGTCGCATCCCTGATCCCGGGCAGCCAGTTTGGCATCCTGACAAATCTTTAACGGTTTCATGTCCGTTGTCGACTGGAAAACCGGAACATCCAATTGTTTTCCAATCGTTTTTAACTGATCAATGGCGGCAGGTCTGTAAACATCCACCGGTACCAGAAAAGGCTTTCGCCCGAGCTTGCGCAGATATAACGCAAGCTTTCCTGTTGTGGTGGTTTTACCAGAACCCTGTAGTCCCACCAGCATAACAGACCCTTGAGATTTCCCCTCAAGGGCGAGCCCCTGGTGTGATGAACCCATCATGCTGGTAAATTCATCGTTTACAATCTTAATAACCTGCTGGCCGGGTGTGAGGCTTTGCATCACCTCCTGGCCTATGGCTCGCTGCTTAATGTCCGATATGACGGATTTTGCAACTTTGTAGTTGACATCCGCCTCCAAAAGTGCCATTCGAACCTGTTTGAGTCCATCTTCGATGTTCTTCTCATTCAGGGTGCCGTGACCTTTTAGTTTTTTAAAGACCGAATCAAGTCTGTCACTCAAATTATCAAACATAAAGAGCCCAATCCCAAAGTATCAAATCAAATCATTGAAATTAGACTATATTCCGTGATATGTCAAGAAAATATTGAAATTGAATGGATAAATTATACATGAAAAATATACTCGATTTTACGAGAGAAGAACTTGCACAATGGTTCGAGAATAACGGTATGAGGTCGTTCAGGGCCGGCCAGATTTTTAAGTGGCTCTATATCCGGCAGGTAGACAGCTTTGATGAGATGACGGATTTATCAAAAGATTTAAGAGAAAAACTGGATGCTTTTTTTCAGATCAAACGTCTTTTTCTTGAAAAAAAACAGGTCTCTGCTGATACCACTGAAAAGTTTTTATTCAGGCTGGATGACGGTCAGTTCATCGAATCGGTACTGATCCCGGAAAAAGACCATTTTACCTTATGTGTATCCTCCCAGGTGGGGTGTGCCCAGGATTGCCGGTTCTGCCTGACGGCAAAGGGCGGTTTTGCCAGAAATCTTAGTGTGGGGGAGATCATTGCCCAGGTCAGGGATGCAAGGCAATATGTAACAAAAAATGGATTTGACCCCTTAAAACTGTCCAACATCGTATTTATGGGAATGGGGGAACCCCTTGCCAACTATCAAAATCTGATCAAATCGTTGAAAATTATACGGGACAGCGATTACGGTCTCAAGTTTTCAGCCAAGCGGGTGACGGTGTCCACCTCCGGTATTGTTCCCAAGATTACGCAATTGGGACTTGATACCGATGTCAACCTGGCCGTATCGCTAAATGCCACCACAGATAAGGTCCGCTCCCAATTGATGCCCATTAACAAAAAATATCCCATGGCACAATTGTTGGAAGCCTGCCGGACGTTTTCCATTAAACCCCGTAATAAAATCACGTTTGAGTATATTCTCATGAAAGGGATTAATGATTCCAAAAAGGATGCCTTAAAACTGACAAAGCTTCTGGCACCCATCAAGGCGAAGGTGAACCTGATTCCGTTTAATGAGCATGAAAAAAGTGAATTCAAACGGCCCTCCAAACAGAAGGTCCGTGAGTTTCTACAGATTTTGCTGGACGCAAATTTCACGGCAATCACAAGAAAAAGTAAGGGTGATGATATTTCAGCGGCATGCGGCCAATTAAAAGCAAAGCTAATACCAGAGTCCTCATAAGGTTCACTCAACAATTAATTACCAATTTTGGGAGTTGAGTCGCCTGTCCAGCAAGGCGTGGAAGCTAAGACATATCAAGATATGTCGTGTTTTCACAACGCCGATGAGCAGGATGAATCGGCTCTCAAAATGTAAAGTTATTTTTGAGTGAGCCATAGGGCTTTGGGGCCTCTGCGCTGCGGTGTGCGTGACCGCCGGCAATGCCTGCTTTTATCCTTTTTAGAGAAATGGTGTGAATCCTGGAACGAGACATTATGCAATTAAGGTCCTTGATAAAAAACAGTATCGTATATGAGAACCTGGATAAAGGGGCCGTGGACCGGATTGTAGCAAAGACGGTCCTGCATTCGGTTGACAAAGGGCATCATGTCTTCAGGGGGCAGGAAGAGTGCACACATTTTTATATGGTTGCCAAAGGGCTTGTCAAGGTCTATGCATCATCAACAAACGGTACACGGATGACCTATCTTCTGGCCGGTGAGGGCGAACCCTTGAATCTGATCACCCCCTTTGTTCCCAAACCCAGACAGCTGACTGCCGAGGCGTTAAAACAGTCCGTGATCGCCGGGGTGGCCAGGGATGATTTTTTGGCGCTTGCAGCGGATTACCCAAATCTTGTTGCAAACATTGTTGCCATTTTGGGGAATGCCATCGACAGTGCCAACTCCAGGATTATTGACATGATGGAAAAAAAGGTGGATGAGCGGTTGTTCAGGGCATTATACTCTTTGTACCATAAATTTGGCTCACCTTTGAATTTTACCAGCCTGGAGCTTGCCAATCTGGTCGGCGCCACAACAGAGTCCGTGATCCGATCCATGGGACGTCTGAAAAGGGCAAAGGTTATCGAATCCACACGGGGCCGGGTTACGATCCTGGATCCCGGCGCGCTTGAAAGATACGGTATTGATTCCCTCTGGATATGAGTTATCTTCTATCTATGCGATAAAATCTTGAAACCATTTAAGATTTTGTATCCATGTATGACCACGGTCATAGACATAAAGGGCAAAACAAAATAATATAACAGGTGAATAATGGGATGGGATGATAGATAATATCGTTTCCATCATTGGCTATAACCCTTTATTGATCGGAAAAAACATGTCAAATATCACTCTTGAAAACAAGAAAATCCTGATTGTTGATGATGAACCCGATGTTCTTGAGTCTTTGGAAGAACTGCTCAATATGAGCACAACCGTCAGAGCTCAAACTTTTGAAGAGGCGAATGCGCTTTTGAAAACCCAGGATTTTGATATAGCGATTCTTGATATCATGGGTGTCGACGGTTATCAACTTCTGGAAACAGCCACTCAAAAAGATGTGGTAACAGTGATGCTCACCGCGCATGCGCTAAGCCCGGATAATATAAAAAAATCCTATCTCGGCGGCGCCTGTTCATATATTCCAAAAGAAGAGATGATTAATATAGAGACCTTTCTTCTTGATGTACTTGAGGCAAAAAAAGCCGGGAAAAATCCCTGGACAAAATGGTATAGCAGGCTGGCCAGGTTCTGTGAGGAAAAGTTCGGGCCGGACTGGGATAAGGATGAAAAAGAGTTCTGGGAAAAGATGACCTATCATTAAGATCGATATGTCATTCAAAGGATTTACGTCGGCCGGTTGATGACAACCGGCCGTTTTTTTTAGATCATCAGGTCCTGCAAATTTTTCCTATCCGGTGTTTTAACAGAAATTAATGTTTCCTGATCGCTTTTTCTAACAAGAACCTGTGTGTTTTCGCCTGGCTTTGACTTGGTGTAAGCCGCGCAGATTTCCCCGGCTTTTTGAATGTTTTCACTTGAAAAGTGTCCGGTAAGAATAACATCCGGTCCCGGCAGATTGCCATGCTTGATGATGATATCTTTTTGCGTGTCCGCATATTTCATTAGATTTTGATTGTCGTGTTTTGACCGCCCCACGATCACTTTGCTCTTCTCATCAAGCCTGAAATGGCGGCCGGATTTCAGATAATACAGGTGTCGTTTATCGATTGTCCCGTTTAGGTCCATCAGGTCTTTGAGACGTTTTGAAAACCCTTTGTCCGTTAACAGGCACCCCCCGGCAGGCGACGGGTACTCCTTGACGCCAAAATCTTTGGCCATCTGCATCTGGATTTTTCTGGATCTTCCTGAAATATCCATTAATTGTTCTCTGTCCACCAATCCTTTTTTTTCAACATCGGTTTGGGGCAGACGCTTTGCGCACAGCGGCCTTAAAATATGGCCGTCAAAGCCTGAGTTTTTCTCAACATAGCGCAGTGAGTTCTTATTCTGGGATTTTGGGCGTTGGCCCACAACTTCGCCACTGAATAAAAAATCAAATCCCTGTTCCGCAAGAAGGGCACCGGCCTTTTCGAACATCAGGGCATGGCAGTCCATGCAGGGGTTCATGTTCTTTCCAAATCCCGCCTTGGGATTTCTCATCATTTTCATATAATCATCAGTAATGTCCTTGATGATCAGCGGAATACCCGTCTGTTTTGACGCCTTTTTAGCGGAACCGGCACCAAAAAAAGGGGTTTTAAAGGTAACCCAGGTCACATCAATGCCCTGGCGTTTAAGCAGGAGCGCAGACAGCATGCTGTCCAGGCCTCCGGAGCATAATCCAAGCCCTCTTACCTGTCTTGAGGTTTTTTCATTCTTCATATATAACCTTGTGCATGAAAATCAGTAAACAAAATATCCGGACAATCCTGAAAATATTAAGGAGAAGGTACCCGGTTGTCAAGACCCAGCTTGCGCATAACACCCCGTTTCAGCTTCTCATTGCCACCATTATGTCGGCCCAATGTACGGACGGCCAGGTCAATAAAGTGACCCGAACGCTGTTTGACACATATCCGGACCCGGCTACGCTGGGCAATGCCCCGTTGGACAGGATTAAAAAAATCATATATTCCACAGGGTTTTACAATAACAAGGCAAAGAATATCAAGGCCTGTGCCCTGACCCTGCTGAAAAAACATGGCGGGGTAGTGCCCGAGGATATCGATCATCTGGTAGCACTTCCCGGTGTGGGCCGGAAAACCGCCAATGTAGTTTTGTCTGTCTGTTTTGGCCGGCAGACCATTGTTGTGGATACCCATGTGGGGAGAATTTCCCGCCGGCTGGGCCTGACAGATAAAACAGATCCGGTCAAAGTGGAATATGAACTGATGGAGAGGATTCCCCAATCGTCATGGAATGATTTGTCTTTGCAGTTGATCTATTTTGGACGCGATATTTGTGATGCCAGAAAGCCCAGATGTCCTGATTGCCCATTGTATGATATCTGCCCGACCCGTGGCCGGTTATAAGAGTGGCAGTGACCTCAAACTATCCAATGTGCAGTATCTTGTTTTGTTTGAACCGGGTATGATTAATTTAACTTATCCCTTAAAATCCTCAATATACGCTATCAGTTTCTGACATTGCGTTTTTAGGGTTTGAAGTTTCTCGTCGGCACCGTCAAGGTCATTGTCTTTTCCGGCGGATTCAAGTTCCCATGCGGCGGTTGCAGCCGCTTCCGCCGCAAGATATCTCAAGGTGCCTTTGAGTTTGTGAGCGGATTCATCCAGTTTTTTGGCATTTTTTTTAAGAATGGCGCCTTTGATGTCAACATATTGTCCCGGCCACTCTTCCATAAAATCATTAAAACAATCCTGGATTAACTCCATGTCATTATCCATGATCTCTTTTAACTCTTCGATATTGACGGCATCGTTGTTATCCGGGGATGGCATGATTCCTTTGCTCCTTTTTTACAGGGTTAAGGCCAGATATTATGAATCTTTTTTTTGCTCCCAGAATTCTCTAGATTCCTTTAAAATATCGCTGATATCATCATCGATGATGTCAGTGTCCTCCTCTTCAGCGGGATCGTCTGCATCTTTGGCCTCTTCCGGGTCCTCGATTTCAGATTCAT
>CAZLTD010000051.1:17296-35727 GCA_964562385.1 uncultured Desulfobacula sp.
CCACCGGGTCAAGATCGTCCACCGGGTCAAGATCGTCCACCGGGTCAAGATCGTCCACCGGGTCAAGATCGTCTGTCAGGTTAAGGTCATCCAGCGGGTCAAGGTCGTCCATTAGATCCGCTGGGCCCGGTTCTTCTTCAAGAAGATCTGACGCTGAATCCTCTTCTTCAAGTGCATCCAGGGCCATGTCTTCATCCACCAGATCATCAGTATCAAGGGCGTCGGTATCAAGATCAGGTTCCAACTCACCGTCATCCAGTGTGTCGTCAACCGCGTCATCATCATCCAGGGAATAATCGGGCAATGATATATCCAAATCGTCATCGGGATCGTCATCAACCACAGACTCAGGTGCATCGGCATCTGTGCCTGCTTCAACAGGGTCGTCCAGGTCCATATCATTCCCCATCTCATCAAGGGCATCACTGATATCCAGATCCTGGCTGTCCAGATCCATTCCAACTGGATCCTGTTCAGCCGTTTCCTGTGATTCAGCCCCAACGGATTTGGAAATATAATTGCCCTGCCGGTCAAACATCAGGCTGCCGGAGAGCTGGACATTAAAGTCGATCCTGAATGCGATTTGATTATTGTGAACAACAATTTCTCCACCACTTGAAGAAAGCGATGAGGCAGCCATTCTTTTTTCAAGGATTTCCCTAACTGCATCCAGATCAAGATCCTCTTTTACCGCATCAATGAGATCCTTTTCTCCATTTTTTATGATATCCGGGTCTGTGATTTTCATGGAATCCCCCTTAAGTATTATCGGTATGCCTGATCGGCAAAGCTGTTCTCAATAAATTTTTCCAGATCAATGATTTTTCCGATCTCCATCACATCGTGCATATATCGTTGTATTTTGTCCAGATCTTCTGCCTGGGGATAAAGGCCGTCCCACCGGATGGCCAGCGGCTGAGAGAATACATTTTTCAACACTTCAGGGTTCAATCCGATTTTGCCTTCAGGATCAAGGAAATCAACGGCAATTCTAGCGGCCCTGATTTTGTCGTTTTCAATATATTCACCGGTCTCTACCAGCAGGGAGACAAATTCCTGTGCTGCCTCGGGATATTTCTGGATAAAGTCGTCCTGCATGGCTACAATACAGCAGGGATGGTCTTCCCACCGGTTTGCAGAATAAAACTCAAGGTTCCCGACTTCCGTTGCAATGGCTTTGGTGGCCACAGGTTCGGCTACCATGAATCCTGCCACATCCTCGTTCTCTTTCATGATTTCAGGCATTTTAATGGGCGGAACCACTTCAAACCGGACATTAATGGCTTTTTTCCCGGGAACACCGGGTTTGAGCCCCAGCTCTTTTAAGAACTGGTGAGCCAGCATATGGTGGACAGACATTTTATGGGGAATATCGACAACTTTATATTTGTAAAAACTTTGCAGGGAATCAAACCTGTGGTCATAGTGCCTGGATCGAACAAAGGTGCTGCCGTTTTTATGGGCAAAAAGAACCAGCTTGATGGGGGAGTCATAGGCAAACAGATCCATGGCAATGGGTGCCAGCACAAAGGCGCAATCTATTTCTCCGCTTTCAAGCCCTTCCTGAATGGGGTTCCAGCCTGCTTTCAAACTGGTGGCTAGATCAAAGTGCTCAGGTTCTACTTCTCCCTGGTCGATCCTGTGTTTTAAGGCACCCAGGGCCAGGTGATCGGTAATCTGTATATGGGCAACATTGAGTTCCACTTTGCCGCCGATAACCTGTCGCTTTTTTGGTTTGGGACCGTCATCTGCTGCGTCTCCAAGGAGTGCCTTTTCTATGGCTTTACGGATCTGGCCTTCATCAAAGGGTTTGGGTACATGACCATTGCCGCCGGCTTCCATAATGGCGATCTGCTGGCCTTTGTCAGACTGGGCTGTGGCCATGATAAACGGCAGATCCTTAAATTCATCAATTTGTCTCAGTGCTTGTAAAAACTCAAGGCCATCCACCTGCGGCATGTTCCAGTCACTGATAACAAGGTCGGGTTTTTCAGCCTTTAC
Organism: uncultured Desulfobacula sp.; assembly: GCA_964562385.1. Lineage (GTDB taxonomy): Bacteria > Desulfobacterota > Desulfobacteria > Desulfobacterales > Desulfobacteraceae > Desulfobacula. The sequence goes on from CAZLTD010000051.1 coordinate 19,298, forward strand.
CTTTTCAAGACCGTCAGCACCATTGACCGCCATGACCAGGTTCTCAAACCCGGCTTTATTCAAGATCTGCTTGAACATGATGCGCATGGTTCCGGAATCATCTGCAACAACAATTTTGATGTTTGGATTTACAGCCATAAAACACTCCTTAAAGTTTGTATATAAAGATTTTCAAATATTTTTTTCATCAGTCATTCCAAGACCAGCTGAATGTATGCTGCAGCCTCTGGATCACCCGGTCCAGGGCAAAGCCTAAAATACCAATGGCGATAACGATGGCCATGAGTTTATCATACTCCATGGTATCCCGGGCGTCATTGATCAAATACCCAAGTCCACTGGAAACGCCCAAAAATTCTGCCGGGACAAGTACGATCCAGGCGACCCCAAGGGCAAGTCTTAAGCTGGTCAGCATATACGGCAGAGATGCCGGTATTACAATCGTCCTGATCAACTGGAAATTATTTGCCCCCTGATTGAGTGCCATCTTAATCCATTGGGGATTGATATTTAATACACCAATGGTTGTATTCAATATTATAGGGCAAACGGTGGCCATTACAATCAAAAAATAAACGGCCGACTCAAAACTTGCAAATAAAAGCAGGGCCACCGGCATCCATGACAGGGGGCTGATCATCCTGATAAACTGGATAGGTGAGTAAGACAGGCTTCGAAATTTGGGATAAAAGCCGACCATAATGCCGAAGGGGACACCGATGATGGCTGCGATGGAAATGCCGATAAGAATCCTTCGCAGGCTGGCAAACACGGATATCCAGAATTTGCTCTCCTGAACAGCGACTAAAAATGCGTCAAACGTCGGGCCCGGTAGAAATCCGCTGAACTGAGAGAATTCTTCCCGGGTGAAAATGAAAGTGGAGACGATCATCCAGACAAGCCCAAAGGCAATCAGGCCGATGATTTCAAATTTCCACCCGAAATCCCGACTGCCGAAAACGGCATTCAAACCGACCTGTTTTGGATCCCGGTATATGAATCGATTAATTGATTTCAACGATCTCTTCCCTTGTATATGGTTTCTCCAGATCACACTTGCAAAATCGGCTGATGCCGCCCAGTTCATCCATGGCCTTTAAAACAAAGGTGTCATCAACCAGCTCTTTTGTCGCCTTGTCCGTGTTGAGATCTGTTAAAAATTGTGTGTTTCCCTCCACACGCGTCTGCCGCATCTGGTCAATGATAAACCGTGTTGCAGACGGAAACGGGAACGGCTGGAACCCGATACGCTCCACATTCCAGTCAGGATGAACCAGCTGGTTGTCGGCAGGCGTCTCAAACACCTTGTTGAGCACCTCTTTTGGCACCGGCAGGTAGCCTTCGCCATCTCGGCTTAACAGGTGGGCGGTTTCTTTGGGATTGCCGATACACCAGTCCTGGGCCCGTACAATGGCATTCATAACTTTCTGGGTGAAGACAGGGTCTTGTGCTGTTAGCTTTTCATTGGCAACGATGACACAGCAGGGATGGTTTTTCCAGATATCACCGGTGAAACGCATAATTCTTGCCTTGAATCTGATCTGTGCAAGGGCGTTGAACGGATCGGCTACAATGTACCCGTCGATTTTTTCCCCAAAAGGGCAGGGGGCATATCCGGGGGCGGGAGAATAAACAGGTTAACTTCATTATCGGCAAGTTTTGCAGACTGCGGTTTTATAACCGGTGTCAGGCCTGCCGATTTGATGCCCATCTGAAGAATCAGGTTGTGCATGGAGTACCAGGATGGTACTGCAAGCTGTTTGCCGCCCAGATCACTGAATGAATGAATGTTAGAATCACCCCGGACCGTCACGGCACTCCCGTTTGTATGATCCCAGGCAAGCACCTTCACCGGTGCTTTCTGGTTAAACCGCATGTAAACGGGAATGGGGAAAAGCATGTGGGTGAAATTGAATTTGCCGGCTAAAAATGATTCGGTCAGGATATTCCAGGAACGCACCATCACCGGTCTTTCCACGGCCAGCCCCTCCTGGGCAAAATATCCCAGTCCATGCGCCACCAACAGCGGTGTGGCATCCGTGATGGGCAAATATCCGATCCTTAAAGTCTCCTGCCTGGCAGCCGCTTTCACAGGCCCCGGGATAAAAAGGCTTGAGCATGCCGCTGCCGCAGTCTTTAAAAACTGTCGTCTTGTTTTTTGGCAGGACTCAGAAGATTTCGTCATAAAAGACTCCTTTTGGCAAGGTAGGAATTTTTAAACCGTTCAAGAATTTCTTTTCTGATGGTTTTAAAAACAGGATTGTTCAGATCCCGTGGATATTCCTCATCTATGGTAAATGTATCTTTTATATTGGCCGGTTCCCCGGCAAGAAGGATGATTTTATTTCCCAGGCGAATGGCCTCGTCAATATCGTGGGTGACAAATACAGCGGTGAATTGTTCAGACAGCCATAGATTCACCAGCTCTTCCTGGATATGAGCCTGGGTAAAGGTGTCTAAAGATGCAAAGGGCTCATCCATGAGCAGGGCTGCCGGGTGGCCGACAAGTGCCCGGGCAAGACAGACCCGCTGGGCCATCCCCAATGACAACTGGCTGGGTTTTGCATCGGCAAATCCGGCCAGCCCCATGATTTCCAAAAACTGGTGGACACGATAATCCAGCTCTTCGGTGTCTCCTCTCAGCTTACAGCCATAGGCAACATTTTCGGTAACACTTAACCATGGAATGAGTGTGGGCTGCTGGAACAGCATAGATCGGGACGGGTGAATACCGCTTAGCAGTTCGTTGTCGACAAATATTTTACCGGAAGTTGGTTTTTCAAGCCCTGCCAGCATATTTAAAAGTGTGGTTTTTCCGCAGCCGGACTCACCCAGGATAATGACAAAATCGCCTTCATCAATGGAGAAACTGATGTCCTTGAGAACAATATGATCGGACTTTTTGGACTTATTGTATGTCTTGGTTATTTTTTCAATTTCGATTTTCATGGCTGCGTTTTCATCCTTTGGCTGAAAAAAGAGGGGTCCACAAATTGATCGATATCGATTTTTGTATCGATGATTTTCATGGTGTCGGCCATATAGTCCTGAATGATATTGATCGGTGCCGGGTCCGGTGCCAGAAGTTTTGGGGCAAAACTAAGATCCCCGGACGATATGGTTTTTTTGACAATACTTTCATCCTGAATTAAAAAATGCCGGGCCACGGCCGGCAGGTCACTGCTTTTTTTTGTTTCAAGTGTCCGGGCGGCCTGAATAAAAACAGATATCAGCTCTTCCACAGCCTCGGGGAACTGGTCCAGACACTCTTTTTGCAGAACAAATGCACAGCAGGGGTGGTTTTTCCACAGGCGGCCGGTGCTGCAGACAGGCTCGGCATTTTTTTGGATAATGGCCTGGCTGCCGTACGGCTCGGAAACGGCAAAGCCCGCAATATCGTTATCATTATCGTAGTCCAGCATTTGGGGCATTAAAAAAGGATTCACCGGTTCACAAAGAACGTTGGCTTCTGTGTCGGTATAAAATCCCGGAGTCAGGCCTGTGGATGTTAAAAGCCTGTGAATCAGCATGTGATGGACGCAGAGCTTGGAAGGTACCAGGACCGTATGGTCCTTAAAATCAGCGAGTTGTTTTAAGTGAGAATTGTTTTTTTTGACAATGATGCCGCCACCGCGATGGGTGAACATCAAAAGGCGGATATCCAGTCCCCTGGCAAACAGATCCATGGCAGAAGGAATTGTCATAAAAGCACCATTGACAGTCCCCTGCGTTAATAGATCGCAGATCTGACTCCATGAGTTACACTCAATTGTATCAAGCGTTGAATGATCAAGCAGGGCTTGCTTGGCTTCCAATTGATGATTGGCAACGCCTAAAATGAGATGGTCGACAATTTTCAGGTGCCCGATGCTGAATCGCAGTTGCCCCTCCACTAATACCTCTTTATGGTTGTGTTTTTGGTATTAATCGCCTTAAAAATAACCATTCTTTAAAAGAATACTATTAGCACAGACACCCTTTGATCGCAAGTTTAAAGCGTATTTGCCGGCCATGTGGCCATGGGTGAAAACAAAAATTTTATAAGTGATATCAGATGTTTTATCTTCTTGCCGGTTGTCAGTGTCCGGTGAACGTGTGCCGAGGAACCAATAAGGATTCTTGGGCCGGATTTTTTTTGGGTTGGTTCTGTGGGATTGATTCGTCGGGTGAGCGGTTATGGTAGTTCTCATATTAACGTTCAGGTTGAAAAAGGATGGGCCGTTCCGTATAGGGTAAAAGTTTTCACTCATGTATGCCGGAGCATCTTTCAGCCTCGAAAATCGTCCATGATTTTCTCCGAGGGAAATCCCTTCTCCTGCGGCGTCCTGCCACCCGAATGGATTTAATCCGTGAAAACCTTCACCCATCCTACACTCTATCTCCCTAACTGTATTTTTTATGCAAAAGGAACATGTTTTTGAGAATCGCTATAAGCGGTTCGCTATGGCATTGGATTAAATATTAAAGCCGGCCCCGCTGGATAATGGCCACCAAAAGCCATATTCCCATAACGGCGGCCGCAACAAATCCCGCTATACCGATCACCGACACCCCAAACAGGGTCGGCGGAACATCGGAATTAATCACAATGGCGGAGCCAAGAATCAAGGCGGCAATGATAATGGAAAAGGAGATACGGTTGCTGGTCTGGTCCTGGGTATGCATCAACCTGTCCAGCCCGTCTATCTTTATGTTCAGATGCAGGTTTCCCGATTTTACCTGGCGCAGGATTTCAATCAGGTCCGTGGGTAGAACCTGCAGCAGTTTATAGGATTCCCGGGCGATTCCCATGGCCTCCCTGGCAATTCTGGATGGTTTGAATTTTTCAAATTTGGCAGCCTTTACATAGGGAATCGCATGGGAAATCATGTCAAAGTCAGGATCCAGTTTTGTGGCCACCCCTTCAATACTGACAAAGGCTTTCATCATTAAAAAAAAATCAGGCGGGATACGAAGCTCGTGTGAGGCGCACAGTTCTAAAAATGCGTTCATCATCCGGGCGGTTTTAATGTCCTTGAGCGTTTTTGACAGATGGGTGGTGACAAACAGGTTGATCTCTTTTTCCAGGCGGGACAGATCCGGCTGCCGTTCAAAGTCGGCCAGTTCACACATAAGTCTGGCTGTCAGTTTGAAATCGTTTGAACCGATGCTGTGTATTAAATCGGCAAACAACTCGCCCGTGGTCCGGTCGATAAATCCGGTCATCCCAAAATCAATGGGGCAGATGACGTTGTCCGGCAGCACAAAGATGTTTCCCGGATGGGGGTCGGCATGGAAAAAACCATACTCAAACACCTGCTTCATGATAAAGTCGGCCCCCCGGCGGGTCAGGATTTTCCGGTCAAGCCCTGCCGCATCAATGGCAGCAATATCATCGGCTTTGATCCCCTTGACAAAGGCCATGGTCAGGACACGTTCGCTGGATGTCTCCTCAAAGACGGCTGGGATATGGATATGGGGATCGTTTTTGAACTGGTCGGCCATCTGTGTCATGCTGGTGGCTTCGATGGTGTAATCCAGCTCTTTTTCAAGCGTTTTGGCAAACTCCTCAACTATTTTTACCGGCTTGAAAAAGGCCACTTCCTCGATATTGTTTTCAATGATGGAGGCAAGGTGCAGCATGATCTCAAGATCGGCCTCAATGGTTTTTCTGATACCGGGGCGCTGTATTTTTACGGCAACATCTTTGCCGTTGTCCAGCAGGGCCCGGTGGACCTGGCCAATGGAGGCGCTGGCAAAGGGCGTGGATTCAATGGATGCAAACACCTTTTCACAGGGTTTGCCGAATTCTGACGCCACGATCGCCGTGACCTGTTCAAACTCAAAGGCCGGGACATGATCCTGCAGTTTTGACAATTCATTGAGAAGATCGGGCGGGACCAGGTCGGGCCGTGAAGACAGCACCTGGCCCATCTTGATAAAGGTGGGCCCCAGTTCCTCAAGCGTCATGCGGATGCGCTGATTATTGGAAAGGCGTTCAACCTTTTCATGAACCGTGACAAAGGGAATCAGTTGAAGCCCCGATTCAATGTAATGGTCGATGTTCATGGCATCGATGATATTGTCAAAACCGTATTTTACAATGATGCCGATGATCTGACGGTACCGCATCAGATGGCGGTACCGCTGGCTGACCCGGCCGATTTCCTTGATGCTGAGCATAGGATAGGTCCGCTTTGTGCGGATTATTGACCGGATATTTTCTTGGTTAAATCGTCAATCCGGTCGTTTAAGGCCTGGATGTCCGATCTGGATGGCAGATCCAGCTTTACCAGCATCTTTTCAATGGTGGTTTCAATTTTTTTATCAAAGCCTGTTTTGGCATCATCATATTTGCCCTGGCATTCTTTGAAAAAGGCTTTGGCTTCCTCCTGGTCCATTTTTGATTTCTCGGCAAACTCTTTTGCCAGTTCCTCAAACTCGGCCTTGGAACGAAGGGCCAGGCCCACACCGGTTAACAGACTTTTTTTTAAATATTCAAACATAGTGCCTCTCCCATGGGTATCAGTTTTTATACAAACGTTTACAAGAAATGATTAGGAATCGTTACAACGTTTATATGGGGTGCGGGCAGGTTTGGTTTTAAACCTGCCCACAGCAATTATTTGGATCCAAAGGAGACATCCAGAATATCTTCCACACAGGTGTCCGCCGCAAGGATCGCATCCATTTTACCATAAGTTGCCGGTAAAAGGGTATGAATAAAAAATCTGGCAGAGGCCATCTGTCCGGCATAAAAGGCAGCATGCTTGTTTTTGGCTGCCTTGGCGGCAATTGCCTCTTTTTCCAGGCTGCCCACTTTTTTAGCCAGGTTGGGAGCTGCAACAGCCGCACGCCACAGGTGCATCCAGGCAAAGGTAACATCCCCTGTGATCTCCAGGAAGGGATGGGCAAAAGCATAGGCATTCAAGGCATTTTCAGATCTGGACCGGCTGCCGATCTCTTTGGCCAGATCCACATAGCGGGCAAGGGCCGCTTCAAACGCATCTGCCAGTTTTTCAACGCCCTCAACCTGTTTTGCCTCATCCAGGGTTTTCTGCATCTGGGCCACAAAATAATTAAAACTCTCCCCCTTGTTCATGGCAAGCTTGCGGCCGATAAGGTCCATGGCCTGGATACCGTTGGTGCCTTCATAGATCATGAAGATCCGGGAGTCGCGCATGAGCTGTTCCACCGGGTACTCACTGACATATCCGTAACCGCCGTACACCTGGATGCCGTGGGAGCAGACCTCAAGGGATTTGTCGGTCACATAGCCCTTGACAATGGGGGTTAAAACTTCGATCAGTGCTGCCGTATCTGCTTTGAGCTGTGCATCTTCAGTGGTATGGACAATATCGGAACATTTGCCGTAGTAATAGATTAAAGAGCGCATCCCCTCGGTATAGACTTTCATATTCAAAAGCTGGCGTTTTACATCCGGGTGCTGGATAATGGCCACACTTTTTGCTTCAGCATTTTTTCCGGCCGTCAGGTGCCGGCCCTGGACTCTTTGTCTGGCGTAATCAAGGGAGTACATATAGGACGCCGATGCCACGGCAAATCCCTGCATGCCGACAAAAGCACGGGCTTCGTTCATCATCTGGAACATCTCGGGCATGCCCTTGTTTTCCTCACCCAAAAGGGTGCCGATGCACTCGCCTTTATCGCCCAGGGAAAGCGATGCCGTGGCATTGCCGTGAATCCCCATTTTGTGCTCAAGACCGGTGCAGACAACATTGTTGAACTCTCCGATAGAGCCATCGTCATTGACATGATATTTGGGAACCAGAAACAGCGAGATCCCTCTGGTGCCGGCAGGCGCCCCTTCAATCCGCGCCAGGACCGGGTGGATGATATTATCGCACAGGTCATGGTCCCCGGCCGAGATAAAGATTTTTGAGCCCTGGATGGCATAGGTGCCGTCCTCTTTTTTGACAGCCGTTGTGGTCAGCGCCCCCACATCGGACCCGGCTTCGGGTTCTGTTAAAAGCATGGTCCCGCCCCAAACGCCCGCGAACATTTTTTTCATGTATTTTTTCTTCTGGTCTTCATCGCCAAAGGCCTCAACCAGCTTGGCCGCGCCGTGGGTCATGCCATAATAGAGCATGAATGCCGAATTGGCGCCCACCATATATTCAAGGGCAGCACAGCCCACAAGCTTGGGCATGCCCTGGCCCCCGACCTCGGGATCATCACACATGGCCAGCCATTCACCTTCACAATAAAGTTCCCAGGCCCGTTTAAAAGAGTCCGGGGTGGTCACTTTTCCGTTTTCAAGGGTGCATCCCTGCTCATCTCCTTCCTTGAACGTGGGAAGGATCTCCTTGATGGCCAGGTTCCTGGCTTCCGATACAATCAGATCGATGGTCTTTTTGTTGAACTCATCGAATATCTCGCTGTCCGCCATTTTAATTTGTTCATGCAGTACAAAGTCAACGTCGCGCCTGTCTGAAATAAGCTGTGCCATTTTACTTTTTGTCCCCTTTGCAGATTTGTTTTATGATGATCTGTCCTTGTTATACTTAACATTGTACACTAATTTCCTAAGCAAAATAAACAGTGTTGTCAACCGGTGAACAGGAAAAAAGTTTGATTATCTTGAACTCTTTTTACGCACAGTTAACATGAAACAGCCATCCAGCAAGGGTAACACCCCTGAATTCGTAGAAATTTTGTGTGGACGATATTCGCTGGTTATGGTACAGAAAATAGATGGACATTAAATGCTGGGGATCAAGAGGCTCAATCGCTGTTGCAGGTAAAGATACCATAAAATATGGTGGAGACACCACTTGCCTTGAAATCACTGCGAAATCCGGCCAGACCATTATCGTGGACGCAGGCACCGGCATCCGGCGCCTGGGGATGTCATTCATCGACAGAGATATCACAGAATATCATCTGCTGTTCACCCACGCCCACTGGGATCATGTCCAGGGATTTGCCTTTTTTCGACCCCTTTTATACAGCCACATCACCTTGACCATCCAGGACAGAAAATTCAGCAATATCCGGACACAGGACGTTTTAAAAGAGGTGATGAAAGAACCCTTTTTTCCCATCGGGTTAAGCGGCCTGAATGCCAATCTCATGTTTGACAAAAAGTTGAACGGCAAATTTAAAATCGGATCCATCAACATTGAGACGATACCCACCAGCCACCCCGGCGGCGGATTCGGTTACAAGTTCACAGAAGATGGCAAAAGCTTTGTGTTCTTAACGGACAATGAACTGGGATTTGATCATCCCGGCAGTGCGGGATACGACGGCTACCTGGATTTTTGCAAAGATGTGGATATCCTCTTCCATGATGCTGAATACACAGCAGATGAATACAAGCGCAGACAAACCTGGGGTCACTCCACTATGCCCCAGGTCATGGACCTGGCGGTCAAGGCCAAGGTAAAGCGCCTTGGTATCTTCCATTTGAACCAGGAGCGGACAGATGCCCAGATCGATCAACTGGTAAAACAGTGTCGGGCCGATCTTAAGAAAAAAAAGTCTGCCCTGGACTGTTTTGCCGTTGCCCGCGATCTTTTGCTCACGCTGTAATCGAAACCAAAACTGAAACCACCGGACCTCAATGAACTCTTCTGAAAAACGATCCTTTGTCCAAATAGTCAAGATCATGCTCTCCTGGAAAATGGCAGTGATGTTTTTTTTCGGGTTTTCCTCGGGGTTCCCCTTTTACATTATAAAAGATGCCCTTAAATTTTGGATGACCGACACCGGCGTGGATCTTTCCACCATCGGGCTGTTCGCCCTGGTGGGCATGCCCTATACCCTAAAGTTTGTCTGGTCCCCCATGATGGACGGATTTGTCCCGCCGTTTTTAGGCCGCAGACGGGGCTGGATCCTCATTGCCCAGATTGGCCTGATGATCACCATTGCGGCAATGGGGCTTTTTTTGTCTGCCACCTCCCTGTGGTGGGTGGCATTGTTTGCCCTGTGCATCAATTTTTTCGGCGCCAGCCAGGATATTGCCCTGGATGCGTTCCGGCGGGAATACCTGTCCAGCGATGAACTGGGGTTCGGCACCGGTGTCTGGATGAATGCCTGGCGCCTGGGCACCTTTGTCTCCATCGGCGCTTCCGTTTTGACAGACTACAATCTTGAATGGTCCACTGCCTTTTTCATCCTGGCTGGGATCATGCTGGTGGGAATTATCACCACCCTTCTGGTGCCGGAACCCAAAGTTGATGCCCCCATGCCCGTCAACCTGAAACAGGCCGTGGTGGAGCCCTTTGTCGAGTTTTTCCAAAGGGATCGGGCCATCCTGATTCTCTTGTTTATCCTGCTGTACAAAATCGGGGACAACATGGCCTCCACCATGACCATCCCCTTTATCGTGGAGATGGGATTTACCAAGGCCCAGTACTTTGTCATTGTCAAAGGCGTGGGGATGCTGGGGCTCTTTGGCGGGGTGCTTGTGGGAGGTTCCATCATGATCCGTCTTGGGATTGCAAAATCCCTGTATGTCTTTGGCCTGCTCCAGGCGGTGTCCACTGCTTTGTTTGCCATTTTAAACATCGTAGACCATTCTTCTTCTTTCTGGCTTTCCTACAGCAGTGCCATGCTGGGAGGTATCGTGGCGTTTGAGTTTTTTGCCACAGGCCTTGGCCAGGCTGCCTATGCCACCTACATGGCCATCCAGACCAACAAGCGTTTCACCGCCACCCAGTACGCCCTTTTAACCAGCCTGATGGGAATCCCCGGCGTCTTTGCTGCATCCATGACCGGTTTTCTAATCGAATTCACCGGCTGGAACACCTTCTATTTTTTCTGCGCCCTGGCGGCGTTGCCCGGACTGGCTTTGCTTTTGATCATCGCTCCCTGGAATGCAACAAATGAGGAACTGGAGCAGGGGCGGTAAGTTCATGCTTTTGGGTGAACATCTTTTCCAGGGAATTCCCCATTGCTGCACCTTTTGGCCATTTTGAGAAATGCCAACCAATTTTATCCTTCTGCCCTCTTCCTTCATCCTTTTTTTTAAAAAATAGGGGTTTTCACCTATTGCGCTGGATACGATAACAGTGTAGGAATCATCTATAATATAATGATATCGTTGATAATGGGGTCGGACCACGCATAATGCTATAATTTAAACCTGTTAGGTTAAAAAAGCACCTTAAAACGGCCCTATAATCGCTTTTTCGGGGCCAAAAAGAGCGATATAGAAAAATACACTGATTTCAAACACAAAAGATCAGGTCTTTAATCATGATTGGGTTTATAAGCTTTTTGAACGCCTGTAGGGACGCCCCTTGTGGGCGTCCGTGCTTGAATTAGACAGGTGTTGCAAATAAATAAAATAGATTACAAAAACATTGGGGCTGAACAGCCGCGGATGGGCACAAGACCCATCCCTACAGCAGCATAAGAAAGGAAAAGGAATCAAAAGGGGTTGCCCCTTGCTTGAAATAATTTCTAACACGGAACATACAACGGTCAAACTGCAAATTTAGGTCGTTATGCTTTTGGTGAATAAAAAATGGAATCAAAAACAGTAGAAATCGAATGGTCCTGGGACCAGCCGATAATTCAAGATCTCCTTTTGAAATATTATCGTGATTGGCTTTTTGTTACGCAGGAAATTGCCAACAAAATGGTGGAAAGGATTTTATCAATTTCACACGCCCAGCCTCCATGTCAGGTACTGGATATTGGATGTGGTCTAGGCTACCATGCCAAAGCTTTTGCGCAGAAAGGTTTTCAGGTGTTTGCCTTTGATCCGGGGGATAAATATCTTGAAATTGCTAAGAGTAATATCGCCATGGAAGAGGGTAATGTGATCCTTGAACAGATGAAATGTTCAGATTTAGATGAATCTGAGCGTTTTGGATTGGCTTGGGCCGGTTCATACTGCCCGGGGCAGCTTTCACCGTCGGGCGTTACACAAGATTTCAGGCGTATTTTTAAATCTCTTAAACCGGGAGCATGGTTTATCTCAAATGTAGCTGGAAAGCCCAAACATCCTCCCTTTGAAAAGGTACGAAATTGGCGGCAGTTATCAGACTGCTTTGTCCTTTCAGAGAAATGGGCAGATGAAACGTATTTCCATGAGCATTGTTGGTTTGTATATCCCCAAACTAATAAAGTCATAAAACTTGTCGAAGTTGAACGAATGTATGGGGTAGAGGAGATCATCCCGCTTTTGGAGAAAGCTGGATTTAAAGATGTTTCAGCGTCCAGTAGACTTAAAGGTGACGCACCTGCTCAAGCAGGGAATCACTTTGCTTTCTGGTGCCGTAAGCACTAATGGGGTCGCCCATTAAAAGCCAGATGGAATAATGGAATAAGAATAAAATCGTGATAAGAAAGGAAAAGGCATTAAAAGGGGCACGTCTGCGTTTGCCTCTTGCTTGAAATAATTTTGAACGACGAACATGCTGCAGTCATGCCGCAGCATGTTCAAATTGGGCCGAAATCAGACATGGAATCATGACAGGAATGTACAAAATAGAGAGGCATTATGAATTTTGTTAAGGTTGAATTTGATGAGGGTATTGCCACTGTTGTCCTTAACAGAGGAAAAGTAAATGCCCTTAACGGAGATGTTGTAAGTGAGTTAAGGAGTACTTTTAAAACGCTGGAAACCAATCAGGATATTAACGCTATTGTACTTACGGGATATGGAAAGTTTTTTTCGTTTGGATTTGACATTCCTGAGTTTTTATCACTCTCAAAGGAAGAGTTTACAAAATACTTAATTAATTTTACTGATCTATATACGTATTTGTTTCAATATCCGAAGCTAATTGTAGCTGCTTTAAACGGGCACACTATTGCCGGGGGCTGTATGCTGGCTTTAGCATGTGACAGCAGGGTAATGGTTGAAGACAAAGGTAATATATCACTTAACGAGATCGCCTTTGGTTCTTCTGTTTTTGCAGGCAGTACGGAAATGCTGCGATTTTGGATCGGGAGTGCCAATGCAACTAAGGTCCTCTATTCAGGTGCCATGTATTCAGCAAAACAAGCAATGAGTTTCGGTCTGATAGACACGGTAGCAAAAAAACAAAATTTATTGGTTCAAGCCAGGGGGGTTGCAACTGAGCTGGCACCGAAGCATTTACCGGCATTTGCGAGTATCAAGACCCTCCTACGCAAAACTGTTGCTGAAGAAATGATTAAGAGAGAAAGAGAATCAATACTGGAGTTTGTCGATATTTGGTACTCTCAACAAACCTGGGCGAATCTTCAAAACATTAAGATCCACTAGGCCCAACAGGGCTAATTCAGCAGACGCAAAAATTCGCGCGGCTGATTAGCAGCGTTCACGTTGCCCGCTTTTCTATGATTTAATAGTAGCTGTATTTTTGGATAAATACGGGTATGTTTTTGGATATCCAGAAATGAACAACTCCGAAATGTGACAGTTTTATCAGGCTTGACTTTTGAAAAGTTTTGGGTAAATATGGGTATGTATTTGGGTATTCAAAAGGAAAATCAATGTTAAATCCTTTAATTAAAATCACACCGGAAATATTAAACCTCATTGCAAAAATAGATGAGTTCAAGGGTGAGTGGAAGGCCATCGGCAATCTGGCTCCGGAACGGCTTGATGCATTAAAACACATTGCCACCATAGAATCTATCGGATCGTCAACGCGGATTGAAGGGGTAAAGCTGTCCGACCGGGAAATAGAACTATTGTTGTCCGGATTAGATAAGAAATCATTTGGATCCAGGGATGAACAGGAAGTGGCCGGCTATGCAGATGTTATGAACATCGTTTTTGCATCTTATAAGGACATCTCATTTACGGAAAATTATATCAAGCAGCTACATAAAATACTGCTTGAGTACAGCACAAAGGATATTCGCCACCGTGGGGAATACAAAAAAATGCCCAACCATGTGGAGGCCTTCGGTCATGACGGCAAGAGCCTTGGCGTTATTTTCGAGACATCAACGCCCTTTGACACCCCAAAGGATATGGCACAGTTGATGGAATGGATCGCCAGGCAGTTGAAGCCCCAGCGGTTAAAAGAAAAAGAACTCCATCCCCTGTTAGCCATATCTGTATTTGTGGTTCATTTTTTGGCAATTCACCCGTTTCAGGATGGGAACGGCAGACTGTCACGGATATTGACAACTCTTCTGCTGCTGAAAGAAGGATACCGGTATGTTCCTTACAGTTCTCTGGAGAGCATCATTGAACAAAACAAGGAGAATTATTACCTGGCATTAAGAAAATCCCAAGTCTCTTTTAAATCTGAGTATCCGGAGTACGAGCCCTGGATACTGTTTTTTCTGAGTGCTCTTAAAACTCAAAAAGAGGTGTTGACTCAAAAAATCGAAAAAGAAAAAATATTCATAAAGTTGTCCAGGCTGTCACGGCAGATCATTCACCTTGTCAAGGATCATGGAGAATTGTCAATATCTGAGATCGAATCAGTTACAAAAGCCAACCGGAACACCCTGAAGAAGAAGCTTTCAGAACTTGTTAAAAATAAATACCTACTCACTCAGGGTCGGGGCAAAGGTACCCGGTATATCATTGGTGTTAAATAGTCTCAATATATTATAGATGGGGTCGGACCCCGCAATTTTTTGCAATCATTATGTTTTTAAAAAGAAATATTTTTAAGAGGCCTTTAAAAGTGCTTTTAGATACCCAAATGGCGCCTTTAAGGGGGAAAAGGTCGTTTTTAGCGAGAAGAATACTAAATTCCAACAAGTGGAATGATGACGGCCAAACAGCGAATTAAGTAATTACAAACTCCTGTAACACAATATGAAGAGCGGCAATTTAAAAAGGTATCAAACCGAAGGATAAATCTGATCATGAAAACATTATCTTATATGGCTATTGGATTGGTAATAACATTTCTTTTGATGTGTCCTTCTTTCACATTTGCACAGGAACTTATGCCAATCAAACTGTTGAAACCGCAGGTTGAGGGCGGCAAGACCCTGATGCAGGCATTGAATCAAAGAAAGAGTTCCAGAAGATTCAGCAATGAGAAGCTGCCCCCGCAACTGCTTTCAAATCTGCTGTGGGCTGCGTGCGGTGTAAACCGTCCGGGTTCGGGGAAAAGGACAGCGCCATCAGCGGTGAATTTGCAGGAGATCGATATCTATGTTGCCATGTCAGAAGGGCTTTATCTGTATGATGCTAAGGAACATTTGCTGACACCTGTTCTGGCTGAGGATATCCGGGCAAAAACAGGCACCCAGAGATATGTGGAAAACGCGGCTTTGAACCTGATATATGTAGCGGATTTCTCGAGAATGGAAAGGATGAGAAAAGATGACATCAAGGTCTTCTATTCAGCGGCTGACACAGGTTTCATCAGCCAGAATGTTTACCTGTTCTGTGCATCAGAGGGATTATCCACGGTTGTGCGTGGAATGATTGACAGGCCATCCTTGGCAAAAGTGATGGGGCTGGGCCCGCATCAAAAAATTGTCCTTGCACAGTCAGTTGGATATCCTGATAAGTGAGTAATCCCTGGGTAAGAAAAGAGGGCATAAATAAAAAATAAATATTGGTAAAATATGGGATATAGGGTCTTGAAATATAAGGTTTTAGATATGAAAAGTGATAATTCAAGACCTATGCTGTGTGACCCTAAGATGGGCCTTTTAAGGAAAATCCAAAACACTTCCGTTTTATAAACTTTAACCAAGCCACATGAAGCGGGAGCTACCACTTATTTGGAAATGTTATTTAAGTTGTGAAGAGATTGATTTTAATGTTTGATAAACCTAATTATTGAACAAATCAGATTTTTTTGGGGGGGATTACAACTGAGTGATTGATTTATTAGTCGTTGCCGGTTTTATTGGCCTGACAGTTCAAGCATTTATCGGGTTGAGTTTTTTTATTTCTTGTGTTTGGGAAAAAGAAAAAAGAGCAAGCGTTGTAGCTTTGTTACAATTTGTAGTGATGATGACCATGCTTGCAGGTTTCATTTTTTTTGCCATGACAGATTTTTTCCACACGCCTATGGGGAAATCAATTTTAATTTTCAGCTATGTCGGCTTAATATCCGCAGCGATTCTTTTACTCAGAAGGAGCGGCCATAATTCCGGCGCACTCAAGGGAACAAAGGGTTTAATTGTGGGTGAGGTCAAGCAGCATGATGAAAGAGAAATCGTTTTTGCGCGCAACAGATCCCTTCCCCAGGGTTCGGAACAGTTTGAGATATTTTACAAGGCTCATCCCGAATACAGAGAATATGATGATAAAAGAAGACAAATGGGAGGGCCGCTGGGACGAATTGGTACGATTGATAGTCCAAATGCAGATATCAACAATGCAATGATGTTTGCATCCTTAAGCATGCCTATGTATCTTGGTGAACCATCGATAACACACCCGGATCGTCATCCTGCATTGAAGAATAAACTTGGCGTTGAACAACTCCGACTTTTAGCAAATGAAGCTGTCAATCAGCGTCGAAAAATGACCCCCTGTCAGCGCCCAATTTTGACCCCTC
>CAZLTD010000052.1:0-35212 GCA_964562385.1 uncultured Desulfobacula sp.
TGAAAAATCCCGAAGCCCTGGATTTCTTCGGTGACCTTGAAGCGTTGAAATCTTAGGTTTCATCAGTCGTTCATTTATTTATACAATATTGAGGTAAACCCCTCATGGTGCTATAGTTTAACATCACCATGAGGGGTTTTTTCATTTCCCCTGTTATGCACATAAAACTTAAAACGGATCTGATATGGAAAAAGATGTTCACGCACACTACAATACCGCCAATTTAACACAAAAAATTAAAAAGGCCCTGATACAGGCCGGTAAAGACCTGGAGTCATTGACCACAAAAGATCTCACCGTAATCGACCAGCTGCATACCGGAGGGGCCCGGGCAAGTATAAAACTCTTTGAAAAGGTAAAGTTCAATCACCAGGACCGGGTTCTGGATGCCGGGTGCGGTATTGGCGGCTCCTCAAGGCTGCTGGCCCAAACCGCTGGATGCCGGGTAGCCGGCGTTGATCTGACCGCACAGTTTATCGAAGCCGCTGTTTTTCTCACCCGTGCCTGCAAACTTGATGAAAGGATCACCTTTCACCGGGGCTCCGTGCTCGACCTGCCCTTTGAAGATCACTTTTTTGATGCAATTTTATCCCAGCACATGCTCATGAACATTGAAGATAAAAAAGGGGCGGGCACTGAATTTAACAGGGTCTTGAAACCCGGCGGCAGACTCATCCTCCATGAAATCTCAAAAGGATCAAGCAGTGAAGTGGCATATCCCGTCCCCTGGGCGGCGGAACCGTTCATTTCCTTTATTGAGCCCTGGGAGAAAAGCCTTGAACACCTGTTGAACCAGGGCTTTGAACTTGAAACTTATTATGACGGCAGTGATGATGCCTGCCGATTACTGCAAAAGGTGACCAAAGCCAATATGAATCGGGAAGCCGGCCCTCTGGATATCAGCCTTGTCCTGGGCGAGAGTGCTGCCTGTTTCGCCAAAAACATGTTCGCAAATTTCAGCAATGATGCTATCCGGCTTAATGAAGTGATCTTGAAAAAAACATAAGAAGGCTTATCTTTATCGCCATTACAACCCAATATTTTGAAAGGATACAATCCATGAACCTTTTAAAAACCCTTATCATCGCAATTGCCGCACTGTTTTTCATGTCCGGATGCCAGACAACAGGCGTCAGTGTAAAAGGCCCGGGTGCATCATCGTCACCCCCAAAGCAATACCAGAAAAAAGGCCCCCCGCCCCATGCACCTGCCCATGGCTACCGGCACAAACACCACCACGGCCATGATATGGAATTTGACTCGCAACTGGGCGCCTATGTGGTTCTCAATATCCCAGAAACATGGTTTGGCAACGACCTTTACATCAGGATGTCAACCGATGGACGATGGATGGTCTCCACCACCCTTGAAGGCGGATGGCGGGTGGCTTTAGGCAATGAAGTGCCGCCAAAACTTGTCCAGCACAAATACAAGTACAAAGGCAAATCCAAGGGTAAAGGGAAGGCCAAAGGCAAATATAAAAAAGAGAATAAAAAACATTACAGCGATGATTAATACACCGCAACCATCAAAGGAGACATCATGATTTCAAAAAAACTTGAAGATGCCATCAACTACCAGATCAACCGGGAACTTTTCAGCGAATACTATTATCTTTCCATGGCCTCGTATTTCAATTCCGTGGGGCTGAGCGGGTTTGAAAACTTTTTCCTGGTTCAGGTGGAAGAAGAGCGGTTTCATGCCATGAAAATGTACGGATTTTTGAATGAAAAAGGCGGGCAGGTGACACTGGCCGCCATTGAAGCGCCGAAAACCGAATTCAAGTCCGCCCTGGAAGTGTTTGAACTGGCCTATGAGCATGAAAAACTGGTATCCAAACTGATCAATGATCTCATGGATCTTGCCATTACCGAAAACGACCATGCTGCCAAGAACCATCTCAACTGGTTCGTGGACGAGCAGGTGGAAGAAGAGGCCTCCATGGAGACTATTTTAAACAAACTCAAACTGATCAACGGCGAAGGACATGGTCTTCTCATGCTGGATAATGAGTTGGCAACCAGGACATTCACACCACCTACTGCATAGTGTTGCATGAAAAGCAAGACAAGAGATGATGAAAGGTGCTGACGAACCGGTCAGCACCTTTTTTTATTTGGAAGGTGTTTCTTGTTTCCTATTTGTCTTGTTTTTCACCCTTCGGGAAAGCCATAAAGGCCCCATCTTCTGCGTTATCCGCGTATCGCGGTGTGTGATGAGCATCGGCTATGTTGCACTTTTTGCATCGGTGCTTGGATTCCTCTTCTGGAACAGGGCCATAAAAAAATTGGGAGCAAATAAGGCCGGACGGTTTATTAATCTCATGCCGGTGTTTAGCATCATTCTGGCGGTTCTTTTTCTGGATGAAAAATTGATGTACTACCATTTGACCGGAATAATTTTTGTATTTGCAGGCACATTTGTTACCAGTTTCAAGTTTTCCATGGTGTTTAGAAAAAATGTCAAAAAAATACCAACATAAATCAAAGTAAGACTTATTTTATCTTAATTATATAGAGCGGTTTAATATCTCACAGTAAAGCTTGCTCTTTCTCGATACCTGACCACCCATTTGTCATTCATTTGGATGGTTTTAAAAAGAAACTGCCCTTTTAACTGTGAATTTTATCCTTGATATCTTGACGTTCCCATTATGATTGTCAATGATGGCACTAACGATTCATCTTCAACAAAATTCTAAGGGAGGTTCTCATGCGCGCCATTGTTGCTTCATTTAAAGTTAAACCCGATTGCCTCGATGCATTCATTGATGCCGCCAAAGCGGATGCGGAATCATCAGTCGCCAACGAACCAGGCTGCCATCAGTTTGATGTGAATGTCGATCCGGAGAATCCTACACATTTTACGTTCTATGAAGTTTATGACGATCAAGATGCGATTGACGCCCATCGGGCAACGCCCCATTTTAAAACATTTTTTAATGCCATTCAGAATCTAATCGAGGAGCGCAGTCCCTTGATCCTCGATCGCGTTGTATCGGGATTAAATCCCAAAAAATGAATTATAATCACGTGCAAAACTCCCATATAGAGCGAGGTTATAAAGTATGGCAGGATGGAAATTAGGAATAAGATTTATATTACTTTTTATTTTTGTTTGCTTCATTGTGCACCTTAGCTGGGCCAAGAACGAATTTCACGTCAGGTCTGAGGTGCAAAAAGTAGAAAATAATTATTTTAATGTTACTAAGCCAAGAGATGGGTACTATTGGGCTCTATTATCAGAACAGGAAAAACATAATTTTTTTAGAGGACTTTTTGATGGACTGATATTACTAACAGAAAAGATTTACAATTCAAAAAGATGTGAGTTCAATACGAAAAAGGAAGTAGCCCTATAATCGTATCATTTGAAATATATAAAATATAGTGTCGACCAAATTTCAACCATATTAGATGAAAAATATCAGGACAAAGAAAATTTAACTATTACCATTAATGAAATTATCAACTATATAGCAATTGGCGATGTGTAAACAAATACACTCTCAGAAAATCTGGAATCAGATGATGCATCCTCTTATTTGGATGGTATACAAAGCGGCATTAATTGTTCATATTGTTGATGAGTTAAGGATATTCCGTTTTTTTTAGCCAGTTGTCTCATCCTCAGTCTTCGATCGCCGGGTAAACGCGTATTCGGCTGGATAAGTATGGCGTCCACAAGATCTTCCAATCTGGAATAGAACTGATTACCAGATAAAGGCTTAGGGGCCAGAGCCAGTAGCAACTGGCCTACACCTGGCGGTCTGCCTCCTCCTGAGAAAAAAGAACTGGCTTCAAAACCAAAATGAGCGGCGGTTAAGGCGGCTGAGAGAATTTCTACCATCAGAACTAAAGTGGAGCCCTTGGCATCTCCCATGGGCAGCATAGTGCCGTTCAGTGCGGACTCTGCATCCGTTGTTGCTTTACCGAGAGAATCCAGAGCCCATCCTTTCGGGATGGGCTCTCCGTTTTGGCTGGAGACCATAATTTTACCCCGGGCCACTTTGCTCAGGGAAAGATCTATGACTAAGGGGTCCTTATCTTTTCTGGGAGCGGCGAATGCGATGGGGTTGGTGCCGAACACGCCAGTATCCCCTCCCCAGGGTGCGATTGCCTTGGGCGTATTGGCAAATAATAACCCAACCATCCCTTGCCGGGCCAATGCTTCTACGTGATAACCGGCTGCACCACAATGGTGAGAATGGTTGATTGATGCTGCCGCAACACCTGTTTCAGGAGTGAGTGCGGTCAGCTTTTCCACTGCCATGCTCATGGCCGGAAAGGCAAAACCATATTTTGCATCAATCTGAAAAGCCGCCTTGGCTACGTTGGTTAAAATTGGTGTAGCGTATCCATCAACCTTTCCACTGACAGACTGGGCACAATAGGATGGAAGTCGTGATAATCCATGTCCGCCCAGGCCATCAATCTCTGCGGCCACAAGGGCACGGGCGACCAAATCGGCATTGGTATCACTGGTTTTATTAAACTTTAGGGCGTTAACCGCCAGTTCATATGCTTTATCTAAAGATAATTGAATCGATTTCATTGAGATTTCTCCAGAACCGCTATAACATTTTCCATGGTAGCGAGGCTGACGCGTTTGTTGGATTCAATTGTGACACCGGCAATATGAGGCGTCAGGATCAAATTTGGTACGTCCCTAAAAAGAGCGGCACCGTTTTTTGTAAGGGGTTCATTTTCAAATACATCCATAGCTGCGCCACCAAGATGACCGGATTTTATAGCCGCTACAAGGGCTTTTTCATCAACAATGCCTCCGCGTGCTGCATTAACCAGTATGGAACCCGTTTTCATATTTGAAATCGCTTCGGCATTGATCAAATGAGTTGTATTTTTTGTCAGCGGTACATGCAGGCTGACAGCATCCGCTAACTGCAACATTTCGTATAGATCCTCTATTTTCCGGGTCTGCTGCAAGCAGGAATCATCCGTCGGAATATAAGGGTCATAGGTCATGGTTTTTATGCCTAAACTCTGGGCCCGTTTTGCTGTTTCCTTTGCAATAGCGCCAAACCCGATCAATCCTAATGATTTTCCGGCTGTCTCTGCACCCATTGATTCGGTTCGAGGCCATTTACCTTCCAGCATCATTGGAGTGGTAAAAAAGGCGCCCCTAAACAGCATCATAATACTCGTTATGGCCCATTCTGCAACCGAAGCATCATTTGCCCCCGTGGCTGGACAGACTGCAATACCTCTTTTTTTACAGGCGTGAAGATCTATGTTATCAAGCCCTACACCCAACCGGCCGACCACTTTTAGATCCGGGGCTGAATCCAGCAGTTTAGATGAAACTTGTGTCCTGTTGCGCACAACCAATGCCTGGGCATCCTGTAAAAGGATTTTGAGCTCATCAGCTTTATCAACCAGGTCCGGATCATAAATCACACTATAACCTTTGGATGTCTGTGCAATGGCATTTGTGTCCAAAAATTCACTGATTATTATTTTTTTCACTGTAAGTTATTACTCCAAATTGATGTAGTTAGCAGTACACCTTAAATCTATGAAAGATCACTATTGTGCAAATGTGTAGGATAGTACTATTTTTATCTACGGAGCAGGGGTGTAAAATTTTACGCCTGATTTCGCAAACGCTTCAATTCAAGGTGCCTTTGCCATTTGACAGAGATTTAATTATGATTTAATTGCTTTAAACTATAATTATTTTTAAACTTGAAATTTATCAGTGACTCTCTTTTTCATTGCATCGGATGAGAATTTAATGATCTGCTTGGGTACGTTCAGTACACTGGTGAACATTCCTGTCACATCCTGAAAAATACCTGTGCCCTTATTTATCAGGAACTAATACAATTTTTGCAGCTGCGCTTAATCCTTTATCGAGATCCGAAAATGCTTTGGCACCCTCGGAGAGTGGGCGAGTCTCTACCCAACTCAAATCTCCCAGTAACCCATTGCCAATTGCACTGACGGCAGCCCTCACATCGGCAGCTGTATAACAATAGACTCCGATCAATGTGATCTCAAAAAGAGTTATTTTCCGGATATCTATTTCACCTGATGAATCCATCAGTCCGATATGAACCATTGTACCACCGGGTTTCACAGCTGAAATGGCCAGATCCCTGGTTTTGGCACCGCCTACACAATCTATAACTAAATCGAAACTATCATTTTGAACAGCCGGATCTGTTATGGGGTTAAAAATTTGGCACCCAGTATGTTCTGAAGCAGATTCGCCTCTCAGGTCATTGGTTTCAGCCAGAAGAATATCTCGGCACCCATATCCTTTCAATAAAAGTGCTACCAGCATACCGATCGCACCGCCGCCGATAACCATCATTTTTAATTCAGCTAGCGGGCGGGATGATTTTATTCTGGCCAGATTTAAGGCATGGAGAGCCGTAGCAGTGGGTTCTGCAAGGCTGGCGTTGACAGCGTTTAACGTTTCCGGAAGCAGGATAAGGTTCCTGGATGGTATTTTGACATATTCAGCATATGCACCTTCCAGCCGCATACCAATGATTTCTCTTTGATCGCAAATGTTGGAGAATCCAGTGTCACAATAAGAACAGGTGCCACAGGTAATTAACGGATTAATAACAGCGCGGCTGCCTTTTAGAGGGCCGGAAGCAATGATTCCAGCCACTTCATGACCGAGGATCAGTGGTGGAACCCGTCTTGGATCATGACCATGGTAGGCATGCATGTCTGAACCGCAAATGCCGGTCGCCTCTACTTTGAGCAAAACTTCGCCGGGATCTAAAACCGGATCAGGTTCATCCCGGTAAATGACTTCATTGGTATCGGTGTATACGAGCGCTTTCATAATATTATTTTCTCCATAAGATCTTCAGTTCGACGGCTATTTGGCTGTCCAGCCCCCATCAAGGTAAATGGTCTGTCCAGTGATATAATCAGAAGCAGGGGAAGCTAAAAATATGGAGACCCCTTTTAAATCGTCAAGTTCTCCGTTACGGCCGATGATCGTCTGTCTGGCCAGGGCATCTATCACTTCTTTTTGGTCATAAAGTTTAGACGTCAGACCTGTTTTGAAGAAACCGGGACCGATGGCATTACAGGTAACCCCGCTCTCATCCTTTGACCAGGCTTCGGCCATGGCCCGTGTCAACTGCATCACGCCTCCTTTTGATGCCCCATAGGGAACACTGTTGGGGAATGCACGTTCAGATTGGAGGGATGCAATATTAATGATTTTTCCCCATCCTTTTTCCTGCATGCCTTCAATCAGGTGGCGGGCAAGGAAAAAGGGGGCTTTTAAATTGATGTCAATCTGTTTGTTCCAGGTGTCATCACTGATGTCCTCCCAGGACTGGCGAAAATTCACACCTGCCGCATTGACCAGGATATCCGGGGCTCCGAAAAAAGAGGCAGATTCTTTAGCCATATCGGCCAGAGCATCTGGATCAGAGACATCGCAGGTAAGAAAGGCTGCTTTTCCGTTAATTTTTTTAACATCGTTTACCGCATCCTTTAATGCCTCTTCTTCTTGTGGAAGGGCGACGTGAACGACAGCCGCTCCCGCCTCAGCAAGACTGAATGCAATGGCCCTGCCGATGCCTGAGCTGCCTCCGGTAACAAGGGCAACATGGTTTTTTATATCAAATAGTTGATCAATTATTTTCATTAGATTTAAACTCCTGTAAAAACGTATTTTTTATCAAATAAATATTGTGATAACCGATTTCCTATTGTCACATCACAGTAACCACAATGCGATTGCTGGTACCATCATGATCAAGATAACAACAGCCAGCATGGTGAAAACAAAAAAGATGGCGTGCCGGGAAATGGCCATCACCGGTTCTCCGGCAACACCGGAGACGACGAACAGATTCAATCCCAATGGCGGAGTGATAAATCCAATGCCAAGGGCACTGACCATGAAGATGCAAAAATGGATATCGTTCATGCCGATTTCCTGGGCCAGAGGCATTAAGATGGGGGCTAGTATAACGATGTTTGGAGTGGTTTCCATGACGCAGCCTGCGATAATCAGTATGGCAACCATACTGAGCATAATCAGGTATCTGTTTTCTGTCATAGAGGTCATGACATAAACAAAATACTGTGGAACTTCAAGAGCTGCCAGTGTCTGGGCAAAGGGCAGGGACATGGCAATAATGGGAACGATGACACCGCTGACCTTGGCTGATGTTTCCAGCATCTTAGGCACATCTGAAAGTCGAATCGTTTTTTGTGCGAATCCAATTATCAAGGTTGCAATAACTGCAACAGATGCGGATTCGGTAGGCGTGAAAACACCTGAATATATCCCGCCCAATATAATAAAGGGGATCAAAATGGCATACCGTCCGTCCCAGACAGTTGCAAGCCAGTGTTTTACATCAAATTGTCCCCTGGAATCTTCGTATCCTTTTATCCGGTTGACCAAAAAATTTGTGACCATTACAGACATTAATACAAGGACACCAGGAATTGCTGCTGCTAAAAATAAAGTGGAAGCAGAAATACCCAAAACCAGACCGATAATAATATATGAAATAGATGGCGGGATCAAAATCCCGGTACATGAACCAGCAGCTATAAGCGCACAGGCATAGGCCTTGGGATATCCTTTTTTCACCAGGCGATCAATGGTAATTCGGCCAATGGCAGCGGCATCAGCGGCATCAGAGCCAGAGATACAAGCAAAAAATCCGCAGCCAAGGACGCTTGAGGTTCCAAGGCCGGCTCGTTGCCACCCCATGGTTGCTTCGGCGACATCCAGTAATTTATTGGACAAACCGCTTCTGACCAGCACGTCACCTGTTAAAATAAACAAAGGGACAGCAATCAGGGCAAAAGAGTCGACACCGTCAAAAAGGGCCTCGCCTAAAAGAGTTGCTGGTAAAACTTCTGTGGTCATCAGCATGATGACCGAACCCAGGCCCACAACAGCCCAGATTCTTACGCCCAAAAGAATGAATAATACCATTCCCAATAGCGGTCCGTAAAAGTCCCAGCCAAGAGATAGCTCAGCTGTAGTCATAAGATGGTTATACATTTTTAGGTCCTTTTTTCTTAATCAAACAATTTGTTGCCTTCAAACATCGGCCGTTCGTTTTTCAGGTCACTGAAATCACGCTTCATGGACTGTAACAATCGCCATATAATCATTGCAAATCCCAGGGGTACTGCAATGAGAAACCAGGCCTGACTGATCCTCAACCCATGGGTAACCGAGCCAAAGTGAATAGAATTTATTACCGGTTCCATTGACCAATAAAGTGCAATAAAGGCAAGTACCAGGGTGATAATATCACCAAAAATATGCACGATTATTTTCCATTTATTGGACAGCAGGGGCTGGATCACATCAATTCTGATATGGGCTCGTTCCTTGACTGCAGCAGCAGCACCGATCCAGGTGATGTAAATAAATGCATAACGGGCAATCTCTTCAGACCAGATGGAAGAATAGGAGAGAAAAAATCGTCGGAATACCTCCATGAAAATCGTTATGACAACCATGGTATATAACGGCAGGGTTAAATACCGTTCACCATTTCGGTCTATCTCTGCGAAAAACGCTTTAATACCCATTTAATTCTCCTAAAAAACGAATGTTGAATTTTATATTGATCATACTCTTGTCCGGAATCCGGAATATTGATTTGTTTCACATCCAGTCCCCCGTGCCTGATCCCTGCTTACCAGAAAAATGGCTTTAGATAGAGAGGTTTGGATCAGGCACGGGCAGAAACCGGATATATCTTACATTTACGCTTTTACGTCATCGATATAATAATTGCCTTGTGTATTCGAAGCTTCATAAAGCTTATCGAATTTTGACAAAGAACCGATGAGTTCTTTTTTAATAGCGTCCCAGGCAGGAAGCTGGGCACCTGCAGCTTTGACCCAGGCTTCTTTTTCGCTGGCTGTCGGTACGTAGAAATCAACACCAACCTTGGCAAGCTCTGCCATGGCATAAGCACGGGCAGCCGGAACCTTGGCATGGTTCTGTCTCATGGTTACGTCGCTGGCATAGTCAATACCTTCCTGAATATCTTTGGGCAGGCTCTTAAACCATTTAAGATTACATGAATAAACCTGTGAATCCGGAACAGCGCCATTAAACGTTACACTGGAAAGCACATCTTTAAATCCGAAAACTAGCAATGCTTCAACTGAAGGATCAAGTGCATCTGCAACACCCTGTTTGATGGCTGATGCGGTTTCTCCCCATGCAATGGGAGTAGGGTTTGCACCTAACAATCGGTAGAACTGCTGAAGGATTTTCGATCCAGGTACACGGAATTTAATTCCTTTCATCTGATCAGGGGTTTTGATCGGTCCTGAGATGCCTTTCCGAAGGGCAACAACTCTGGGATCAATATTCACATACCAGAGTGCTTTGAATCCTTTGGCTTCGATTTTGGGATTTATTTCGCTTTTCCATGCATTGGACGTCACAAGATTTACAAATTTTTGGTTTTCGCCGCACCAATAGGGGATATTGATCAGATCGGCTGCCGGTGCAAAGGGTGCAAAATTTGAAATGGAATGTTGAGCCGCCTGGATAGTTCCCGTCTGGACTTTCTGAACCAGGGCGCTTCCCGCACCAAGCTGGCCTGCCGGAGCAAGTTTGACATAAACCTTGCCGTTGGTGAAGTTCTGGATGTTTTCTTTAAAATCCAACTGCATGATCGGATAGGTTCTAGAGGCTCCAAGGATATAGCCTGTTGCTATATTCATGGTGTATTTGGCTGCTTTTTTACGTTCTTTCTCCTCGTTACTGACTTTAGCGGCATGAGCTTCACGGGAACCTACAATTCCTGTTGTCATAGCAATAGCGGCAGCAGTAAAACCGAATTTGGCTGTCAGCTCCATGAAACGTCTACGATCAATTGACTTTGGACTCTGGATTTCATTCTCGTTTTGCATTTTTTCAGACATGGTTCTTCTCCGTAATAAGTTGTTATTGGTTGTTATTTTTTACTTTGGCCTCACGCTGCAGTGCAACTACAACAAAGGATATCGAGGTGACCAGAAGCAGCAGAAACTCACTGATGCTCCCAAGATAAAAAACATCCCAGCCCCACTGAACTGCGGCTTTTCCCAGGATGATATTTAAAAAATAAAGGGCCAAGGTAAGAACAAAGACAAAAAAGGCCATGCGTTCTCCGGTTGAAAATTTTTTATTACTTTGTTCGTTCATCTTATAGCCCCTTTATTTTTCAGGTTTTTATATTTTTTTCTTGGTTGTGTATATTGTAGAGAATTAATATTCCGGGTGCTGATATACATTAAAATCCCATTTTCTACCTGGGTTGTATTTGGTCAGGCGCCAGTCACAGGCCCGTGCATGACCTTCCATCCCTTCTACTCGTGAAAGACGGGAAGAATATTCACTGATCAGACTGCTGACTTCATTATCAACCGGTTCCTGGTAAGTCAGTATCTTGAGATATTTATGTACGTTCAAACCACCGCTGAAATGAGCGGCTTTTTTCGTCGGCAAAACGTGATTTGGTCCGGAACACTTGTCACCATGTGTAACGGTGCTGACTTCGCCCATAAAAAGTGAGCCATAAGAACTCAAGTTGTCGAGCCACCACTCAGGATTATCAACCAATACTTCAAGGTGCTCAGGGGCATATTTATCGCTTACTTCCACGACCTCTTCAGGGCTGTCGCAAAGAATAATCTCTCCGTATTCTTCCCATGACTGGGCAGGGGTATCAGGATCCGGCATGTCTGCGATGAGTTTAGGCATCAGTTCCATGACTTTATCGCAGAGCTCTTTAGATTCGGTGAACAGCCATACCGGAGAATTGGTTCCATGTTCACCCTGGGAAAGCAGGTCAATGGTAACCGTCATGGGATCAGCTTTATCATCTGCAATAACAGCAATTTCAGAAGGGCCAGCAAAAAGGTCAATACCGCAAGCACCCTCAGCAGCAAGAATGGCTTTGGCTTCAGCAACAAACGCATTTCCCGGACCCGCAAGGATATTTGCAGGTTTATCCGTATATATGCCATATGCCATGCAGGCAATTGCCTGAACCCCACCCATTTCAAGAATGATGTCGGCACCGGCAAGATCCATCGCGTAACATACAGATGCATCAATGGCTTCCCCACGTGGGGGAGTTGCTGCCACAACAAAGGGGACACCTGCAACCTTGGCAGTTGCAATACTCATGAGGGCAGAACAGGTATGAGCAAAACGTCCGCCCGGGATATAACAGCCTGCAACATCCATGGGAACCACACGTTGTCCGGCACGAACACCTGCTGGAGTCGTCATATCAAAATCCTGAATACTGTCTCGCTGTGCCTGGGCAAAAGCGGTAATCTGCTTGTATGCAAATTGAATATCTTTTTTTACATCTTCAGGAACGCTGTCAATCAGACGTGCCTTTTTTTCTGGGGAAAGAACGAAGTCTTGATCCCAGTTGTCAAATTTTTTAGCAATCGCACGAACCGCATCTTTTCCATTGGCACGGATGTCGGCAAGAATGCCTTCGACTATTTTACGAGCTTCACTGCTGTTCTCTTCAGCTGAAAGAGTCGCTTTTTTAATGTATTCCATTTTTACTATCCTTGTGTGTTTTATCAGCGCTATCCTCTTGCAGCCCCTGTTTCTACCTGAAGATACTGCTGTTATACAAATCCAAATACTGCAAACGTTATCTAAAAATTAGCGGTTTCTTTTTACAACGTATCACTCTCCAGAAAAGAAGAGTGATACGCATTAAGCAAATCGACTAATTTAATTATGCACTCTCATACAGTTTCGTCATGATAAACTCGTGATGTCCCAGAACTTCTGCTGAAGTCATACGACCATTTGCCGTACGGATCATCATGTCGAGAAGTTTGTTACCTGCTTCATCCAGGTTGATTTCACGTCGAACAAGACCGGAAACATCAACATCAAAATGTTCATGCATGGTTCTGAGCGTACGTGGGTTGGAGCAAAGCTTGATAACTGGCAGAATGGGGTTACCGATAATGTTGCCCTGGCCTGTGGGGAAGAAATGAACAACAAATCCGGAAGCAGCACAAAGTGTAACCTGTTCAGCTGCTGCAGAGGAAGAATCCTGGAACCAGAGGCCCGGGCCTGTAGGTTCAACTGCTTTTTCAAGGCAACCAATAACCGGTGCTTTGGTACCAATCTTCTGAATATTACCAAGTGCTTTTTCTTCAATCGTGGTCAGGCCACCTTCAATGTTACCTTTTGTCGGCTGAGAGTCTGAAAGGTCACTGGTTTTGTTATCATCAACAAGTTTAGCATACCGATCAAAATAGAACTGGAAGTCTTTTTTGACTTGATCATTTGCACATCGTTCCAGTACCAGATGTTCACCACCTGTCAATTCAGTTGTTTCACCAAAAAGAAGGGTGTTGCCTTTTTCATAAAGTTTGTCGTATGCATTTCCAACGGTCGGGTTGGTTGCAATTCCGGATGTTGTATCAGACTCACCACACTTGGTGGCAATCCACAACTCACTGATATCACATTCTTCACGCTGGTATTCACTGGCGATATGCATGAACTCTTTTGCTTTGTGAGATGCAGCACAAATGGTATTGTAATCACCATTCTGCTCAATTGAAAATCCCATAACCGGTTTGCCTGTTTTGGCAACACCTTCAACAATTTTGTTGGTCCACTGTGGCTCAATACCAATAACGATTACTGCGGCAACGTTTGGGTTAGAGCCCACACCAATAAGGGTGCGAAAGTGCAGGTCAAGATCAGCACCGAACTGAAGTCGACCATATGCATGGGGAAGGGCCATGGTGCCTTTAACATTATTGGCAACTGCTTCACATGCGGAGTTTGAAAGGTCATCCAGAGGCAGGATAACTACATGGTTACGTACACCAACCCTACCATTTTCACGCCGATATCCTAAAAATTTAGTTTCCATCTCTTACCACCTCTTTGTTTTAACGTTATGTACATGCAAGTGTTCGCCTTTTTTAATCGGGGCAACAACCTTTCCGATATCCGTGTTGTATTTGATCACAGTGTCACCTTCTGCAAGATCCTGCAGAGCGACTTTGTGACCGATTGGAATATCACTTATGATTTTAATTGTTACTGTTTCGTCTTCCTTCATGATCCAACCAGTGATTTCCTGATTGGCTTTCAATCCTTCAACAACCACAACGCCAACAACATCAGCGGCTTCGTGTACTAAAAAATCGGGTGCCATTATACATGCCTCCAAATTGGGTAAATAAAAATCGGGTAATAATACAAAGCTTTTATTGTAAATTAAGCCCCGATCGTTCAATGCTTTGCTTTCATCCATAATGAAAATTCTGCTTCACTCTAAAGCACGCTAACTACCAGACTTATAAACTGGCAGGGGATACAGCGAAACTGCTTATCTTTGACAAAGAAAAATTGCCTAAATTCATTTTTTCTCCGTCTCTGAATTCAGATACTCTTCTCATTTTCTCCTGCTATATCTTGTCCAACGTTTTTCATTATTTTTAGTATTGTGCAAAGAAGGTGCCATATGAAAAAAAAAATTTAACAGCTTGTTTTTATAGGTTTTTTTTTAAGAGATGATGGTGGTGGCGAAAGATTAGTGCCCAATAATTGGCGTTGTGCCCAATATTGGGCTTTACTTTTGTTCTTGAAGCTGGTTTAATTATTGCCTCAACCATACTGATTCAAAATAGGGGCGGCATGAGATTATCACTTGAAACCCGATTAAAAATTCTATTAAAAATTACAAATGCGGTCATTACCAAGACCTCGAAACAGGACTTTTTTAATTCTCTTTCAGCTGAATTGAAAAAACATTTTTCCTATGATCGTCTGAGTATTAATCTTTATGATAAAAAAAAAGATTCATTACAATATTTCACAGAAGCAGACGGAATCGAACCAAAGGGGATCTCCAGCTTGAATGAACGTTCGTTGATGAAAGGTGCAATTGCAAGAATGGTTATCCAATCAAGAAAACCCATTATCATTGACGATCTGTCGCAATATAAAAATAAATTTTCAATCGGTCAAATGATCAGTGCTGGATTGAGGTCAACTATGGCTTTTCCTTTGATCATGAGAGGTCGAGTTTTTGGCTGCCTCCATTTCTCCTTTAAAAAGACACCGGACAACTTGTCGGAACTGTCAGAATTGCTCTCAGAAGTATCCAAACAGGTCTCTTTAGCTGTTGACAATCTGGTTTCTTATAATTCTTTGCAGGATGAAAAAAAGAACCTGGAAAGGGAAAAACGATATTTAATAGGAAGTTTTGATGATTATAAATCAAAAGATTTCACCTACTCCTCCCCTCAGATGAAAGAAATCATGAGTGCTGTTAAAAGAGTTGCCGAGGTTAATGCACCGGTTTTTATTACCGGTGAAACCGGTACTGGAAAGGATTTCCTAGCCCGGTACATTCATTATTGCAGTCCAAGAAGTAATCATATGTTTGTCAAAGTTAATTGTCCCGCCATACCTCACACCCTTTTTGAAAGTGAGTTGTTCGGTCATTCCCGAGGTGCCTTCACAGGCGCTGATAAAACCCGTATCGGTAAATTTGAACTGGCGGATAAAGGAACGATATTCCTAGATGAGGTAGGAGAATTACCGGAAACTCAACAAGTAAAGTTACTACAGGTATTACAGGAGAATCGATTCGAACGCGTGGGTGATAGTCAACCCATGAAAGGTGATTTTCGTTTAATTTCAGCCACAAACCGGGATCCTTTAGAAAGTATTCGAGGCGGACATCTGAGGAATGATCTTTATTATCGGCTAAATATAATTCAGATTCATGTTCCCCCGCTTAGAGAAAGGACCGGGGATATCCCGCTGTTAATTGACAAAATTACCAAGAAAGAGTCAAAACAAATGCACCAGTCCCCTCCCCAATATAACCGTCAGGCATTGGAGCTTTTAAATACCTACCATTGGCCCGGAAATGTCAGGGAACTGAAAAATCTCATTAAACGGATAATCATCCTCAAACCTGGTGAAGATGTAACTCCCGCTGATATTGAAAAAATGATTTTTTCCAAGGAGCAGGGCTCTGTAGAGAGGTCTCCTCAAGTCCCCACTCTTGCAGAATCTGAACGAAAAACTATTGAACAGGCTTTGATTGAATGCAAAGGGATACTTGGCGGCAAAAACGGCGCAGCCCGCCTATTGGACATTCCTAGATCCACCCTGCAATACCGGATGAAAAAGTATAATATAAAGCCTGAGATAACCGTAAAAGTAAAAGATTGAAGATATTATATTTGATGTACTCCTTTCATTGAATCCTGTTCAAATTCATGAGCCTTCGAAAAAGACCTGACATGTTGCGATAGCATTTAAAATAACACATGATAACAATCAGTGAATTCAAAACAAGCATGAGCATACAAAAACCAAAGATTCCAGGAAAATGAAGTGAATGGAAACCCAGCATTGATGGTATAATTGCTCAGATTTTCAATCTGAGATAGGGCTCAACATCTTGTGGTCGTAACGTCTGTTTAAAATCCCATTTTATGCGGGACAAACCTTATTTGTTGCATTTGCCTATTGATGAATCCAACCAACATACGAAATTCATCTATCCATCAGGAAGTTTAAATGGTAAGAACAGATATCATTGCATAGCTGAAATACTGATTATGGACAAATACATTGATGAACAACTCATTTTCACACAAAAACAGCCCCGCATTTGATGAAGCCCATCCCATTGCCGTGGCCATGGAACGTGCCAGACAACATTTCAAAGATGCTAAAGGCAGCCACGACTTTGAACATACCCTGCGTGTTATCAGGTTATGCGAGCGAATCGGACCTGTTGAGAAAGCTGACATGACGGTCCTTTTAATTGCCGCATCCCTCCACGATATCGGCCGGTGCCGCCAGGATTTGTCCAACGGGAAGATCTGTCATGCCCAAGAAGGTGCAAAAATGGCCGGGCCCATGATTGATGATCTTGCCATATCCGGTGCGCAAAAAGAAAATATTATCCATTGTGTGGAAACGCACAGGTTTCGCGGGAACAATATCCCCCAAACCATTGAAGCCAAAGTGCTGTTTGATGCAGACAAGATAGATGCCATAGGCGCTGTGGGTATTGCACGGGCATATCTTTTTGCAGGAGAGCTGGGGGCAAGGCTGCACAATCGGGATAACAATATTCACAAGGCAAAGGCCTATTCCGATAATGATACCGGATACCGCGAATACAAGGTTAAACTTTGTAAAATCAAAGACCGGATCCTGACAGGTGAGGGTAAAAAAATCGCCAGGGACCGGCATGACTTCATGGTCGATTTTTTCACACGGTTTATTCAAGAACACGAGGGTAAGATTTAGCCCGGAAATTTCATGAAATATCCGGGTTAAACAAAAAAAAACACCGGTTCGGCAGCTTTCCTGCTGCCAAACCGGTGACATGATTATGAGATGCGGTCACATAGAACGTTGTTGCTTATTTGTACAAGTCAGTGACGCTTGTGGGCAGCTTTCCGTTTGTCAGCATAAAAGAGCGGCATTTCATGTAATCACGGCCAAGCTTTTTCTGATTCGCGGCAAAGGTGTCCACCACTTCTGCTTTGAAATCCTTGCCCAGGCTTATCAGCATGTCCTGATTAATGCCGGTATCCACCCCGAGGTCATGAAACATGGTCACCATATCCTCTGTTGAGATAAGGCCATGGTTAAAGTGATCGCTGTAATAATCACCCTCACGCCCTTCAATCACAACGCCGTCCACAGCGTTTGCCGGCTGACCGCCGATGCCTGAAAAGCAGGATTCAAACCTGATAATACCCGCCTTTAAAGCTGCAGCAGCATTTCTAAGAGCAGAGGCCATGTTTTTGGTGTGAAAGTGTGCAATATAAAGCTTGGGATCGGCATAGTCACGGCCATCGGGGCCGGTTCCCATCTCCTTGGGATCCAGTACACGGCTGAAAAATTCATAGGATTTATGATAATCGGTGACCGATCCGTCATGGTCGGCCAGCTCAATGTCGTCGGCTCCGCAATCCAGGTATCGTTTAACAAAACTGATGGCTATGTCCAGTTTTTCTTCCATGCTGTACTGTTTATTATATGCTTCAAAGGGGCTGCCCCAGATGGTGCTGACCGTTCCGTTTACCACCATTCCACGGCTGTGAGCCGCTTTGATGGTCTGTGTGGTCATATCAAAGTACTGGTCGTGGGTCTTGCCTGAATTGGCATTCTGATGCTCCGGGCAGGTGGAGGTCATCTGGAGGATACGGTCCGGGCCATGACCGGCATCAAAGTCTTTAAAGGCCCTTTCAGCGCCGCTCTCATGGATGGTCACTGCGGTCAGTTCAACATCACCGCCGTTGCGTTTCATCATTTCGCCGATGGTTCTGCCGTCTGCGGCCTTGGTTTCACTGTTCAGCAAGCGCTTTAATACTTCTGTGGCATCGGGGAAAAAGGGAACAAATTTGGGATGGCCGTAGTTGGTGGCCTCCATCCGTTTGAATCCGGCCAGGATCAACCCTTCCAGATATTTGACCTTGGTATCGGTATCAATAACGGTTTCCAGTGACTGCAGGCCGTCCCTGATGCTGATATCACTGAGTTCTACTTTTTTCCCTGCCAATTGATCTTTGGCAATATAAAGGTCTGTCATTTTCCCATTCCTTTCCTGTCCTGTCAGACTTTCAGATCGATTCTAAGAATGCTTCCCGTTAATGATAGAAGGCTTTCGACTGAAAATTGACAATTTTAAAAGATCGCGGTTTGCTGTTCTGTTTTTGCTTTAATCGTATTTTCCAATGCGCAAGCTCTATATGTTCAAAACATAGTGAACGAGCGCTCGGTCATAAACGATTATAAAAGAGTCCGACTGATGTTGTCAATGGTTTTTTGGTATTTAAAATGCCTGGCTAATTATCTGGAAAGATTGGCCAAAGCATTGAAAACACCTTAGATACTTCGCAAGGTAGCTTTTGGGGATAAACGCTGCATGTGATGCGCATCGGGTACGCACCACGCCACGGTCAATAAGAAGCGCCTGTTTTGATTTCATCATCCCAATGTGGAGAGGATACCAGAAAACGCATGATTTTCATGCGGACACCGTTAACTGGATATATAACTCAAATCATTTAAGGAGATAACTTCGGGAACCTTCTCTTTTTTCTCGTCAATAAACTTCCTGTTGACCCAGACGCCGGTGAGACCTGCATCCATTGCCGCTTTTGCATCGACATCCACCTTGCCGCCGACATGCCAGCACTGTGACGGCTTTTTGCCGGCCTGCTTTACGGCATGGGCAAAGATTGCGGGATCCGGCTTAAAAACACCGATATCGTCTGAGACCACTACAACATCAAAATAATGGGCAATACCGGTTTTTTCAAGTTTCTGCCGCTGCTGGTCACTGTCACCGTTTGATATGATTCCCTTTGGCGTATCCTTGTACCTTTCAAGCAGGGGAATAACATCCGGGTACAGCTGCCAGTTGTCTTGATAAACCACAAGGTACTCCTTAAACACGGCAAGGAGCTCTTTTTGTGAGCCATGGCCCTTAAAAATCTCTTTGAGCCTTTCCCGGCGCTGCTGCTCAAAAGTCATACGGCCTTGTGAATATTGTTTTACGTACTTTTCGGTCACCTCATTCCAGATACTGGGGAATGTTTCTTCAGAATAGAGGTTTTGCAGATAGGAATTACTCTTATATATAGAATCTGCCGCTGCTGCCTGTGCTGAATCATTATCCAGCAGAGTGTTGTCGATATCAAAAAAAATCATAATGTATGCCTTTGTTGGGTTAACAAAAAAACAATTATTGATTACAAATTTTCATAATGCAACACAAATCTATCTACAGCGCTTTTCTACCCCTTATTAGAAACAGTTCTACAAGAACGCTGCCCCAGCGGCTGCCCTGCCCGGCAGCAACAAGAGTGAACTCCGCAATGAACAGGGAGGGTCAAGCCCGGTCTTGACCGTGAATGTTATCTGAAAACAAAAAGACCCTGCAAGGCTTGCAGGGTCTTTTTAGTTTATCATCATTCCGGCTATGTCACCGAAAATGAAATTACAAAAATGTATAAAGTTTAATAGAGATCCAGATAATTGCTGACCTCCCAATCGGTTACCGCAGTTCTGTAATTATCCCATTCGATCTCTTTGTTATAGACGTATTTTTCAAAAATGTGATCCCCAAGGGTCTCTTTGGAAATCGGGTTTTCAATAAACACATCAAGGGCTTCACGAAGGGATGCCGGCATTGAAGCGATCCCGGCCTCTTCCTTCTCCGTGGGAGTCATGTCAAAAATATTGATATCGGTTGATTTTGCAACGCTCAATTTGTTTTTTATACCGTCAAGACCGGAGGCAAGCATCATGGCAAAGGCCAGGTAGGGATTACAGGTCGGGTCCGGACAGCGGACTTCAACACGGGTCCCGATACCGCGGGACGCGGGAATCCGGCACAGAGCACTTCTGTTGGAAGCGGACCATGCAACATAGACAGGTGCTTCATATCCGGGCACCATACGTTTGTAGGAGTTCACCAGCGGGTTGGTTACTGCGGAAAAGCCCCTGGCATTTTTCATGATACCGGCAATATACTGGTAGGCAATCTCACTTAGCTGAAGCACATCACTCTCGTCTGCAAAGGCGTTTGTACCGTCAAGGTTAAACAAAGACTGGTTGCAGTGCATCCCGGATCCGTTGATTCCAAAAATGGGTTTTGGCATAAAGGTGGCGTGGAGCCCGTGCTTCTTTGCCACGGATTTTACCACCCATTTAAAGGTCAGGGTATTGTCCGCGCAGGTCAGGGCATCTGCATATTTAAAGTTGATTTCGTGCTGACCTTCGGCGACTTCATGATGGGATGCCTCAATCTCAAAACCCATTTTTTCAAGGGTTTCGATGATTTCACGACGGCAGTTAAGACCGGTATCTTCAGGATCAAGGCTGAAATATCCGGCATTGTCGTCTGTAGTGGTTGTGCTTCTCCCGTCTGCGTCCAGCTTAAACAGGAAAAACTCAGCTTCCGTGCCGACATTCATGGTAAATCCCATCTCTTTGGCCTGCGCCAGAACGTGTTTGAGATTAACACGGGGACAGCCTTCAAAAGGGGTGCCATCGGACTTGTGAACATCACAGATGATCCTTGCTGCGGCAACACCTTCCTGGTTTCTCCAGGGCAGGATACAGAAAGTATCATAATCCGGAACCAGGTACATATCTGATTCCTGGATTCGGGCAAATCCGTCTATTGATGAGCCGTCAAACATAATCTTCCCGTCCAGCGCCTTGTTAATCTGGCTTTTCGGAATTGCGATATTCTTCATAAAGCCGTTAATGTCACAGAACTGAATTCTAAAAAAATTGACATTCTCTTTTTCAATAATGGACAGGATCTCTTCTTTTGTCATTTTGGGTACTCCCTTTTTTAAAAATATAAATCAAAAACAAGTTCAAATAATTTTTCAATCAATAATAGCATTTATCATGCCAATCATGGATCAAAGTTACAACCATTTGAAATTTAAGAATAATTAAGGAGGTGCTGAAAAAATAGAGGATGCACGATACTAAAAAAGAACAAAATTGTAACTTAAACCCACACGTCTCGCTACAAAATTGTAACTTTTTTTGTTGTATCGAAATCGAAAAAAGGAATGATAGCACTGAAAAACTTTCCCTCAGGTCCATTTTCCTGCCTGTGGCAGCGTCATGCAAGCCCGCCCCAGTCACAATTGGCCTGTGGGCATGAATCTCTACAATTCGCTATAAATTTTAAGGAAGCCGGGCTGACAGGATAAACACTCTGCCCAAAAAACGCACAGGCCGATAGTACTTTTGCACTACCGGCCTGTGACGCGTATATGAAATGCGGTCAGTTAAAACAATGACATCTGCGCATCGAAAAGTTTCTCAAACATCTTATCAAGATATTTATTGAGCTTTTTATGGGTTTTTTCAATGGCGTTAAAGGCTGAGTTTTTAGAGCCTCTGTTCTTTTTTTCGTTCCTCAAGTGATGATCAAAAAGTTTATCCAGAGCTTTTTCAGATTTTTTGATCAATTTTTCAGGATGCTTTTCAAGTTTTTCCGCCATTCTTTCAACGAACCGGTTTATATCTTTTATTGAATTTTTCCGTTTTTTCCGGGGCGCATGGTTTTCCGGAAAGGCTTTTAATTGCGGAGACAGTTTAGGCTCTTCTCTGGGCAAAATCTCCGGTGCCGGGGCGGTTTCAATGGCCGCAGCCCGGGCCTGGGTTTCAACGGTTGCAGCGACATTTTTCTCATAACTGATATCTGCGGCATACATGGACACCGTATCATAGGTTCCCATGGCCACAGCTTTTTCGATTGCCTCTTCCATATCGCCGCTGGCCATTTCAGAAATGATTTCATCGATACTTTTGACAATATCCTCTATATCATCAAGCTCATCCTCGCTTAAGGTCCCATCTACCGAAAAAGT
Source organism: uncultured Desulfobacula sp. (assembly GCA_964562385.1). Lineage (GTDB taxonomy): Bacteria > Desulfobacterota > Desulfobacteria > Desulfobacterales > Desulfobacteraceae > Desulfobacula. The sequence continues at coordinate 22,416 of CAZLTD010000052.1, forward strand.
AAAGCTCTCACCGGTGGCAAGGGTTACTTCCCGCTGGCTCAAAGACGAAACCATTGTCCCGTCGGGTGTCTGAAGCACCCCCTTGCTGTTGTACATATAGGAATCAAGCTGGGCAAAGGAATTAGAGGTAAGCGTCACCACATCACCGTCTTTTGTCTGAATCTTCAACCCGGCATTGATGCTTTCATATGCGCTGACGGACTGCTTTCGCATATAACTTGCCACCTGGGCATCTGACAGGGATGGGTAGTTGCTTTGCATTCCTGCGGCCATTGGCTGAGTTTGAATGCTATTCATCATATATCTCCTTGAAAATTGGGCCTATTTTTAATTCTTCGGTAATTGTTTCATCGGCACTTGGCAGGCAAACATTTACTTTTCTTTCAACTTTTTTTTAAACACTTGTTTTCAATATTAAATTGCTGATGTAAAGTTGACCCCACTGACATGATCAAAAAGGCACAAAATATGGATACATTTGGATTCACGCAAAAAAAATGGCTGACACTGCCCCCGGCAACCCGGGCCCGCCACCTTTTGGTTTGGCTCACGCAGGTATATCAAAAACTTGTCACCAACCGGGTTTCCCATGACGGGCTTGGCTTGTTTGCACAACAATATAATCAAATCCTTAAATGGACCGACGCAGATGTTTTCATTCCGCCAGGCTCCGATCTCCCAAAAAAATGGATAGAGGCCGTATCGGACCAGATTCAGCGCCACCGCCAAAAAACAGGGATGCCTGTCAAAGATCATGACCTGCTTGAAAAAATAGTTACCTGCGATAAAGCCAGCCCTGCGTCCAAAGTCGATATCGACTGCCATGTGGCCCTTGACGGATTCAGAAGCCTATTTAATGTGGGATCTATTTTCAGGATTTGCGATGCTGCCGGATTTTCCAGCCTTATCCTGGGCAACACCGTGGGCAAGGAAGATCCGCGGGTTCAAAAAACCGCCATGGGATCGACCCAATGGGTTAACCAGGAATCAACACCCGATCTTTATACCACCCTGATGGAGAAAAAAAAGAGGGGATATTCCATTGTGGGGATTGAAACCGTTGAAAACGCAATCCCCTTTGATAAAATGGACTGGAAACAAAACACAATTATTGTTCTTGGCAATGAAGAGTACGGTATTTCATCCCATACCCTGCCGGCATGTGATGCCTTTGTCTATATTCCCATGCACGGCCGGAAAAACTCTGTGAATGTGGCATGTGCGGCAAGTGTCATCTGCTTTGCCATGGCCCAGGCACTGACGGCCCGAAACAAGGTTTAAAATAGTTTTCTGTGTCTACTCGGCCACCATTTCAAGTCGGTAATTATTGAACTCTACCACATCTCCGGGATTGATTTTCTTTCTTTTCCGGGTTTCAAGATGCCCATTCACCTTTACCAGACCGTCGGCTACCAGGTACTTGGCTTCCCCCCCGCTGGCAGCCAGGTTTTCAAACTTCAATATCTTGTACAACTCCACAGGCGGGTTCTTGATTTTTACGATAATGGTTTCCATATATCTCACTTTCAGCCTGCCAAAAAGCGGCAGTTATCTTTAGTTTTTCCCCTGTTGCACCCTAATGTTGCAAAAGTTACAGGTTATAGCAAATCGCAGGAATACGTTCCGATACACGAATATGGATTTCTATCACTCAAATCATAAAACCCATTGTGGGAAAATCGATTTGCCTTTAGGTGATTCTTTTCGTATATGATTTTTTTAGGAACATATTTTTGAGAATCACTATAGATATAATAAAGAACCATGAAAAAGGACACTATTTTATGAATACCCTTAAACATATTTCATCCGCCCTTGTCGTTGCAGTGCTTCTCTTCTGCCTGACCGATACCGGCCTGGCATTCAAAAGACAGTATGAGATATCCGGGAAAACAATGGGCACGTTTTATTCGGTAAAATTTATTTCAAAAAAAAAGCAGTCCACTGAGTTCTGGCAGGCCCGGGTAGGCACTCTTTTAAAACAGATCAACAAAAGGCTGTCCATGTATGACCCGAAAAGCGAATTATCGCTGTTTAATAAACAAGCCCCCCACAGCCCCCGAACCGTGTCAAAGGATTTTTACGCCGTGCTGGTGCAGGCCGGGCAATTATATACCATGACCGACGGCGCCTGGGACGGAACCTTGAAACCCCTGGTGGACCTGTGGGGGTTTGGCACAAAAAAAAGAGGGGTGACCCTGCCGGATGATCGAAAAATCAAAGAGATATTATCGACCACCGGGTTCAACCATATCCGTGTGAAGGAAACGGCAGTTGTTTTGAAAACATCCCCGGTCACCCTGGATTTTGGCTCCATTGCCAAAGGGTATGGGGTGGATGCGGTGGCCAGACTTTTTGTTGATTCCGGCATCACTGATGTGCTGGTGGAAATCGGCGGAGAGCTGTCAGCCTTTGGGAAAAACAAAAAACACCAGCCGTGGTCCGTGGGCATCAGCCGGCCGGACAAAAATTTTGCCAGGCAAACGCTTTTCAAAATTATCACCCTGAACAACCAGTCCGTGGCCACCAGCGGGAATTACCGAAACTTTTTTGAACTTGGGGGAAAAACATATTCCCATATCATTGACCCCAGAACCGGATACCCCACCAGCAACAACATCGTCAGCGCATCGGTTGTTGCAAAATCCTGCACCTTCGCCGACGGCCTCGCCACCGCTCTTATGGTCATGGATCTGAATGACGGGATCAATCTTGTCAACCGCCTTGAAAAAACCGAATGCCTGATTATCAGAAAGGAAGGGGACAGGCTGTTTGAGCATCCGTCAGACGGGTTTGAGGGCTTGGTGGTGAAATAAACCCTTTTAATTGAGAATGGATAATGGAGGAGGACGACCATTATTATGTTAAACAAGAATGATTAAAAACACCTGAATTGATTTAGATGATTCAAATTAAGTATGAATAAAGAGCCCCCTGCATTCCTTGGGCAGGGGTGATTATTTTCCATAAAGCTGAATATTGAGTATTCTTTCAATACACCAGATGTTGTGGTTGGATGTTTTTTTTAGAAAAGCGTCGACTTATAGATATTCCGGGATCTTCTTATACTACAAAATTTTAATACAGGTCAGATTTTCCCGCACAAGAAAGATCACGAATAAAACAGATATCTTTTACAAAGATATCCTATATCAGATTTCTGTTTGGGATAATAATACTTAACAAGCAAATTTTGAAAATCGGATCACCAACAAAGAAACCAACACCAATTTGAGAGAATTAGGCCTTCATTTTTTAAACCAATCCTATCACATGGATTAGTCTGCCCCCTGCAGATTTTTATGGCCAATGTTACATCTCTATGGGTCTTGGTTTAGCCCTCCGTTCTTCTATATAGAGTATTGAATTCTCTGTTTCATATTCTAGATACTCTTTTGTTTCTTTGATCAGATCAGGGTTGACAAAAGTTTTTGCAGCCAAGGTAAACACTGTTCCTTTTATGCCAGGATTATAAAAAATTAGATTTTTATCGAGCATTCTATTTTCCATATTTCACCTCCTTAAGTTACACAGGGGGCAGACAAATTGGTTTCAAAAGGTCGTTCCAGATTTTGTAACAGATACATTATGTATGCTATGCAAAGACTTCAGCATCGTGAAAAGTCTCGTCAAAGATCCCTCCCAGATAGTCGGCGCCCAACATGAAAGACCTTATTATCGAGGCCTGTTTCAAATTTTTATCAAATTTAGCCTCAAGTTTGCTTCTTTCATTGGAATCTCTCCATTCCTCCCACACTTCCATGTTTGACCAGACCGATATAACAACCATTCTCCGATGATCCTTTAAATCGATTAAAGTTTCGCCACTGACATAGCCTTTGCAATGCATGGCTCCAATTCTCAATTCGTTTATGGTTTTAACTTCTTCCAGGCTGAGATCCCCTTTAAATTTTCTTTCAATTAAAATTTTTACAGTCATCATGCCCTCCTTTGAATAGAAATTGATTTCAAAATGCCCTATTGACAGCTATCCTATTCAGATTTGGTAGATGGTTTAATCATTTATTTAAGCAATGAGCGATATAAGGTGTTTATACCAGGCATGGATTTGAAGTTCTACAAAGGCCGTGTGATATGAAGCTATAAATCGGATGGTCAATGGACAAGGTATTATAACTACTTTACCAAATAACAAACAGCCAGGTCAATATAATTGTCTGATTTACATTGCATGAATTGATGCGGATAGATCCTTTTTGATCCGCTCTTGATATTGCAGACAAAAGTTTAGCCACTGCAATACAAAAGATTGGAAAGTAAAATCTCACAACATAATCAAATCCGCTGAATAACATGCATCAATATTGATAATCTTATTAATTATCTGTTCGGACGATATCCTTGAGACAAATAAGCAAGACAATGGTGTTCATTCATTAGTGCTCTGTTTTTAATTCTGAAACAGTCTAGTACATCTTGTGTTTATGGAATCTGTTCTCGGTTCAGCTTTATGCAGGGTAAAGCTTTTTTCATATTCCCCACCAGAATTTTTTAAAACAGATCCCGGCTCCTTATATCCGGACCGGAAAAGGAGCCCCATTCCTTAATCATCAATTAATAATTATCCATTCTCAAATCAACTACCCCGCCGCAAGCAACGGGGTATGGGCTTATAGCTTACGCCGTTTAAAAAGCAAAACAGCTACCGCTATAAACTTGATTCGGTAGATTTGTTTTAATCGCCGCAAGCGGCGGGGAATTAAACCCAATCATGATTAACAAACTTCCCCTGCCAGGTATCTCTTCTTTCAAAGGTCTGCTGAATCATATTAAATGTTTCCCTGTAACGCCCCGCCCACTGGGGAGCGACAAGTTCGTCCGCATGGGGGTCGCCCGTAATTCTCTGGATAATTATATCCTTTGGCAGCCGCTCGATAAAATCACAGACCGTTTCAACATAATCCGATTGTGTCATGGGGAGATACTCCCCTCTTTTGTACATGCTGTCCAGACCCGTATTTTTGATCACATAGAGCAGGTGAATTTTCACACCGTTAACCCCGGTATCTGCCAGGACTTTTGCGCTGTCAAGCATCATCTTCCGGTCTTCGCCGGGCAGACCCAGGATGATATGGGTGCAGATATTAATTCCTTTTCCCCGGGTCAATGCCACAGCATCTTGAAAATCCTTAAATGAATGCTGCCGGTTGATCAGGTCAAGGGTTTTGTCATAAACAGACTGCAGGCCGTACTCCAGCCAGACCAGATACTCTTTTGCAAACCCGGCGATCAAATCGATTTTTGCCGCATCAATGCAGTCGGGTCTTGTTCCCACAGCCATTCCCACCATGCCCTCACTCAAAAGCGCCTGTTCAAACATCTGCCTCATGTGCTCAACCGTGGTGTAGGTATTGGAGTAGGACTGAAAATAGGCCAGAAACTTTCTAGCCTTATATTTAATCCTTGCCCCGACTTTGCCTTTTTCAATCTGCTCTGTTATGGACAACCCCTTTTCAAAAAGGCCGGACCCCGACCCCTTTGCATTGCAGTAAATACAGCCGTCATATGACAGGGAGCCATCCCTGTTGGGGCATGAAAGCCCCGCATCCACAGAAATTTTTTGTACCCGTTCCCCGAACAATTGTCTTAGATACGAGTTATAGTCGGTATATCTCTTTTTTTTATCCATCCACTCTTTCCATTTAAACTGGTGCGTTTTTCATTGAGCTGTTTTTAATAGTATTTTAAATATTTCTCCAGTATTATTTTTTCTGTTGTTGGATCATACATTTTCAAACAGCGGTCAGGTATTGACCAATCAACCAAGCAATATTATATTAGCAGGTTATGAATTTAAATTACACATCATATGATGTCATTGTGATCGGTGCCGGCCATGCCGGATGCGAGGCAGCCCATGCGGCTGCAAAAATGGGGTGCCGCACCCTGCTTGTCACCATTGACATGGACAAAATTGCATCCATGCCCTGCAGCCCCTCCATTGGCGGCATGGCCAAGGGGCAGCTGGTAAAGGAAATTGATGCCCTGGGCGGCCTGATGGCAAAAATCTGTGATTCTTCGGCCATCCAGTATAAAACGCTCAATACCCGAAAAGGCCCGGCCGTTCATTCCACCCGAACACAGAACGACAAATTCCTCTATTCAAAAAACATGAAAACGGCTATAGAGAACACGCCCAACCTGGATTTAAAACAGGCCATGATCGAAGAACTGGTTATTAAAGACGATTGCGTGACCGGTGTCGTGGACCAGACGGGATTTGAATACAAGGCAGAAGCGGTGATCATTGCCAGCGGTACTTTTTTAAAAGGCATGGTCCATATCGGGTCTGCAAAAATTGCAGCCGGCCGTGCCGGTGAATTTGCATCCATCGGTCTTGCCGGGAACCTTGCAAAGCTCAACTTTGATATCGGCAGAATGAAAACCGGCACCCCCCCGAGGCTGCACGCAGACTCCATTGATTTTTCGGCCTTTAACATCCACCGGTCCGACGATACGCCAAAACCGTTTTCCTTTTCCACAAAAGAGATCACCACACCCATGCTGCCAAGTTTCATGGGCAGCACCAATGCGGCCACACACGAGATTGTCAGAAAGAATATCATGCATTCGGCCCTGTACGGGGGACAGATTAAAGGCAAATCCGCACGGTACTGTCCCTCTTTTGAGGACAAGATCGTAAAATTCCCGGACCGGGACAGCCACCATGTCATTCTTGAATACGAAGGCATTGAGTCAAAGGAGATCTACGCATCGGGTCTTGGCAACAGCCTTCCCCTTGAGATCCAGTACCAGGTGGTAAGATCGGTAAAAGGGCTGGAACAGGCCAAGATCATGCGGCCGGCCTATGCCATTGAATATGATTTTATCAATCCCCAGGAATTGTCCGCCACCCTTGAAACCAAGAAGGTGAAGAACCTGTTTCTCGCCGGGCAGATCAACGGCACATCCGGTTATGAAGAGGCCGGGGCCCAGGGGCTGTGGGCAGGGGCAAACGCCGCCTGCATCGTATTGAAAAAACCGCCCTTTATTCTGGACCGGTCCCAGGGATATATGGGCGTGATGGTGGATGATCTTGTGACCAAAGGAACCAGTGAACCCTACCGGATGTTCACATCCCGGGCTGAATACAGGCTTCTGCTTCGTGAAGACAATGCCGACTTAAGATTGTCCCGGATCGGCTGTGACCTGGGACTGGTGGACGATGATACCGTCAAATTGTGCCAACAGATAGACCGCGAGACTATCAGGGAAATCGACCGGGTAAAATCGGCAGTTGTAAAACCGACCACCATCGTTAATGAATACCTTACCGCAAAGATGACCAACCCTATTAAAAGCGGGGTAAAGCTTGATCAGCTCCTAAAAAGAGCCCAGCTCAACTATGAGGCTGTCAGACAACTTTGCCCTTCCGGGGAAACTCTTTTGCCAAGAGCAGAACAGCAGGTGGAAATCCAGATAAAATATGAAGGCTATATTTCACGACAGCTCAATGAGATAAAAAAATACAGGGATCTTGAAAAAATAAAACTCCCCCGTGATTTTGATTATACCGGTGTCCATGGTTTATCCAATGAACTGCAGGAAAAATTAAGCCGGATTCTTCCCGCCTCTCTGGGTCAGGCATCCCGGATAGACGGCATGACCCCTGCCGCTATTTCCGTTCTCATGGTGGCCATAGCCGCTCTCAAAAGAAAGGCGCATCACTTGACTTGATACAAAAAAACCTTACTATAAAATATCATAACTAATTAAAATAACTAATATAAATCGCAAGAGGACCTGAAACATGGCTGATGATTACTACAACATCTTAGGTATTGATAAAAAAGCCAGTGCCACCCAGATTAAAAAGGCATATCGAAAACTGGCGTTAAAATACCACCCGGATAAAACCAAAGGGGATAAAGCCCTGGAAGATAAATTTAAAAAGATCAGTGAAGCGTATGCCGTGCTAAGCGATCCTGAAAAACGCAACCAGTATGACACATACGGATCAGCCGATTTCCAGCAGCGCTTTTCCCAGGAAGACATTTTCAGAAATTTTGATCTGGGTGACATTTTAAAGGAATTCGGTTTTGGCGGCGGCAGAGGCGGCGGTTTTTCCTCAGCCTTTGGCAGGGGCGGCCAGCGCGGCGGCATGGGGGGCGGTAATCCTTTTTTCCAAAACATGGGCGGCGGATTCGGCCAACAGCAGCAACAGCAGCAACAGCAGCAGACCAAGGGAAGAGACCTTGAATATGAACTGCCTTTAACCTTGGAAGAGTTGATCAACGGCACAAAAAAAACCATTACCATCAATCAGGGCGGCACTGCCCGTGCCATTGAGGTGAAAATCCCCAAAGGGCTGATCAAGGGCAAAAAAATCCGGTTGGCCGGCAAAGGGGAGCCCAGCCCCCATGGAGGTCCTGCCGGACATCTGTACATTAAATCCAACCCCATTCCCGGTAACGGCGTGACCATTGAAGGCAACGACATCCTTATGTCAAAGCAGATCCAGCCGACCCGTGCCCTGCTGGGTGATTCAATACAGGTCATAACACCGGTGGGAAAAACGATTAATCTAAAAATGCCGCCCGGGACAAATCACAAGGCTAAAATGAGAATTACCGGCCACGGCATCCCGCACATGAAAGGAAATGGTTGCGGAGATCTCTATGTTGTGATTAATATAAGCATGCCAAAGCAATTGACTGAGCAGCAAAAGGAGCTGATTGTCCAACTTTCAAAAACAGGAATTTAAAATCATCATGCCTGAATTCATTCCGCTGATTTCCGAACAGGAAATCCATGATCAAATAAAGATCGTCGGTGAACAGATTTCAAATGACTATAAAGACAAAGACCTTTTAATGGTGGGAATCTTAAAAGGGTCCTTCATTTTTCTGGCAGATCTGGCCCGGCGGGTATCCGTTGACCACACCATTGATCTGATCGGGGCGTCATCTTATGAAGGCACCACCTCCACAGGCCAGATTGTCTTTACCAAGCAACCGGATCTTGAGTTTGAGGGCAGGGATATTCTGCTGGTTGAGGACATTGTGGACACCGGGAGAACCCTGACCAAAATCATTGAGTTCGTCAATCTTTTAAACCCCCGGTCCGTTAAAATTTGTACTTTAATTGACAAACATGAGCGACGTGAGGTAAAAATTAATGTTGATTACTCATGTTTTTCGCTTAACAAAGGCTTTATTGTCGGTTACGGACTGGACTATAATGAAAAATACAGGAATCTGCCGGCCATCTATGATTTGAAACTTTAATAAAGAAGAAGGACAAATCCCATGATTATTACCTGTGAAGAATGTTCAACCCGCTTCAACCTTGATGATTCTCTGATCAAGGAAGACGGTTCCAAGGTGCGATGCAGTGCGTGTAAACATATTTTCACGGTTTTTCCCGCCCCTCCCGCATTTGAAGAGACAACCGACCCGATACCGCTTCCGGTTGAATCGGATGTGCCTCAAGACGACACAGAGCCCGGCACAACACCGGACGCCGAAGAAGACACTCTATTTGAGGAACCTGCCCAATTTGAAATGGAAGACAGTGACTACTCTTTAGAGGATACAGATCTTGGCTTTGACGAACCATCCCTTGATACTGAGGAAGAGGGCCCTGCCGAACCCGACAACATGGATCTGGAAGCGGACCCGGCAGACTCAGTGGACCCGTCGGACGAGGATTTCTCCTTTGATGAGGGAGAACTACAGATGGATGAACCGGAAGAACAGCTAAGCCTTGAACTTGAAGACAGCCCGGTTGAAGAGGATGCCACCCTTGCTTTTGATGATGCTGATCCGGATGAGTTTGACAGCCTGGAATTCGAAGCCCTTGACGATGATTCCTCTGATTTCCAGGACGAAACGCCGGAAATTGAGGTGGACCTGGAAGCGGACATCGAAGACGAAGACGCCTCTGACACTGCCGACCCTGCCCAGGACGATGATTTCTCATCCGTAGATGACTATTCGGCAGAAGATGACTTTGAGCTTGAATTTGACGTGTCGGAAGATGACCCGGACCCGGGCGATCTTCCGGTTGACGAAGCAGCACTTGACCTGGACACCGAACCTGAAGATGACGACGAACCTGAAGATGACGACAACCTTGAGTTGAGCCTGGATAACGACGAACCTGATGATCAGCCGCCGGAGCTCACACCGGAGGAAGATTTCAGCCAGTATGATGCTGTTCTTGAACAGGAAACCGAACCTGAAGACGAAGAACAGGAACTTGAAGAGACCTTTGAGCCGGTTGATGAAAGCCTGGCAGATGCCGGTCCGGCACAGGAGATGAAAGCACCGGAACCGATGACAAGTGAACCGGCCATGGATCCCAGGCGGCGAAGAAAAAAGAAGAAACCCCTGATCGGGACACCGGTCCTGATTTTGATACTCATTTTCTTTCTGGTTGCAGGCGCCTATATCGCAAGCCTGATGACCGGCTATAAGATTCCCTATCTTTCCGATATAAAAATCCCGGCTCTTGAAAAAATCTTGAAAAAACCGGCCCAGGAGGCCACCCAGGTAAAACCAGCCCCCAACCAGAAAAGCGTGAACGGCAGATTCGTTACCAATACCACTGCCGGCACCCTGTTTGTTATCACGGGCACCGTGGATAACCCGTCCCAGTCCGTTTACAGCCATATTGAAGTTAAAGGGGCCCTGATCGTTAAGGACAAGGTGGAAGCAAAGACAAAAAATGCATACTGCGGTAATATTATTACCGAGGAGATGCTGAAAACGGGAAACATTACCGATATTAACAAACTACTGGCGGTCAAACAGGGAAAACACAATGCCAATGTTAAAATAAAACCCGGCACCAGTATTCCCTTTATGATTGTATTTTCCGACCTGCCGGAAAAACTTCAGAATTTTACGGTTAAAGTGACACAGTTTGAAAAAAATTAGAAGTCATCTCAAGATAAAGATTTTGTTCTTAGTTCAAGGCGTATGGAAATTTTAACTGCAGGAATATACTTAATATTTTGAAGCTTAAAATTTTCATACAACGCAGAAATTAGGGCAAAAGATAATTTTGAGATAACTTCTAAACCCTGCTGTCAAATAAAACATTGACATTTCATTTAACTTTATGATATTTATTTCGGGTTTTTTGGCGACGTAGCTCAGTTGGTCAGAGCATGCGGCTCATATCCGCAGGGTCCGGAGTTCAAATCTCTGCGTCGCTACCAGTCAATACAATGGCCTGTACTTTCAGTAAGCTACCGAGAGTACAGGCCTTTTTATTAGGACAGTGTGTCTTCTTACACACAAATGTTACACACATTGTGAAGGAAGACCATGTATATTGTACAGAACAAATCGGGGTATTGCTTTAGATTAAACATCCCATCTGACCTCCAACCTCAGGTCGGAATCAAGGAGCTTAGACGGTCCCTTAAAGGGGCTGACCACAGAACAGCATCTCAAATTGCATTATTGCTTGCCGGAAAGATCCACCAACTATTCAGGAAACTCAGAAAAGAACTTATGGAATTATCACAACACCAGATCCAACAAATGATTGATGGCTTTATGCATGAATGTCTTGAATACGAGGAAGAGCAACGGACGACCTACGAGCCGATTTACAATGGTGAGGGGGACATGCCATATATCCAAGATGAACACTTGACTCAGGTCGATGACTTCTCCGAGGAAGCACAACAGCAGCTTAAATCAGGTGATTACTCACAGGTGGAACGAGTTGTCGATCATATTCTCGATGTAAATAATTGTCAGATCCAAAAGGATTCTCTGGATTACAAAAAGATGTGTCGTGAGACTATCAAAGCTCAGATCAGAGTGCTTGCCATCGAAAAACGACGCAATGAAGGTGATTACAGCGATGATGATAAGTTGCCACCCAAACCTGAGGTTCTTCAACCAGCAGTCACAGCCTTATCAGAACGATAACTATGGGCATGAAGCATCCAAATGGTTTAAAAAATTCAGAATGGAATGTGGTATCGACTCTCCACAACTTGTCTTTCATTCATTCCGACATACTCTGTCTGACAACTTAAAACAGCAGCTAATAACTGAGACTTTAATTGATGAACTCACCGGACATGCTTTACAAGGCGAAACAATGGGAAGGTACGGCAAAAGATATAAGAGTGAAGTCCTCTACAATGAAGCGGTTTTAAAGCTGGACTACGGTATCATTCTGGACCATCTGAAGAACTCAAAACATACAAAATTATAAGATTAAATAGGAAATAGCACACGGAGCATAAATGGAAATCAAATACGCTGGAAACACAGTTGATGTTGAATTGGGCAAATATGTCTATGATGAACTGAGCGACACATGGATTGCATGGGATATACTGGATGAACCCACCAAGGCACACTTGGAAACGCTTGTAAGGGAAGCCACAATGAATATGGAGACCATGAGAGCAGCTATCAAGAACGCCGTTAAGGTTATTGAAATGGTCCCAACGAGTTCCGCTTACTTTGCATAATTGACAAAAAACTGGGATCAAACTATTCTGCTGATATGAAAGTTTCTACTAATTACTACACACTGACAGCTCTCCCCAAGCTTTTCATCATCGAATGCTATTTGTCGTGGGACGAAAGGGTTGCTGCCAGATTCATTGCCGATATTCAAAAAATAGTGGCTGACCAATATCCCAAACTTGAGCATGGTGTCTTGATGGATCTGACGGAATGGACACTCAGCACACCTCAATCGGAAAGCTTTATACACAACTTTGCTGCGACCAATGATCGCTTACAGCAACTGTCAATCAGCGTCGAAAAATGACCCCCTGTCAGCGCCCAATTTTGACCCCT
>CAZLTD010000053.1:0-35133 GCA_964562385.1 uncultured Desulfobacula sp.
GTAAGCGTTCAGTAACAGAAGCAAAGTAAGGTCAGCAGTTTCATCTTTATATATATGGTTACTGGCGAATCGCCCCCTGGATTACACGCTATCTTTTATAAAATTTATTATGGAACGATTCTCTATATTCGTCTTTATGGAAAATAAACATTCTCGGTATATCCAAGCTTCGGGCCGGGCAATCCGTTCGCGTCTGAGAATAATTTTTAACAGCTTTTAAATGCCCCTACCATTTCAAACAAAGGAAGAAAACAGCGATAGAGGTCAGTTCCAGAGTATTTGCCCTGCCAGGCGCCAATAAAGTTGGTTATTTTGTCAAAAGTTCTTGGCGAAACGGAATGCTAAAAACGGCAAGCTGTGTGAGGACCCACTGGACCGCAGTTCTTGACGTTTAATGAAGGGAGCTTAGAACTTATCAAAATGTTCAACCGGCGCTGGTAGGGTGAATGCTCTGGAACGGGTATTTAACCTAAGTCAAATACTCACCTGAACCGGCCTTCCTGCCATGTGCTCGCGTTTCAGTATTACTGCTTTTTTCTTTTCCGCGGACGCAGCGCTTACCTTTGCCAGTGCCTGGCTTGCAAATTCCGGGTTATCCTTTAAAGCGTATTGTTCCAGGTTGTTAAAACTTCTGCTGTCCGCAAGGACGGCTCTTCCCAGGGGGGTTCTCGTGATCACGGTTGTCCAGCCCTGGTCTGCACCGATACCGCCAAAAGAGATATCGGCAAACTCGGCTGAATAGTCATCACAGAAATGACAAGCATACCGTTTCATGGTTTCCATTTTTTCCAGGGGAATCTTCTTTATTTCCCCCGTGTCCAGGGTGACGATCAACTGATCCTTTAAATTTATTTTTACCACGCGATCCCAGGAGATACCTGCCATTTTGGCCAGTTTCTGCTGTTCTTTTTCGCCAAAGGTAAAGTTCCCCGAGCAGAACAACCCGAAACAAAATGAAATTGAATCCGACGGGATCAGGTTCAGGGTCTGCATTTTTCGAAGCGATTTTATCTGACATGGCGTGCCCACCAGAGCCACCCGTTTCAACCCCTTTTTAACCATGGGGTCGAACTCTTCAATGGTTGAGAAGGTCATATACCGGTCACTGTATTTTTTCATGCCATGTGAAGTGTCAAAATAAAGTCCTGCCGAATCCATGATCTCCTCAGGGGTTGTAGCAAGAAACGGGCGACGCTGATATTTTCCCACTGGTCGTGTGACAATGGCACCGTCAATCCTGTTTCGATTAAACAGGTGAAGCAGAAGTCCTGTCACCGCCCCGCCGTCGGTGGCTCGTTTACGAATCGATTCATCAGTTGCCCTGACAACCGTTGTTTCGATCACCCGGCCCATGGGTTCACTCCAGGCGGCCTGTCTTTTTGTCTGTTCATCCAGTTCATTTATCTGGGGACAGATGGAGTAACACAGCCCGCACTCAATACATTTTTCAATATCCCCGTAAACCGGTTTCCCTTTGGGATCTATTTCAAGCGCCCCATAGTTCAGCGCCGTACAAAAGGTGGCACACCCCCCGCACCGGTAGCAAAGGCCGGGTTTTTGTACCTCCTGTATTAAATTAAAAAATGTTTTCATCTCAGATTCTATCCTTCATTCCGGTTTACGCCGGCCAGATCATCACCCAGGTATTTTGTCTCGGCCCTGTCAAGAATCCCTAAAGAGAGACCGATGACCGTCCAGAGATGAACCGTATTAAACCTGGCCTTGTAATGCCGGCCAAGCTCCCCGATCTGGGTGTGGCAATTATTGCACGGCGTAATGCAGTAGGCCGCGCCTGTTTCCATGATCTGGTCCAGTTTAATCTTTCCGTACGTCAGCCGCTCTTCCACAAAATCGGTCCGGATCGCTCCGCCACCGCCCCCGCAGCAGTAATTATTGGAGCAGTTGGGCGACATGTCTATAAAATTTTCTTCTCCCACGGCCTCTTTGATGACATATCGAAGCTCTTTGGCAATAAAATCCCCGGATGTTTTCCTGACAAGCTGACATGGATCCTGTACCGTAAATTTGACCTTTAAATCGATGTTCCAGTTTGAATTGACGGCAAGCTTTCCCTCACGGATCCACTGGGCATAATACTCAATAATATTTTTTATTTCAAATTGATGGGGGATCTCAAATTTTTCCAGGCCCTCTTTGACCGCAAAAAAATCATGGCCGCACTCGGTATTTAAAAGCACCCTGCATTCCAGTGTGTCAATGGCCGCTGTTTTCTTACGGACCAGGTGTTCCCAGGCGTCGTTATCTGCCAGGAACATACAATAATTTTCTGCAGCCCACCCTTTTGACCCGTAAGTCCAGTCAGCACCGGCCAGATGAAGAATTTTCCACAACACCGCCATCTCCATAGGGTCGGTCATCAGCATTTCACTGCTCTGGTTTAAAAAAAAGGTGGCCCCTTTTTTATCAATCGGTACGCTGAGACCCTTAAATTGCGGGGACGTTTTTTTCACACGGGCGGTCACAGCCCTTGTGGTTGAAAAAAAGCGTTCATCAGACAGATCAATGGCAGCACAAGAGTCCTGTTCCCGGGCCTGCCGGCAATACTCCACAATTCCCCTGGGGCGTTTATCCTTCGGCCAGAGGCTTCTGACAAGCAGCACCAGGCTCGGGATATCGATCTTCATGGGGCAGACATGAACACAACGGTTGCAGGTCGTGCACATCCATACCCAGTTGGACGACAGGACACGGGTTTGCTGCTCCATCACCAGCATCCGCAAAAACTTTCTGGGGTCCATATCGTCAAGCCCTGATGCCGGGCATCCGGAAGCACAGATGCCGCAGGTAAAACAGGCATTTAAATTTCCGCCCTCCGGCAGGGCTGATAAAATAGTTTCTTTGAGTGTCATGGGTCGATGTTTCCCTTTTCCGGCATGGCCATGTGATCCAGATCCGTTTTATAGGGTCCAAGCTTCTGTATCATTTGTGTAAAACGTGTAATCAGATCGGCAAAAACTGAGGCTTCTGCAGAGGAGATCCACTTTATCTGGAACCGGTCCGGATGAATACCCATGTCTTTGAGTACAATTGAAATCACTTCTGCCCTGGCTTCGGCCTTTATATTTCCTTCAAGATAATGACACTCTCCGGGATGACAGCCCATGACCATGACACCATCAGCACCGCTTGAGAACGCCTCCATGACAAGATCCGGAGATACCATGCCTGAACACATCACCCTGATCGGCCTTAAATTCGGTGGGTATTGAAGCCTGGCCACACCGGCCAGATCAGCACCGGTATAAGAGCACCAATTGCACAAAAACCCGATAATCACCGGTTCAAATCGGGACATCATTGTGCCACCCCATTTATGGCGGCCCGGACCTGGGCCACCAACTGCGGTTTTGTAAATCCGTGCACCATGATGCCGTCCTTGTGACAGGTGGCGGCACACAGGCCACATCCCTGGCACAGGGCAGGATCGGTTATAACACTGGCCCGTGTCTGCCCCATAACTTTATCAGCAGGTTTCATGGAAAGTGCATGAAACGGACAGACATCAACACAGATGGCGCATCCATCGCATTGATCGGTCATAAACGATTTAATGGCCTCTGATTTTATCTCGTTTTGTGATAAAAGTACAAACACCCTGTGGGCGGCGGCCTTTGCCTGCTCTATGGACTCATCCAGCGGTTTGGGATAATTGCAGATCCCGGCCAGAAACAACCCGGCAACCGACAGGTCCACCGGTTTAAGTTTTGGATGGGCGCCGCTGAAAAAGCCGTCCTGGTTCATTGAAAATTTAAACAAACCGGCCAGTTCCCTGTTTTCATTGGCCACCACCCCGGAAGACAATACCAGGTAATCCGGCACAATGGTAACCGGTCCATTCAGTATCGGATCATCGGTTTGGACCGTCAGCGTACCGGATGCATTGGTAACTAAAGGCTTTTGGGTTACAGCATACCGAATAAAAATCACCCCCAGATCCCGGGCAGTTTTATAAAGGGCTTCCCATTCGCCGTAGGTGCGCATATCCCGGTACAGGATATAGACCTTGGCATCCGCGTTATTCTGCTTTAAGGCAATGGCCGCCTTTACGGAATGAACACAGCATATCCTGCTGCAATACGGCCGATCTGGCTCCCGAGACCCTACACACTGGATAAATACTATGGTGTTGACTTTTCCTCCCTGGTCCGGGCGGTACAATATTTTTTCATCAAATTCCATCTGGGTCATGACCCGGTCATTTTCCCCATACAGATATTCATTCGGAATGGCTTCTTTGGCGCCGCTTGCCATGATGGCCGCACCAAACTCAATTGGGATTTCCCTGTCTTTTGAGTAAAGAGATCCTGTAAAGTTACCCACTGATCCGCTGACCGTTTCAAGTGTTGCCTGCGTGAGCACCCGTATCCTTTTGTTTCTATTAACCCTGCTGACCAGATCCTCAACCATGGGTGCCACCCGGTCTCCTTTAAAACAGGTTTCAAGCTTTTGGGCATTCCCCCCCAAACTATCGCTTTGCTCAACAAGAATCGATTCCAGTCCAAATCCGGCAAGGGTTAAGGCGCTTATCATACCGGCCACCCCACCGCCGACAATCAATGTCTTTTTAACCACCTTTATCCGCTCCTGCTGTAACGGGTAGTTATGGGCCACCTTGGCCACAGCCATCCGCACCTGGTCCTTTGCTTTTCGTGTGGCACTGACAGAATCCTTCTGGTGAACCCAGGAATTTTGATTCCGGATGTTTGCCATCTCCACCATAAACCCGTTCAGTTTTGCCTTTCTTAACGTTTCCTGGAACATATGTTCATGGGTTCGGGGGGTGCAGGCGGCGATCACCACACGGTTGAGCTTAAAATCATGGATCTTTTGTATGATACTTTCCTGGGCATCCACAGAGCATGAAAAAAGATTGTTCTCCACATACGCCACATCCGGCAGCTGGGCTGCATATTCCACCACTTTGTCCACATCCACGGTCCCGGCGATATTCACCCCGCAAGAGCAGACAAAAACACCCACCACCGGTGCTTTGCCATGGATATTGCGCTCCTTTGGGAACCCTTTTTTCTTTACCTTGGTCCCCCGTTTTTTGATCAGCAGCCCGGATGCATCCGCCGCTGCCGCCGATGCCTGCACCACTGACCGGGGAATGGCTTTGGGTGTCTGAAAGGCGCCAATGACATAGACCCCTTTTCTACTGCTTTGGACAGGTTCAAAGCATGAGGTGGTTGCAAATTGATCCTGATCCAGATCCACATCAAACAATTGTGCAAGTGAAACAGCATCTTTGGGTGCCTCAAGTCCAATGGAAAGAACCGCCATATCAAAAGAGTCAACCATGACACGGCCTTTTTCATCCACATAGCGCATCCGCACCCCGGTCCCGTGACGTCCCTGGTCCATGGTATGCGGCAGCGCCCTTACGAACCGGACATTCTCGTTTTTAGCCGCCTCAAAATATCTTTCCGATTCTTTGCCATGACTCCTTAAATCCATAAAAAAAATGGTCCGGTCCATGGCACGGCCGTTGATATGCTCAATGGCAATCCGGCTCTGCTTAACCGCCGCCATACAGCAGATATTGGAACAATAGGAGTTTCCGCAGCCATTTAGATTCCGGGATCCCACGCAGAGAATCCAGGCAATTTTTTTAGGCTGGGTCTGATCCGAGGGTCTGACAAGGACGCCTTTATTGGGTCCGCTGACAGATAAAAGACGTTCAAATTCAAGGCTTGTTACGACATCCGGGATGCTTTCATACCCTAGATGAGCATGTGCTGCAGGATCAAAGGGCTTGAACCCGGGTGAAAGAATGATGGCACCCACATCAATGGTTTTCATCTGTTCGGACTGGGTAAAATCAATGGCACCGGTGGGACAGAATTTTTCGCATGCCCTGCATTTTCCAAGTGTAAAATAGATGCAGGCCGAAGGCTCTATGGCATACTTGAGGGGAACAGACTGATCATACTTTATATATATGGCCTTTCTTTTGCTGATCTTAAAATTGAAGTCATCCGGGACATTGATCGGACATCTGTGCGAACAGATACCACAGGCAATACATTTGCCCGTATCAACAAATCTGGGTTTTGTTTTTATCTGAACTTTGAAATGGCCGGCACGGCCGCTGACACTGTTAACAGTGGAAAGGGTTAACAGTTTGATATTCCTGTGGCGGCCGCATTCAACCAGTTTAGGCAGAATAATACAGGAGGAACAGTCGTTGGTTGGAAAGGTTTTATCCAGTTGGGCCATGGTGCCACCGATACCGGCGGTTTTCTCAACCAGATAGACAAAAAATCCTGCATCTGCCATTTCCATGGCAGTCTGAATACCGGCAATACCGCCGCCCACAACCAGTACCGCTCCAACCTGGCCTTTATATGTTTTGGCTTTTGACCGGCGGCTGTCTTCCCGGCCGGAACCGGCCTTCCCGGAAAAAACGTCAATCACCGCATTCTTAAGTTCCAGGGGGATCTGCTCTTCATCACAGAACGATTGAAACTTTTTTTCAGAAATACGGTATTGTTTGGCCTTTGCCGACCGTGCTTTCAATCTGCCGTTACGGATCCAGTTGGTCACCGTGTTTCGGTGAACCCCTAAAAGAGTAGCCAGCGTTCCAACCTTAAACGTCAGCATGGCACCTCTCCAACACACAACTGATCTTTAAATTTTTCAGACATACCCTAACTATCTATACCCCATCTGTTTTCATAACGCCCGGAACAGCCGTCTTTATCATGCCCACGGTGCTCTCTGCATTTTCAGTACAGGCTGTTATCATCTTAAATCACTGTAACATTGGGGTTTACGCTGCAGTATTTGGTTTCATCATTTGGAAAACCTGTCCACCTTACACTGTAAACGCCGATCGCGTCAACCTGCCGGTTAAATTGGGCTTAGCTATCCTCTCTGCCGTTTTCATCAATTCTGCCATCCTTTATTCATTCTATCAATAATTATAACGTTTTCTTTCGAAATTTTCTTTTTTTATTGACAACAATTTCCCCACATTATATTAAAATTAAATTATTTTTGCACAATGGGATGCGTGTAAGTTTGCACAATACGAACAAGTTTTGAGAATCAACCCAAAGCTTGTATAAGATAACGACTTAAGTTGATAGTCACTAGTTATTAACAGCATCAAGGAGGTGCCCGTGAAAGACAAACAAATGTTGCAAGATGAGCAACAAGCAAAAACAGGGGTTTCCAGGAGGAACTTTCTGAAAGCAGTCACTGGGACAGCTGCCGGTATCGGTATTTCCCAGGTTTTCAATCCCGCTCTGGTTTCCGCAATGGAAGAAGCCCTGAAGACCCATCCGGTTATCTGGATCCAGGGTCAGGGTTGCACCGGTTGTTCAGTTTCTTTGCTGAATACCGTTGATCCGTCTATTGCAGATGTTCTTTTAAAAGTTATCAGCCTGCAGTTCCATCCCACAGTAATGGCCAGTGAGGGTGAAACCGCAATGGAAAATCTTTACCACATTGCTGAAAAATACCAGGGTAAATTTACCCTGGCCGTTGAAGGCGCCATTCCCACGGCTGCAGACGGTAAATACTGCATCGTGGGTGAAATTAATCACAAAGAGATCACCATGGTCGACATCATGAAAGACCTGGGCGCAAAAGCCGGTAGCGTACTTGCCATCGGAACCTGTGCTGCATACGGTGGTATCCCTGCTGCTGAAGGTAATGAAACCGGTGCAACAGGTGTGATGGATTTCTTTAAAGATGAGGGTATCAAAACCCCGACAATCAATCTGCCGGGCTGCCCGCCGCATCCTGACTGGATTGTTGGATCCATTGCATACTTTTTGACAAAAGGTCTTCCTGAATTGGATGACGACGGTCGTCCGGTTGTTTTCTATGGCGAAAACATTCATGACAACTGCCCACGTCTGGAAGAATACGACGAAGGCGAACTGTCAGAAACACTTTCCGATGCCAAAGGTTGCCGTATGGATATTGGTTGCAAGGGTCCTGACACTTATGCGGATTGCTACAAACGTAAATGGAATTCCGGTATGAACTGGTGTGTAGACAACGCTGTTTGTATTGGTTGTGTTGAACCGGGATTTCCCGATGGCTCTTCACCTTTCTATGAACCCGCATAACGCAACGATCCAAAACGTTTAAACCCTTAGGAGGTTTTATTATGGCAGGCTGTAAACCAAAAGCAGCCCCGGCTGGTGCCGGGAAAAAAATTAAGGTTGCCATTGATCCGGTTACCAGGATCGAGGGTCACCTTAAAGTTGAAGTAGAAGTAAAAGACGGAAAAGTTGCCGATGCCAGAGTATTCGGCGGCATGTTCCGTGGTTTTGAACAAATACTGGTAGGCAGAGACCCCAGGGATGCGTCCCAGATTACTCAGAGAATCTGCGGTGTATGCCCGACGGCTCACGCCACTGCATCTGTTATGGCGCTTGATGATGCATTCAATGTAAAACTGACCGATAACGGAAGAATTGCACGGAACCTGATCTTAGGTGCCAACTTTCTGCAATCCCATATTCTTCATTTCTACCATCTGGCAGCCCTTGACTATGTTAATGGCCCGGATGTAGCACCGTTTGTCCCCAGATATGCCAAAAATGACGTCCGTGTTCCCAAAGAGATCAACGACGTTGCTGTAGGACAGTATCTGGAAGCACTTGAAATGAGAAAAATCTGCCACGAAATGGTTGCCCTTCTTGGCGGAAGAATGCCTCACGTCCAGGGTCTGGTTGTCGGCGGAACATCAGAAATTCCGACAGCTGAAGCTTTGGCCATGTTCAAAGAGCGTTTCAAAAAAGTAAAAGAATTCGTTCTGAATAAATATGTCCCCATCGTATACCTGCTGGCCGGTCCTTACGGGGATCTTCTTAAATCCGGCGGCGGATACAAAAACTGCATCTCCTGGGGCGTATTCCCCATGGATAACGCAGGCAGCACGCTTCTTAAACGCGGCGCGTTCACCGATGGTAAAGACACGGATGTTGATCCGGCACTGGTCAAAGAATATGTTAAATACTCTTTCTTTGATGATTCCACAACCGGCTTGAATCCGACACAGGGTAAAACTGTACCTGATCCGCATAAAGCAGGTGCTTACTCCTTCATTAAAGCCCCGCGTTACAACGGCAGACCGCACGAAGGCGGCCCGCTTGCAAGAATGTGGGTCACCAACCCTGAACTGTCTGCCAAAGGCCAGGAAGTTCTGGGTGTTAAAAATCTGCGCGACATCGGTGATGCAGCATTCTCTATTCTGGGCCGTCACGTTGCCAGAGCTGAAGAAACTGTTGTGGTTGCCAATGCTGTTGAGCAGTGGCTTGAAGAAGTTGTGCCCGGCAAAGAGACTTATGTCCCTGCACCGATCCCGGAATCAGCAGAAGGTCTGGGTCTGACAGAAGCACCGCGTGGTGCCCTGTTGCACTATATCGACATTAAAGACAGTGTTATTGCCAACTACCAGGTAACATCCGCTACAATCTGGAACGCCAACCCAATGGATGACATGGGCCAAAGAGGCCCCATGGAACAGGCATTGATCGGCGTACCTGTACCAGATGTTGAAAATCCGGTAAATGTGGGGCGGCTGATCCGCTCCTTTGACCCCTGACTGGGTTGTGCCGTCCACGTGCTGGACGCAGATACCGGTAAAGAAATCAAAGTGGAAGTACCACTCTAGATTTTTTAAACCACGCTTTACGTAAGATATTAAGAGGGGATGATTTATCATCCCCTCTTATTTATTGCATCAAGGTCATTTTTTGTGGTATTTGCACTCAATGACAAATGATCAAGGGTATCTCTAATAATTAGAGATGGCCTCAAGAAATAACAGGACCGTAACATATGAAGAAACTGCTGGTATTGGGTGTTGGTAACATCCTGATGATGGATGAGGGCATCGGGGTTCATGCAATTTATGAATTCTGGAAAAGAAAAGAAGACTTTGATGAGTCCATTGTCGATTTCATTGACGGGGGAACCTTTACCCAGGATATTTTCTATCTTTTTGAAAAATATGAACAGGCGCTGGTTTTAGACGTGGTCCGGGCAGGCAAACCACCCGGAACAATTTACAGTCTTGATGAAGCACAACTGGTTCAAAACGAGAAACAGGTCTTGTCCCTTCATGATGTCGATCTGTTAGATTCCCTGGATATGGCTGAAATGAGAGGTCACCGTCCCTCTTTGAAAATTGTGGGCATCGAACCTGAGAAAATCGACTGGGGCACCGAGATGACACCGACACTTCAAAAGGCATTTCCCGATTTTGTGGCCACTGCTGAAAAATGGGTCAAAAAACTGATTGACACCCAAGCCTCCTGAGCGTGTGTACACGGATGAAAAAATCGCTTTCCAAACGGTTTATTGAGTATGTAAAGATTGACACCCAGTCCGATGAGAACTCTTCATCCGTGCCCAGTACGAAAAAACAGTTTGACCTGGCAAAAGTGCTGGTTTCCCAGCTGGAAGAGATCGGTATGGACACGATCGAGCTGGATGACTTCTGCTATGTCTATGCCCATCTGAAATCAAATATCCCCACAGACCATCCCGGATACGGCAGATTCCCAAAAATAGGCCTTATTGCCCACCTGGACACCGCCCCCGGCACCACCGGCGCCAATGTCAATCCCAGGATCATTGAAGAGTATCAAGGCGGTGACATCCAGTTAGATGACAGCTTGTCTCTGACACTTAAAGAGAACCCAGCCCTTAAAGAATCGATGGGCCATACCCTGGTCACAACCGACGGCACTACCCTTTTGGGCGCTGATGATAAGGCCGGTATTGCCATCATCATGACAGCCCTTGATGAACTGAAAAAAAGCAAATCCATACTTCACCCGGATATCCGGGTGGCATTCACGCCGGATGAAGAGATCGGCAGAGGGGCCACGCATTTTGACCTGAAAAAATTTGATGCCGATTTTGCCTATACGGTTGATGGCGGTCCTGCCGGGGAGATAAACAAAGAGACCTTTAGCGCTGATTCGGCCCAGATCCATATTACAGGCCGTGACACCCACCCGGGTGAGGCCAAAAATATTATGGTCAGTGCCATACAGGCGGCAGCCCGGATCATCTCCCAACTGCCGGCTGACATGCTGCCTGAAACAACTGAAAAACGCCAACCCTTTATCCACCCCTATAATTTGCAGGGAACGGTCGGCAATGCCTCGATCAAATGCCTGCTGCGGGCCTTTGACACCCAGACCCTGGCACATGAAAAAGAGATTCTTAACAGCATCATCTCAAATGTGAAAAAAGAGTATCCCGGCGTTGACATATCACTTGATATCACACAGACCTACCGGAATATGGGGGATGTTCTTGACACGGTTTCCCATGTAACAGATCATCTTGAACTGGCGGTAAAAAATACGGGTCTCACCCCCAAATGGGTCCCGGTTCGGGGCGGCACCGATGGATCGGGCCTGACAGCCATGGAACTGCCCTGTCCCAATATCTTTACGGGCGGCCACAATTATCACAGTCCCCTGGAATGGATCTCCCTGGATATCATGAAAAAGTCGGTTCAAACTCTTTTGAACCTGGTTCAAATCTGGGTGAATGAAACTTAGATTTTTTTCATTCCACAATCAAAAGCCCGACCAGTAAGTGGTCCTGGTGTTTGCCAGGCTTCGGCTCTGATATATGTTTTATCTGCGTCTGATGGATCATGGGATTAACCGTGGCCATCTCCGGATGATATTTCATTTTTAAAATATCACCTGTTTTAATATGCTCAAGGACCTTGGAATCTTTGCGGACCAGAATCCCAAAGCCCTTGGCGGAAAAATCCTTTAAATTGAAATGATACGATATTTTTTGATTGGCTATTGTAAATTCAACACTCCCGTGATTTAGGCTTACCGACCGTGGTTCTTTTCGTAAATTAATTTTCTTTTCAGGATTCGTGTCATATCCCATTGTGTATCAAATCCTTTTATTCAAAAATAATTCTTTTTATCAATCATGGTGTCTTTTCAAATCGTCATTACAGCCGTGATTGAGATGCTTTTGCATTTTATATTCTGAGATCCATTATTTCAAGCCCAAGTTTTCCCTATTGCTGCTAAAGTTATCCTAAAGCCGCTAAAGTCAGGAATATTCCATGTTCAAGGCACCAGAAAATGCCTGATATAGTAATTACCCAAAAAACGTTCCGGAAATTTTGAGGCAAAATTAATTTTAATATCCCGGGATGAAAATTTTAGGAATGCCTTTTATTCAAAATATCAAAGAAGAGAAGATATGACGGATTCATTGATGCTGCTGGCATTGCTCATCGGCCTGGAACTGGTCCTTGGATTGACAATATCCTTGTAATTTCAATTCTGATGGCCGGAATTGAAGAAGCGAAAAGAGATTTAGCACGAATCATTGGGCTGGCACTGGCCATGATTGTCATAATCCTGATGCTTTTTATCCTGTTAAAATTGGCATCTCTGACACAGCCAATTGTATTAAACCTTTCCATCCGGGATCTTATCCTCATGGCCGGCGGACTGTTTCTTTTGTGGAAGGCTGTCATGGAAATCCATCATACCATTGAACTGGATGAACAGCATTCTGAGAAGACATCGGGGGTTGCCGCAGGTATGGCAGCCGTTATTTCCCAGATCGTCCTTTTAGACATCGTTTTCAGCGTTGACTCGGTGATCACGGCTATCGGCCTGACAGATAAATATGGGTGATCATAACTGCGGTGGTGGCCCCATTTTCCGTACTTCTTATTATTTGCAAAACCGGTGGGTGAATTTATCCTGAAGCGCCCTTCCTTAAAGATCCTGGCCCTGTCTTTTCTGATTATCATCGGTGTGACGATTTTTATGGAAGGACTGCACAAGCATGTACCCAAAGCATATATATACCTGTCCATGGGATTTGCACTTCTTGTGGAGGTGCTCCAGCTTCGGTATGAACACTATAAGGCCAAAAAGAGGCAGGCCGCCCAATCATGATCTTTAAAAAGTCATCTTAAAAGGAATTGCCTGCCACCGGGTAATCAATGGTCTTTGCCTTTTTTTAACAGATCCTTGGCAATTGCTCTCCCACCAGCATATCCACCAGGCGCAGGCCGCCGATGGCGGTCTGAAGATGGACCTTGCCCGGATTTTCACTGGTCACTTCGCCGATGATCACGGCATCTTTTCCAAATTCATCCGCTTTGATAATGTCCAGTGCTTTTTGGGCTTTATCTTCGGGCACAAAGGTAATCAATTTACCTTCATTGGCAATATAGAGGGGATCAAATCCCAAAAGCTCGCAGGTTCCCTGAACCGCGCCTTTCACCGGCAGCGTCAGTTCATCAATGGTGATCCCCACATCGGACTGGACCGCAATCTCATTTAATGTCGTCCCAAGTCCCCCGCGGGTGGGATCCCTTAAAACATGGACATCACAATCCGAGGAGATCAGCGACTGCACCATCTTGTTCAAGGGGGCGGAGTCGGTCTGGATATCAGAGTCAAACTTCAACCCTTCCCGGCTGCTTAAAATGGTGATGCCGTGATCGGCAATGGTACCGGACACAATAACCTTGTCACCCGGTCTGGCATTGCTGCCGGTAACCGACACATTGCGTGGAATCACACCAATGCCCGAGGTATTGATAAAAATTTTGTCCGCCTTGCCTTTGGGTACCACCTTGGTGTCCCCGGTTACGATCTTGACCCCGGCCTTTTTGGCACTTTTGGCCATGGTTTCAAGTATTGTTTTTAAATCTTTAACCGCCAGTCCCTCTTCAATGATCAATCCCACGGAAATATATTTGGGAATGGCCCCGCACATGGAGATATCGTTTACGGTTCCGTTTACAGCAAGATCACCGATATTACCTCCGGGGAAAAAGATGGGATCCACCACATAAGAGTCAGTTGAAAAGGCAAGCTTTCCCCCTTCGATATCCCCTTTCATATTCAGGACAGCCCCGTCATCCTGCTGTGACAACTCTTCATTGTCAAACAGGGGTAAAATCAGTTCGGAAAACATGGCATGGGAAATCTTCCCTCCAGAGCCGTGGTCAAGCAAAATCGTGTCTTGTGTCATCTTCTTTCCTGTTGTCTTTCAGCGGTTAGTATTCAGCTGTCAGCCGGCAGGTTAAAATCATTTCTTATTTTGCTGACGGCTAAAAGCTAATGGCTAATTGCTCTCGTTATGAATATTTATAAAATGCTGCGCAGGAGCCTTCTCCGGATACCATACAGGGCCCCACCGGTGTCATGGGCGTACATTTTCTCTTGTACAAGGCGCACTGTTCCGGGGTTTTCAGACCCATGAGAATCTGGCCGCAGGCACATCCTTTGGGTTCGGGCGTATCGGGCAGATCCAGATCAAACCGAATGGCCGCATCAAATGAATGATACGCTTTTTTCAAGCTCATACCGGAATCGGGAATTTCCCCAAGCCCTCTCCATGAAGCGGCACTGATCTCAAACACCTGGTTCATGATCTCTTTAGCCTTTACATTCCCCTTTTCCGATACC
The DNA here is from genome assembly GCA_964562385.1 of uncultured Desulfobacula sp. Taxonomy (GTDB): domain Bacteria; phylum Desulfobacterota; class Desulfobacteria; order Desulfobacterales; family Desulfobacteraceae; genus Desulfobacula. Next base: position 14,469 of record CAZLTD010000053.1, read on the forward strand.
GCTCTTTGATACGCATTCACCAGATCCGGTGCATTTGTTTCGTTCTGCTGAATCAAAAAAAGGATGGCTTCGAGGATATCAATGGGTTCAAACCCGGAAATCACGCAGGGAGCATTGTATTTTTCAAAGGTATCCCGGTAGGCATCGGTTCCTGTGATCACAGACACATGGCCCGGCAGTAAAAACCCGTCAATCTCAATCCCGTCCGCTTCCATAAGGGCGGCCAGTGCCGGCGGGGTCAGTTTATTGGACGTATGAACACTGAAATTGGAAACATTGTCAGCTGCCGCCATGAGCACTCCGGCAGCAATGGTGGGGATGGTCGTCTCAAATCCAACGCCGCAGAAAACCACCTCTTTATCCCTGTTTTCCTTGGCAATATTGACCGCATCAAAGATAGAGTAGACAATTCTGACATCCGCACCTGTTGCCTTTTCCTTACCCAGAGTGGACCCTGACCCCGGTACCTTGATCAGATCTCCGAACGTTGTGACAATGGTATCGTCCATTTTTGAAAACGCCACATAGGCATCAATATCTTTCTGGGCCGTCACGCAGACCGGGCATCCGGGACCTGACAAAAGGGTAATATTTTGCGGCAGTACACTTCTGATCCCATGCCGGAAGATGGACATGGTATGGGTACCGCACACCTCCATCAACCGCAGCTCTTTTTTGCTGACTGAATGTATTTTTTTAACCAGATCACGGGCCAGAGTGGCATCCCTGTACTCTTCAATGTATTTTAAACTCATCCTTATAATTTTCCTTTAATGGCTGCTGCGGCTATTGCCTGTCCAAAACTGATTCCACCGTCCCCGGTGGGAACCTTTGAATGTGTATATACTGTCAGACCGTTTTGTTCAAGTGCGTCTATCATCCGGGTAAAAAGGATATCATTATTAAAGACACCACCGGATAAAACAACCTCATGAATACCGGTCCTTTTGCTGACCTTTTCCACGGATGCTGAAAAGGCGTCCACCAGGGTCTGGTGAAATTTCATACTGATGACCGCCACGTTTATACCGGCCCCAAGGTCCTGCACAATTTGCCGGATGCAGGGCAGAAGACTGATCTCAAACATGGGTGAATCAAGATTGTCAATCAGATCATAGCCATATCCTTTAATGGTTTCATTACTTTCTGCCATGGCCTCAAGCTCCATGGCAGCCTGACCTTCGTGGGAAATTTCATGCCGGATCCCCAACAGGGAAGAGACAGCATCAAACATACGCCCACAGCTCGACGTCATGGGGGCGTTCAGCTTTTTTTGTATCATCTGAATAATAAATGAAAGCTTGGCCGCATCTATCTGCGACATATACGGGATATCCAGATCCCAGATCTTCTGCTCGAATGCTGCGAACAAAAGCGATGCTGTCATCCGCCAGGGCTCAAGGACCGCAGCATCCCCGCCCGGCATCTGCACATATGACAGGTGGGCTGCCCGCTCAAAAGAGGACAGGGAACTGACCAGGATTTCCCCGCCCCAGATATGACCGTCAGAACCCAGACCAGTGCCATCCAGTGTAACGGCAATGACCTCTTTTTGAAGATGATTTTCCGCCATGCAGGCCACGGCATGGGCATGGTGGTGCTGAACACCGATTCTCTCGATACCGGTTTGTTCGGACAGCTCTTTTGCATACTGGGTACTCGCCATCCCCGGATGAAGGTCATGGACAATCATCTGTGGCTCAATATCCAGAATACGTTTTAGATGGTCAATACTGTCTGAAAAAAAATCATGGATTTTCACATTTGCCAGATCCCCGATGTGCTGGCTTAAAAAAAGGGAGTTGCCGCGGGTCAGACAGATGGTGTTTTTAAGCCCGGCCCCGCAGGCCAGGATGGGGGGCAGCTTTTTTTCATAATACACAGGCAGCGGCGCGTACCCGCGGGATCGACGGATAAACCTTGTGCGGCCTTTCTGAATCCTGGCAATGGAATCATCCGCCCGAAAACAGATATCCCGGTTGTGGAGTAAAAAAAAATGGGCAATATGGGAAAATGCAGACAGGGCATCGTCATTATCAATGGAGAGCGGTTCCCCTGAACGGTTCCCGCTGGTCATCACGAGGATATCGGGTCCCTGTTCCAAAAGCAGCTCATGCAGCGGGGTATAGGGCAGCATGATACCCAGAAAATTGTTCAGGGGTGCCACCTGGGGGGCGATCTGATTTCTGTTTTCGGTGCTTGTCCTTCTTTTCAGCAAGACAATGGGACGATGATAACAATTGATAAGTTCTGTCTCATCGGGATCAAGGTGCACATGGTCAAACAATGCAGATGATGACGATGCCATCAGGGCAAAGGGTTTATGCGGACGCCTCTTTTTTTGACGCAGCCGTTGCACGGCATCGGCATTGGCAGCATCACAGGCCAGATGGAAACCGCCAAGCCCCTTGACCCCAATTATTTTCCCCTGTTTTAGCAAGGCTGCTGCCCGTGTTATGGCCCCATGCGAATCCGATTCACAGGTATTCCCCCGGTTGTCGGTTAAAAAGACATGGGGTCCGCATTCAGGACAGGCATTGGGCTGGGCATGGAAGCGCCGGTTGCCCGGATCATCGTATTCCTTTTGACAGGCAGGACACATGATAAACGATTTCATGCTCGTCTTGGGCCGGTCGTAGGGAATATCCTGTATAATGGTGTACCGGGGTCCGCAATTGGTACAATTGATAAACGGATATCGGTAACGCCTGTCACCCGGGTCCTGCATCTCGGACAGGCAGTCGCTGCACACCGTAACATCCGGGGATATCAAGGTAGTGCGGCTTGTTGAAGCCCGGCTTTTTACAATTTCAAAACCATTGTATCCCGCCAGACCGGCATCCGTGCTTTTGATATGTGTCACCGATGCTAAAATCGGGCATTCGGTTTTTATCCTGCTACAGAACTGATCTATTTTTTCAAAAGAGCCCTCCACGTTCACGGTCACACCCTGTGCCGTGTTGGAAACCTCTCCTTTTAACCCCAGTTTTTCGGCCAGGACAAATACAAACGGCCGGAAACCAACACCTTGAACAACGCCGCTGATTTCCAGCCGTTTTGCAATTGAATTTTTCTTCATTAAATATCCGGGTTAGGGATGGCCTGACAATCCGTTACTTGCCGCATCGGACGCAGCCAGAAGATCGCGCATATCCTGCAGGGTTTTAAGCGCTGCCTCTTCATCCACCTTATTGATGGCAAATCCGGCATGGACAATGACATAGTCCCCGACTTTCACATCATCCATCAACATTATACTGGTTTCACGGACCACGCCATCCACATCAACTTTGGCAACCTTGTCACTAATTTCAATAATCTTCGAAGGGACTGCTAAACACATCTTTTTCACCTTATTTGCTTTAAATAATAAAAGGTTAATATAACACAAGATGCTAATTGAGCAATATTTATTTCTTTGATCTGCTTTTTATGGAAAGCAGCTGGTTGACAATTTCAAGGTACTCTTTATTGCCAAAGGGTTTGGACAGATAATCAATATGGGGTTGAACCTTTAAGGCGTCAATGGACTGCAGAAACTCAAGATTCCCGGATACAAACAATATCGGCATCTTGGAATCAATGTCCTTAATCTGCTCGTATACGCTCATCCCGCTGATTTTTCCGGGCAGCCGGTAATCCAGACTGACAAGATCATAGGAATTGTTTTTAAAATAATCCAGTGCCATTGCACCGTTCACGGCAACATCCACTTTATGGCAGCAGGGACTGCCGGTTAATATTTTGAACTGGATGTCGGCGATGGCAGTCTCATCTTCCACCAGCAGAATTTTTTTGCCGGTGATAAGTTTTGTGGCAGTCAATTGTCTTTTTTCATCAGGTGTCAGCATTTTTTGTACCACCGGCAGCCGGATAACAAAGGTGGTGCCGACATTCACCTCGGATTCCACATAGACCCCGCCTTTGTGCTGGTCCACATAGCGCATGACATTGGACATGCCATATCCGGTTCCCTTGATTTCACTTGAATAGGACCCGGAACTGTCATTTCCGCCTTTCAAAGTAAAACTGGGTTCAAAAATGTCCGCCATGTGCTCTTTGGGAATCCCGCACCCATTATCGATAATCTTAAAACAGATATGGTTACCTTCTGAAAAGGTCTGTATGGTGATTTTAGGATTTCGGGTTTTACTCAAGGCATGGACAGCATTTTGCAAAATGTTCACCAGGGCATGTTCTATCATCCCCGGGTCTGCTACCAGATCAGGGATATTTTCACCAAAATCTGTTACCAGTTCAATGTCTTCCAGGTCTTTTCTCAGCAGGCTGATGACCAGTTCAATTGTATTGTTTATCTGGAAGGAGTCATGTTTGGGCTCCTGGCTTTTGGCAAAGGCTGTTAAATTTTTTGTCAGGTTTCTGCCCCGAACTGTCTGCCCCAATACCAGCTCCAGGGTCTGTTTCAACTCTTCATCTTCACAATCCATCAGGGCCAGCTCAGTGTTCCCCATGATGGCACCCAGGATATTGTTAAAGTCATGGGCCATCTTTCCGGCCACCTGGCCTATCAGGGCATGTTTTTCCTGATCCGCCGCCAGTTTGATTGCACGGCGCTGCTCCTTCTCGGCTTTTTTTCGTGCTGTGATATCTAAAATAGCAGAAACCCAGCAGAGCCGATCATCCAGGTTGATGGTCTGGGCCGACCATAAACACTCCCGAATGGAACCGTTTTTTACCCGGAACTGGATGGGAAAATCGTAGAGCTTTCCTTTGTCAAAAAACTCATCCAGCGCCTTTTGCCTGTCATTGGGATTCACGAACAACCCGAAATCTTTGCCGGGTTTTCCAATGACCTCCTGCCGGGAATAGCCGGATGTTTCAAAAAACGTATCATTGGCTTCAATGATTTCCCCGGTTTTAACAACGGCCAGAAGACACCAGCAGGGGGTTGTCCCAAACAATTTTGCAAATTTGTACTCAGATTTTTCAAGCCGTTCTTCAGCGCGTTTTCTGTCAATGGCCACGGCAATCTGATCCGATACCGAAGCCAGGAGTTCTATATCTTTTTTAGTATAACTGTCCGGATCATCATAATTCTGGACCGCCACAACACCGATCACCTCTCCCCTGATCTTTAGGGGTGCTCCCAGCCAAACAGCCGGCATGGGGCCCCAGACGCCACCTTGCTCAGAACGTTTCTTCATTGCCTGCTTTTTTAAAAGCAGGGGTTCGCCTTTCTGCACCACATAACCGGTGAGTGACTTCTCCGGATCAAAATCGGTGATTGATCCAAAATCATCATCCTCGGAATCAACATGATAGGGAAAAACCAGGCTTCTTTTTTCACTGTCAACAATGGCGATAAAGAAATTGGTAACATCCATCACCCGTTTCAAAGAGACGTGAATGGCTTCATACAGGGCATCCAGACTGGTGCTGATGTTGACCGAATTCGCGATTTCATACAGGGTCTGCGTTACCTGATGCGCATGTTTTAATTCGCTGATCGTAGATTTTTTTTTCTCATTGCGCATTTAAAAGGACCTTAAAGATAGTGTTGGCAAGGTGTTTTTGTATATCCCCCATTTTTTTAAAATTAACAGTACCGGCGAAAAAAGGCAAGCCTTATACCCAAGACTATTGGCAACAAACCGATGATTTGGTATACCAGACAGCAGCTATTTTTGAACTATTTATTTACCGGGGAGCCCATTCATCGGATACATCAATAAAAATATACTGACCGCCGTTGTCGCGGCAGAAAACGGCGATATCTTTGAACTTGAAGGATATGGTGCCGTTGGCATGTCCAATAACGCACCTGTTGTGTTAACCAGGAAACAGACCCTTGATATGCCCCATGGCAGTGAATTAATGATGCTGCCGGACAGAAAGCCCATCGTCTATAACCCCGCAACCAAAGGCTTTCAGATCTTTGAAACCAACCCGTACCAATTGGATGAGAAAATCTTTCCAGTGGCTGTTTTCAATTCTCCGGGATATGTGAACCGCCATTTTAGCGCCTATGACGATAGTGGCATATCTGATCCATTGCCTCTTTTTTCCTACGGGGCTGTAGGCTTCGGTAAAAACAATTTTCGATCTGCCGCCCTGCTCGTGGATTCGGAACCCCGCCAGGATTTAAGGCAGATGCCCCAAAAAGGGGTTGTCAAAGGGGTTCACAGGATGAAAAAGAAATATCCCGACAACCGCCTGATGCGCCATCTTGAAACCTGTGCCCTGCAATATGGGTGTCCTGCCGGGAAAAACTTTTTCCTGCAGCGGTATGAAGCCCCGCTGCCTGCCTCCACAGCCTGCAATGCCGACTGCATAGGCTGTATATCGCTTCAAAAAGAGAACAATCTGTGTGCCTGTCAGGAACGGATCGCCTTTACCCCGACGCCCGAAGAGATCGCCCAGGTCTCACTGGAGCATATTGCCCATGTTAAAAAGGCGGTGGTCAGCTTCGGACAGGGGTGTGAAGGAGATCCCCTGACTGCTGTCAAGGCCATTGAACCCGCCATTAAGATGATCCGCAAAAAAACAGACAACGGCACCATCAACCTGAACACCAATGCCGGCATTCCCGAAGCGGTCCAGGCGTTGTGCCGTGCCGGTCTTAACGCCATGCGCGTGAGCATGAACTCGGTTCGAAAAGACCACTACCTGACCTATTTTCGGCCCCGAACCTATCATTTTTCCGATGTCCTCAAAAGCATTGAGATCGCCAAAGACAATGGGCTTTTTGTAGCCGTCAATTACCTGAACTGCCCGGGATTCACCGATTCCCAAAAGGAGATGGAAGCGCTGACCAATTTCATTGAAACCTTTAATATCGATATGATCCAATGGCGCAATTTAAACTATGACCCCCGGCACTATTGCCGGATTCAGTCGCACACAGGTGACAGCGGCAGGCCCGTGGGGATGAAAAAGATGATAAAAGCGCTTTCTTCTGCTTTCCCCCACCTTATTCACGGATACTTCAATCCGCCCAGGGAGCACCATGTCAAAAATAACAAAACCCGATGATAATCATATCACCGTCATTGACGAGACGCTGCGGGAAGGCATGCAGTACCGCGGGATCATGTTCTCATTGGAACAGCGGGTCCAAATTTTAAATTTCCAGGAAACCCTGGGAGTGGATATCTGCCAGGCAGGATATCCAAGCGCCCATAAAAAGGAAGCCAAAATTGTATCCCATCTTTGCAAACATGCCAGTGATATGACATTGAAAACCCGTATCGCCGGCATGGGAAGAGCAACGCCGGATGATGCAGCTCTTATTTTGAAGACCGGTGCAAAAGAGCTTCATTTTCATATCCATATCAAAAGCCAGGCATCCCGGCAGATGCTTGAAAAAACGCTGGCCGATCTTACTGCCATGGCCTCAATGGTGAAACAAAAAAAACCGGATACCTGCATTTCCATTGCCCTGCTTGATATTGGAAAATCCGATATGGCCCTTGTTCAAACCTGTGTCACGGCACTTGACCATCCGGATATCGATATCCTGTCCCTGCCGGACACATCCGGGGTAATGTCGCCCAACCAGGTTTTTGAAAAGATATCCGATCTTTGTTCACACCTTTGTCATACAAAAATTTCCGTTCACTGTCACAATGACATGGGCATGGCCAATGCCAATTCAATGATGGGAATTGTGGCCGGTGGCCGGGTCCTGGAGGCATCTGCCCTTGGCATTGGAGAGAGAAACGGGCTGGCAGACCTCTATGTGACCGCAAAACATCTCAAGGACCAGGGCTTTAAACTCAACCTGAATACAGACGATGTGGACGCTTTTAAAGAGTACTATGACTATGTGGACCACATCGTTTACGAGCAGACCGGACACCATCTTCTCACCGTGAACACTCCTGTTTTCGGGGACGCCGTAAAAACCCATGTGGCCGGCACCCATGCAGACGGGGGATTTGGCACCGCGACTGAGGAGAAAATATTTATCAACGCGCTTTGCGGCAAACAACTGGTGAAAAAATTTTTAGACCACAATGGTATGGACTATACAGACAGACAGCTTTACCCCCTTACCCAGAGAATCAAATCTGAAAGTTTTAAGCTAAATCGCAGCCTGACCAAAAAGGATATTGAAACACTGCTGGCGTCCTTGAAAAATAAATAAAGACATTGCAAAACAAATCATAATCTGATCTAAATGGTAGGTTGTATAAAATGTTTAGCTTGGTAAAATATCCGGACTGTCCGGGTAGAAGAAGTAGATCATTGATATTAAATGATATAATTATCTTGACAAGGAACATTTTTAAGGCTTTTATAGTTTAAGCAAACAAAGTTAATTTTAAGCAAACTTTTTGAGAGGTTCTTGATTGAATATTAATCTAAAAGGGATCGTCATCATCTGCGGGAATTACGGCAGCGGCAAAACCGAAACCGCCGTAAATCTTGCTGTGTCAAGAAGAGCCCAGGGCCTTGATGTCAAGATTGCCGATCTTGACCTGGTCAACCCTTACTTTCGGGCCAGGGAAGCCAGGAAGCCTCTAAAAGCGCTTGGGGTCGATGTTATACTGCCGGACAAGCAATACATGCACGCCGATCTGCCCATTCTGGCCCCGGCCGTTGCCGGAATAATCAAACAGCCTTCTGAGCTCACCATCCTGGATGCCGGCGGAGACGATGTCGGCGTAACGGTTCTGGCCGCGCTTCAGGACTCTCTGTCAAAACAGAAAGTTCAAATGCTGCAGGTCATCAATCCGTTCAGACCATTCACCGAAAATATCGAGGGCTGCCTTAAAATTAAAGAGGAGATCGAAGCCTCCTCAAAGATGAAAATCACCGGTTTGATCGGTAATGCCAACCTTATCGATGAAACAACGTGCGATATAATCCACAAAGGATATGATTTTTTAATGGACGTATCCTCTGCCACCGGATTGAAACTTGAGTTTATAACCGCGTCATCCAATTTAATACCGCAACTGGAGATAGAACGATTTTCCTGTCCTGTTCTTACCCTTGACAGAAAACTTCAATTTCCCTGGAAACGGTCTTAACATAAATAAAGGAGTATTTTATATGGCATACAAACATATCATTGATTCTGAACGTTGCAAGGGTTGCAGCCTGTGTGTCAATGTCTGCCCGAAAAATGTCCTGGAAATCACCGACAAGGTAAATGCCAAGGGGCATTTCCCTGTATTCCAGGCACGACCTGAAGATTGTATCAAGTGTACATTGTGTTGCATCATGTGCCCGGACGTAGCCATCAATATTGTTGAAACACAAGAAGAAACAGCAAAATAAACAAAGGAAAAAAATAATGGCTAAAGTGTTAATGAAAGGAAATGAAGCAATTGGTGAAGCCGCTATCCGCGCCGGATGCCTGAATTACTTTGCCTATCCCATCACGCCCCAGTCTGAAGTGGCGGAATACCTGGTTAAAAGAATGCCGGAAGTTGACGGTGTTTTCCTGCAGGGGGAAAGTGAAGTGGCGGTCGGTTACATGATTTTTGGCGCAGCAGGCGCCGGTGAAAGAGTATTTACAACCTCTTCAAGCCCCGGTGTCAGCCTGATGAGCGAAGCGATCTCCTATATTGCAGCAGCCCAGGTGCCGGCGGTTTTTGTCAATATCGTTCGCGGTGGCCCGGGACTGGGCGGCATCCTGCCTTCCCAGGGCGACTATTTTCAGGCCACAAAGGGCGGCGGTCACGGAGACTACCACATGCTGGTTCTGGCACCGGATGGAGTCCAGGAAGCGGTTGAGATGACCATGAATGCCTTTGGACTGGCTGAAAAATACAGAGGGCCTGTCATGATTTTAGGAGACGGTATGATCGGTCAGATGATGGAACCGGTTGAATTCCCCGACGATTTAAAAACCGAACCTTCCAACAAGGACGACTGGGCCTCCAACGGGATGTCCACCCGGAAGAGCAAAAAGAGAAATCTTGTAAAATCTCTGTTTCTTGATCCCAAAGAGTTGAACGAAAACAACCTTCAGCTCAAAGCCAAATACACGCAGATGAAAAAAGAAGAGGTATTGTTTGAAGAGTACAATACCGATACCGATTATCAGGTTCTTATAACCAGCTACGGCACCATGAGCCGCGTCTGCAAGACTGCCATTGACATGATGAAAGAACAAGGGATTGAAATCGGGCTTTTAAGACCCAAAACCCTGTTCCCCTTCCCGGAAGATGCTGTGTTAAATGCCGCAACCAAGGAAAGCTGCAAAAACGTCATCAGCATTGAAATGAGCATGGGACAGATGGTCGAAGACGTGGAACGATGTGTGAAAGGCCAGAGAAAAGTACATTTTTACGGTGAGTGCGGTGGAGACATTCCAACTCCTGAACAGATTATTGACATTGTAAAAGAGTTGCTCTAACCGCTAAATTGAGGAGATAAAACAAATGGGAAAAGCATTTTCAACACCGGAAGCTCTCAGTGATACTATGACGCATTATTGCCCCGGTTGTACCCATGGCATTGTTCACCGACTTGTGGCCGAAGCCATTGATGAACTCGGCATCCGGGAAAGAACAGTAGGAATTGCCCCTGTCGGATGTGCCGTGCTGGCATATAATTATTTTGATTGTGATTTCCAGGAAGCGGCTCACGGCCGTGCCCCTGCCATGGCAACAGGAATAAAAAGAGTCAGACCGGACCTGATCGTATTCACATACCAGGGTGACGGCGATCTGGCCAGCATCGGTATGGGCGAAATCATTCATGCCGCCAACCGGGGTGAAAAATTCACCACGATTTTTATAAACAACGCCATTTACGGTATGACCGGCGGCCAGATGGCCCCCACCACCATGCCGGGCCAGCGTGCCACCACAGCCCCAACAGGCCGCGATACCGAGCAGACAGGCATGCCGATTCGCATGGCAAATCTTTTGGGTGAACTGGTAACACCGGCGTACGTCACCCGCCAGGCAGTTTTGAAACCCCAGCAGGTGAACAAGGCCAAAAAAGCCATTAAAAAGGCATTTGAATACCAGGTTGAAGGCAAATGCTTCAGCTTTGTCGAGGTGGTCAGTACCTGCCCGACAAACTGGGGTCTCACCCCGCTGGATTCACTCAAATGGGCCGAAGACAACCTGCTTCCCTACTACGAACTCGGAGATTACAAGGTTCCGGAATAGGGATATTTAATAAAAAAAACAACAATAAATAACTATTGTTTTTGGAGAAACCAATGCAAACAGAAATAAAATTTGCAGGATTTGGCGGACAGGGTATTTTACTGAGTGCGAAACTTTTGGCCTACGCCGCCATGAAACAGGACTACTTTGTCGCATGGGTACCGTCTTACGGACCTGAGATGAGGGGTGGAACCGCCTATTGCACCGTTGTAATAAGTGACAAGAGGATCGGGTCTCCCATCATTAAAAACCCAAGCCACCTGGTGGCCATGAACCGTCCGTCACTTGAAAAATTTGCCAATGATGTAAAACCGGGCGGTGTGATCATGATCAACTCCTCTTTAATTCCGTCCCGCAGCGAGCGTGATGATATAACCGAACTGATTGTACCGGCCAACGATATTGCTATCAAAGCCGGAAGTGTCAGGGCTGCCAACATTGTTGCATTAAGTGCCTTTGCCGCAAAATCCGGCGTTGTTGACCTGGATCTGCTGAAAAAATGCGTCAAAGAGGAATTTGCAGCCAAAGCCAAAATAATTCCTTTGAATATGACCGCTTTTGACGAAGGCGTGGCCATTGCAGAAAAAAATTAAGTTTTTTAGTTGTCAGTATTCGGTAATTCGTTTTAACATTTATTGAATACTGACAACTGATATTTGACAACTGATAACTTAACAAGGGGGCTGTATGATCAGGATAGAAATTTCTCTTTTTCTTAAAAACGCACCTGGAGAGCTGGCAAAACTGACTGAACTTTTTGCCGGATCGGATATCAATATCGATGCCATTACGATTCAGGACGCATCTGCCTATGTGCAGAATCTGTTTGAAGCCCGCGGCAAATCCCTTAAACGCCTTGCCTCATCGGCCAGTTACAGTTCCATGCGGCGGGATTCTGCTCAATTTGCGCTGACCCGGCTCATTGTTGACAAACCGGAACAGGCCATTGAGTGCCTGAAAGAAAATGATTACCTGTTTGACTCCAAGGAAGTGGTCACTATTGATATCACCAACAAACCCGGCGAATTGACCAAAATTACCAAAAAATTTGGTGAGGAACAGATTAATATTAATTATGTTTACGGATCTGTATCTGACTCAAACGGGAGCTGCCTGTTTGTTTTCTGCCCGGAAGATGTGAAGACCGCAGAAAGTATTTTCAAAGAGGGTTATTAGACCCGGTGTCCGCATTTTAAAAAGCCGCTGCCATGTTCCTTGCCCGTCAGCTGCTTTGCGAAAATCGATGTAGCACCCTTGAATGACTCGACTAAACTTGGGACATGCGCAGTGAAAAAGAGACTACAACATGCCGGCTCCCCATCATTCCGGTATTTTCTTGTCTTTGTTCTGCCTGCCTTTATTTTTTGTACCATTTCTTTTACACCCCCTTTGTCTGCTGGGCAGCCCAATAGCGCTGCAGCCAAACTTCAACGCCCGTTAACGATCTCCTACGGCGAATTCATGCCCTTTTATTTTTCCGGGCTGAACAACCAGCCAAGGGGCATCCTCGTTGATATCTGGCAGCTCTGGTCCCAAAAAACAGGCATAGATGTCGATTTTGTTTTAAGCCCCCGGGATGTTTCAAACTCTGATCTCATTTTAAACAAGGCCGATATCAACGGCCTGATGGTAAAAACCCGTGAACAGGAAAAGAGTTTTGATTTTACCCTGCCCCTGTTTGACCTTGCCACCTTTATCTATTTTCGATCGGATCTTAGTTTTGGGCCTGAAAAATTATCAGATCTTCAGGCATTGACCATCGGTGTTGTTTCCAAAGATTTCAGCGCATCTTATTTAAGACAGCACCTTGACGGCACCACCCCGCTGTTCTTCCCGGATCATGAAAAACTGGTCCAGTCGGCTTTGAATGGCACAATCCAGGCCTTTTTAATGGAAGGGCCGGTGGCATCCACATACCTTGCCAAACATGACGCTTCAAACTTAATCCACCGCCTTGCGAATCCGGTATATAAAAAGCCGATTTATGCCGGCCTTAAAATCGGCAACCAGGAACTGCTCAACAAGATCAATGACGGACTGTTAAAAATCGGATCCCATGAGATAGACCGGGTGATTCAAAACTGGACCGGGAATCATAACGAACTTGTCTGGCAGCCGTTTACCGGCCACGTCAAGATCGTCGCCAGTATTGACAATATGCCGTTTCATTTTGCAGACAAAAAAGGACAGGCCATCGGCATGTTCATTGATTTGTGGCAATTGTGGTCGACAAAAACAGGCATCCCGATTGAGTTTTTGACCGCTCCCTGGGCGAAAAGCCTTGAGATGGTAAAGACAGGTCAAGCCGATATTCATGCCGGATGTTTTTTCAGCGTTAAACGAGACACCTTTTTAGATTATGCCGGAGTCCTGAAAAACACCCAGACCCATTTCTTTTTCCATGAATCCATATTCGGCCTGAAAAACCTGCAGGATCTGATTGGTTTCAAAATTGGGGTGCTGGATCAGGATTATGCCGTGGAGTTCGTAAACAGGGAGCTGCCGGACGCGGCTTTAAAAAAATATGACAGCCACAGAGAGCTTTTTAAAGGGGTGTCAAACGGTGAGGTAAAGGTATTTATCTGCGATACGCCGACAGCTCTGTATTTTTTAAAGGAAGAGGACCTGCTGAAAAACTTTCGATACCATGCAGCGCGGCCGTTATACCGCAAACCGTTTTATGCGGCTGTGCAACAGGGTAACACAACCCTGTTGCGGCAGGTCAACAAAGGGCTTGCCGCCATTACACCGGAAGAAAAAGCCGCAATTGAACGCAAATGGATGGGGCCCTCCCCTGAAAAGGCCAAAGACACCCTCATGGTGGCCGCACTCCAGGATTTTCCGCCCTTCTCTTTTATCGGTGCCAAGGGCAAACCATCGGGATTGTTTGTCGATCTGTGGCAGTTATGGTCCCAGAAAACCGGGAGACCCGTCACCTTTAAACTGTATAACAGGATTGATGCTATCCATGCATTAAAAGACGGCATTGTTGATGTACTGTCCACCCTGCCGCCCAAAAACCAGGTGGCGGGCTGGGGTGACATTGCAGTCCCCTATTACCGGTTTGACTGGTATCTTTACGAATCACAGGGGGCGAGCCTTTTTAACCCGCCGACATTGAGACCCGGACAGGTATTGGGAGTTGTCTCCGGCACAAGGGCCTGGGAATGGGCAAGCACCCGGCAACCGGGGGTTAAGCTTGCAGAATATGATTCTGCCAAGGACATGATCCTGGCCGCAGCATCCGGCACCATCCCTGCATTTTTAGCCCTGCCCCAGGAAATGGCCGTACTCCCCGGACAACTCGGCGTTGGGTCTGATTTTAAAATCAGTACGACACCGGTGATCCAGCACCCGGTGGGTGCCTTTGTTCAAACCCTTAACCCGGAGTTGATGCACAGGATTTCTCAAGGGTTTAACCGCCTTTCCAATGACCAGCTGGTCCGTATTGAAAACCGGTGGATTACACAGCCGGATGCCCGCTTTTTTTCACCCACCAGTGATATGATCCGATTCACACCGGACGAGAGAAAATGGCTCACTCAACACAGAAGACCCGGCACAACAATCAACCTGGGAATTCGACCGGACCTGCCCCCCTTTGAATTCATTGACAACGACGACATTTTTCTGGGCATGGTCTCCGATTATGTTGATCTGTTAAATCAGCGGCTGGGCATAAACATGACCGTGGGAAACACCCTTAAACAATCGGCTATCACAGAATACAAAGCATCCGGTTCCCAACATATTGATGTTCTGCCGTCGGCCGCATCCTTGGAGGCGCCGTCACCTCTTTTAAAGTATACCAGTCCCTATCTGTCGTTTCCCTGGGTCATCGTTAACAAACACCAGTCACCGCTTATCGGCGGATTAAGAGATTTGCACCAGAAAACGGTGGCCGTGATTAAATGGTACGACATCCGCAGACAGATTCAGGCAGACCACCCGGCCATAACAATACTGCCCGTGGCGTCCGTAAAAAAGGGACTGTCCGCTGTTCGCAACGGTAAGGCCGATGCTTATGTGGAGAACCTGGCCATCGTCGGATATCAGCTCAAGGAGCACAACGATACCGAATTAAAAGTCGCTGCAGCCACTGAATACGATGATGCCGCTCTCTCTTTTGCGGTTCGATCTGACTGGCCCCAACTGGTAACTATTTTAAACAAAGGACTGTCAACCATTTCAGCCCGGGAGCATGACCGTATCCGGCAAAAATGGTTTTCCATCCGGTTTGAGCATGGCGTGGATGAAAAGCTGCTTCGTACACTGGTGATCCGTGGCACTGTTATCGGTTCAATTATCCTTGTGATAATCCTGTTCTGGCATTTCCAGATCAAACGCCGGGAAGAGAGATTCCGCTGCCTGACCGAGCACGGAACAGATATTATCCAGGCATTTTCGCCGGATGGCACGATCATCTATCAAAGTCCCTCCTTTACATCGATCCTCGGGTATAAACCGCAGTCCCTGATCGGCAGTCGTGTTTTTAACCTGCTTCATCCGTCTGACAAAGCACCCTGGGAAAAGATGATCCAAAAGCTGGTCATGGGTAAAGAGGACAAATCCGTCATCCACAGGCTTTTACACACCGACGGCCATTATCTGTTCTTTGAGTCCATCCTGAGCAATCTGACAGACAACAAGGCATTAAATGCCATTGTTATGAACGGCCGGGATATCACCGAGCGGCTCAATGCCGAATATGAAATGCAGCAGGCCAGGGAGATGGCTGAAGCAGCCAATATCACCAAAACCGACTTTCTGGCCAGCCTCAGCCATGAAATCAGAACGCCCTTGAATGCCATTCTCGGCATGACCGATGTCACCCTTGGCACCCCCCTTGATTCCCAGCAGGAAAAAAACCTGACAACCGTTAAATACTCCGCCCGCCACCTTCTGGATGTCATCAGTGACATCCTTGATTTTTCCACCATTGAGGCTGGAAAAATGCGTATCCAGAAAAATGTTTTCAGCCTTAAGGATCTTCTGGCCAACATTGAACTGACCTGGGGTTTTCAGGCACGGGAAAAGGGGCTTGATTTCTCTTTGAACAAAGCTGAAGATATCCCGGAGTACCTGTCTTCAGATCCGGTCAGGCTGCGCCAGATTATCGGCAATCTTCTGTCCAATGCCATCAAATTCACACATGACGGCCATATCACCCTGACGATCCGCCGGGAAAAAACAGATACTCCCGGACAATTTTCTCTTCTGTTCTGTGTTCAAGACAGCGGCATCGGGATTGATGCGGACAGGCTGGATTCCATTTTTGAACGATTTACCCAGGCCCAGGCATCCATCACCCGGGAATATGGCGGCACCGGCCTTGGTCTTGCCATCTGCCGGGAAATCACCCGGTTGATGGGCGGCACCCTTGATGTAAAAAGCCGACCCGGCAAAGGCAGCCGTTTCTTTTTATACCTTCCTTTTGACATCGACAGTCTCCCCAAAAAAATGCCGGACACCCCCGTCGGTGATCCAGACTTTTTGGACAGCCCGCCTTCCCATTCTCAGCCAATACCGCTGACCCTGCTTTTAGTGGAGGACGACCAGATGAATGCCAGGGTTTTCAATGCCTTTCTGGCGCCAAGCCGGCATAAGGTGTATCATGCGCCGGACGGCTTGAATGCTATCTCTTTATTGAAACAGCATTCCATAGACATCGTTTTCATGGATATTGAAATGCCCCGGCTTGACGGGCTCACTACATGCAGAAAAATCAGAAACGGGGAAGCCGGCACTGCCAATTTAAAAGTACCGGTGATTGCCATGACCGCCCATGTCCTTGACGAGTTTAAAGAAAAAAGTATAGCCGTTGGAATGAATGATTTTCTTGCCAAACCCGTGGAGATGAGCCAGCTGTTTAAAATCATTGAAAAACATAGGCCATCCCCAAAACACCCATCGCAATTTGACAAATTGGACATCAATAAAAAGAAGGCACTTGCTTCTCTGGGAGGCGACCAGAAATTGTTTGACACGGTCTGCCGGATTTTCATAGAACAGACACCGGAACAACTGGCACAGCTTGAGGCCGCCGTGACCCAAAAACAGCTGGAAACCATCCGTATAACCGCTCACACCCTGAAAGGGGCGGCTGGACGAATATTTGCCGACCAATGCCGGGACAATGCTGCCATGCTGGAAGAATCGGCCATGCAGGGTGATGAAAAGACCATTGAGAAACAGGCCCGTACCCTGATCATTGAATTTAATGCCCTGATTAACGGTTTAAAGAAAGCAATGCCCCAAGGAGACTAATCCATGCAGTATTTGCCGCCAAAAGAGACACCGGTCCTGATTGTCGACGATGACAAGGGATTTTTACTGACCATCAAGGAGATCCTGATCAGTGCCGGCATGCCGGAGCCGGCCCTTGTGTCCGACAGCCGGGATGTCATGGCACTGCTTGAAAAACGTGTGTTTAAATTTATCCTTATCGACCTTTTAATGCCGCATCTGGACGGACTGGCGCTTCTCAAACAGATTAAATCCTCTTTTGCCGACACCGAATGTGTCATGGTAACGGCCAGCGATGATATCAACTCGGCTGTCCGGGCCATGAAAATCGGGGCATACGACTATATGACCAAGCCCTTGCAGTATGACAAGCTGATTATCCTGATCAAACGGGCCATTGAACGCTATTGCCTGCGGCAGGGACTGTCGTTATTTGAAAGAAACCAGCCATTATCAAAACTTGCCAACCCTGAACTATTCCAGGATATGGTGGCCCAGGATCTGTCCATGGCAAGGATACTCCGGCAGGTCGAAATGATCGCCCCCACGGAATATTCCGTGGTGATCACCGGAGAGTCGGGTACCGGAAAAGAGATGCTGGCCAAAAAGATCCACCAGTTAAGCCTGCGGGATCAGGGACCTTTTGTTGCCGTCAACATGGGAGCGGTCAGCGAAACCCTTTTCAAGGATGAGCTCTTTGGACACAAAAAAGGCGCCTACACCGGTGCCGCCGCCGATAAAAAGGGGTTTTTTGAATCTGCCAAAGGCGGCACCCTGTTCCTAGATGAAATCACCGATCTTGATATCTCACTTCAATCGGGACTGTTGCGGGTGCTCCAGGAAAAGGAGTATTACCGCGTGGGGTCCACGCGAACCACGGATGCAGACACCCGGATACTGGTGGCAACCAACCGGAACATTGCCGATGAGATAAAGAAAAAAAGGTTTCGCGCTGACCTTTTTCACCGGCTGAACATGTTTCATATTGATATCCCCCCACTGCGGGAACGAAAAGAGGATATCCTGCCGCTGGCACGCATCTTTTTAAAACAGTTTGCCGATGACACCGGCAAACACATTGATGGTCTGTCCAGTAATCTTGAAAACTTTTTATTGGCTTTTTCTTTTCCC
Organism: uncultured Desulfobacula sp.; assembly: GCA_964562385.1. Taxonomy (GTDB): domain Bacteria; phylum Desulfobacterota; class Desulfobacteria; order Desulfobacterales; family Desulfobacteraceae; genus Desulfobacula. The sequence goes on from CAZLTD010000053.1 coordinate 32,939, forward strand.
GGCAATGTCAGGGAACTCAAAAACATGATCGCGGCCGCGGTACTTATGGAAAAAAGCAACACCCTCGGCCTTGATTCCATTTCAAAAGAGTACCGGGATAAAACTGGCGCACCACCTTCAGATATACTATCTACCAATCCCCTGTGGCCGCTGGCCCGTGTTGAAAAAAATCATATTCTCAGTGTCTTAGAACAAGTTAACGGCAACAGGACCAAGGCCGCCGGAATACTGGGAATCGGCAGAAAGACACTCCAGCGCAAATTAAAAAGCTATGCTTCATAGCTGCTGTAAAAATGCAGGTATCCGGCCAAGACCGCACACCAGCCGGGTCATTATGACGCATCTGCGACATTATGACCCACCTGCTTATTTCACGGCGCCCCCCACCCGGCGGCGTTTTAACCGGGGTGGCACCACATCCAACCGACAACCGGGTCATTATGACACACATCCTTGATATTCCATGAATATCCACCGGGTATCCCAGCTCGGCCACAAATCCATAACATCTTGATATAACAAACAATACAGCCACAACACCAATCATCCACATCCCCTGGCACAATTTATGTAATATAGAAGCTCCAGGTAAGCAGCCCCATATTTTTGCGGGCAAAAAATTTACTGGCTGCTGCAATGGTCTGCGGCAGGTAAGATTAACAAAATAGTGTAAGGAGTTATGTATGGAGTTTTTAAACCTGTTAGTGGGGAAAGTGGGCAGTTTTGCCTGGGGTCCCATTATGATCATTTTACTCGTTGGAACCGGCGTCATTCTCACCCTGGCCACACGGGTGGTTCAGTTTCGAAAACTGATCCACGCCTTTAAACTGCTGTTTTCCAGAGACCATCATGGACAAGGAGATATAACCCCGTTCCAGGCATTGATGACATCCCTTTCCGCAACTATCGGCACCGGAAATATCGCCGGTGTGGCCACGGCCATTGTGGCCGGGGGACCGGGCGCCATTTTCTGGATGTGGGTGACCGGTGCTTTTGGCGGCGCGGTAAAATTCGGCGAAGCCGTTCTGGCGGTAAAATACAGGATCACCAATGAAAACGGCGAGCAATCCGGTGGCCCCATGTACTATATCAAACTGGGGATGAAAGAAAAATTCGGCGGCAACTGGGGCTGGCTTGGCTGGTGTTTTGCCCTGTTCGGATTTATAGCATCCTTTGGTATCGGCAACATGGTTCAGTCCAACTCCGTGGCGTCTGCCATGAACTCCTTTTTAAATATTCCATTTTGGGTAACCGGTATTATTATTGCCATTGCCACTGCCATGGTCATCATCGGCGGCATCAAAAACATTGCCAAGGTCACCTCTAAAATCGTTCCCATTATGGCGGTTTTCTATGTTTTGGGATCTATCATCGTTCTGATCGCCAAAGCAGATCTTATCCCCCAGGCTTTCAGCCTTATATTTTCAAATGCCTTCTCCGGTACTGCTGTTGGCGGCGGCCTGGTTGGTACGGTCATCAGATACGGGGTTGCCCGCGGTGTTTTCTCCAATGAGGCAGGATTGGGTTCCGCTCCCATCGCCCATGCAGCATCCAAAATCGAGGACCCCACTACCCAGGGGATTATCGCCTCTTTGGGCTCCTTTATCGATACTTTGATCGTCTGCACCATGACCGCCCTTGTCATCCTTGTCTCCGGCCTGATCTCTTTTAACACTGACGGTCTGATGAGTGTTTCAAACGGTCTTTCCGGCGCAGCTCTGACTTCGGGTGCCTATGCGGCATCGCTTCCGGGGGTGGGACAATTCATCGTATCCATTGGTCTGATTTTCTTTGCCTTTTCCACCATTTTGGGCTGGTACTACTATGGATCCAAATGTCTGGAATACATTGCCGGTGTGAAAGCGGTTGAACTTTACAAATGGGTCTGGGTCGTACTCGTATTTGTGGGTGCCACAGTGCCTTTAAACTTTGTATGGAACCTGTCCGATGCATTTAACGGCCTGATGGCAATTCCCAACCTGATTGCCCTTTTAGCCCTGTGCCCGGTCATTGTTTCTCTGCTTAAAGCATATGAAAAAGAAAACTAACAGCAAGGATATTTTATCGGATATCCAATGATAATTTTATGACCTCCTGGGTCCATGCCAGACAAAAGCGTGCAATCCTTAGATCCCCAATAGGGAGGCCATAATTTTTACCCCGGCCGGACTCATTTTAAACAATGTGTCCGGCCG